>CANREY010000006.1 GCA_947629755.1 uncultured Oscillospiraceae bacterium | reverse complement strand
TGACCGGGCCGGACAGCCGCGGGCGCTAACGCGCGTGAGGAAAGTCCGGGCTCCACAGGGCAAGGATAACGGGTAACACCCGCCAGGGGCGACCCTCGGACAAGTGCAACAGAGATATACCGCCGCGAGGCGTATGCTACGCGGTAAGGGTGGAAAGGCGAGGTAAGAGCTCACCCGGCGCGTGGAGACACGTGACCGCTGTAAACTCTATCCGGAGCAACTACGGGGACACAAGGGCGGCCCGTCCGTCCCCCAAACGGCTTGAGCCCACCGGCAACGGCGGGCGTAGATTAATGGCTGTCCACGACAGAACCCGGCTTACAGGCCAGATCACCTAAAAAAACGAGGCCCGGTGGGCCTCGTTTTTTTAAAGGGGTGCGTGCGGAAACAGTCGCGAAAATGCCTGCGGGCATATTCGCGACTGTTTCCTGCCGTTTTGCTCCGCGCACGGCCCGAAGGGCCGCACACTCCGCAAAACAAGAGGTAATTTTCGCGACGCGCATGTCGCCGCGAAAATTGTTTGATGGAGACCGCCTGCGGGCGGGACGGGAGGCGGGCGGGTCTGGGACCCGCCCCTACGGGGTGGACGGTAAATCTCCCATAATGGTCGTAGGGGAGGGTTCTAAACCCTCCCGGTTTAAATTCGCACCGGAGACGCAACATTATTACCGACGTCCATTTTTGAATAAATTTTAAGCCCAAAACGAACCCTCTTCAGGTCTCGTTTTGGGCTTATGCTTTTTTAGTCCTCGTCCCAGTTGTGCCAGACGTTCTGGATATCGTCGTTGTCGTCCATGAGCTCCAGCATCTTCTCGAATTTTTTGATGTTGTCCTCGTCGGTGAGCTTGATGTAGTTCTGGGGGACCATCTCCACCTGGGCGGAGACGAATTTGTACTTTTTGGCCTCCAGCGCCTCCAAGACGGTGGGGAAGTCGTCGGGGGCGGTGTAGACCTCAAAGGTCTCCTCCTCGGCGCTCATATCCTCGGCTCCGGCCTCAAGCGCGTCCATCATGACGGTGTCCTCGTCGTAATCCTCGTCCTCGTTATCTATGACAATGACGCCCTTTTTTTCAAAGGACCAGCTGACGCACCCGGCGGCGCCCATGTTTCCGCCGTATTTATCGAAGAGGTGGCGTACCTCGGAGGCGGTGCGATTGCGGTTGTCGGTCATAGCGTCCACTATGACCGCCACGCCCTCAGGGCCATAGCCCTCGTAGGTGACGGACTCGAAGTTGTCCCCACCGGCGCTTCCGGCGGCCTTCTCAAGGGTCCTCTTTATGTTGTCGTTGGGCATATTGGCGGCCTTGGCCTTGGCTATGACGGTGGCAAGGCGGGAGTTGTTGGCCGGGTCGATGGAGCCGCCGCCCTCCTTCACCGCCACGATCATCTCGCGGGCGATCTTGGTGAAGGCCTGGGCCCTTTTCGCGTCCGCCGCACCCTTGGTCTTTTGTATGTTATGCCATTTGGAGTGTCCTGACATATGTTTATCATCCTTCCGTATACGCAGATATTGAAAGTATAACATATCAAGATAAAATTTGCAATGTATATTCTTCGTTTTTTTGTCCATAATAAAATCACCTCAGGAGGTGAGTTTAATGAACAATCAGCAGAACAACAATAAAAATAACCAGCAACAGAACAACAACAATAAGAACAACCAGCAGCAGAACAACAACCAGCAGAACAACCAGAAATAAAGCTTTACCGGAGGGGCGACCCTCCGGCAATTACATATTGCGTTACGACACGCATCTTGGGATAAGCAGTACCGTCCCCTCCTCCGGCTCCCCCTCAAGGCCGTTGGTCCGCTGAATGAGCTCCGGCGTTGAAAGATACGCCTTCGCAAGGTCCCATATGTCCCTTCCTCCGCCTGAGCGCGTGACGGTGAGGTTCGGGCCGTCGCCGGCGTCGAGCTTCGTCTCCTCGTCAATATCCACGCTCTCGATGTGCTCCACGCTCACCGATCTAAGCTCCATGAGCGCAAGCTGGGCGGTGAGCCTTACTTCTATTGCGTCCTCGCCTGTTGTGGCGGTTGGCTCGCCGATCGTAAGCTCCACGGAGGTGTCCGCCGTACCCTTGATCTGTGCGCGAAGCTCCGTCCTTCTTGAGGAGCTCATAAGCTCTCCACCCGCGTCACGGTAGATGACCGACACGTTCAGTACGGCCGTAAATTCAAGTCCCCCGTCTCTCTCCGCAAGCTCCCACTGTCCCGCGCGGACGCTGACAGCGCAGGCGTCCATGGCCCTCCCGGCCACCGGCACCGAGGCCGTCACCGGCACGCTCACGGTGTCCCGCCCCTCAAGGCGCTGAAGCTCACAGCTTATCTTAGCCGGCGTCATGGGATTTTTCGTGCTGTACGCGTCGGTGACGAACTCAAGCACGCATCTTTTGTACGTGACGCACTGGGCCACGGCGTGTATCTCGACGCTCACGCTCTCGGTCCCGGCCTCGCTCATGCGGTTGAGGTTGACGTAGAGCCCCGTAAGGCACATTCTCACGTCAAAATCCTCAATATCCCCGGTGGCGTCGGTGTCCACGATCTGGGAAAACGGCGTTGTAAAGCTCTCGGTGCGCAGTCCCCCGTCCCGGCCGCAGTAGAGTATCCGCGTGATCGCGTTGCCCTTCACCACCGCCTTGCTCCCCACGGCCTTGGCGCTCTCAACGCAAAGCTCGCAGACGCTCTCCATGATCTCCCCTATTTCCTCGGACCCCGCCGGGAGCTTGGCCTCGTCCGTAAAAATGAAGGTCTTCTCGTTCACCGCCGCCGGGATAGTCATGGAGCTCTTTTCAGATTTGAAATACGCCCCATCTTTCTCCTTACTGACCGTGCAGTAGACGCTCTCGGCGGAAAAGAGCTCCGCTTCACAAGTTACCTCCGCCCGGACCACCACTTTCCTTGGATTTACGGTTCTGGCGTCCGCGCCGGACAGCGTAAGGCGGGCGGTTATGAGCTGGTCCGCCGTTATGTCGGCCCCGTCGGCGCTGGCGGAGAAGGGCACGCTCACCGATAGCTTCCTCACCCCCGTACCGGACTCCGGCACATAGAGCACCGTGAGCTCCGCCGTGCCGGCCACGGTCACCCGCCCGGCCTCGGAGTCCTTACTGCGCATGAGCACCACGCCGTCAGTGTCAAGTATCCGCAAAATATCAGGCTGGGCGTCGGGAACTATGGCCTCGCAGGTCTCCTCCCGGACAAAACGACGCCTGAAAACAGGTCTCATATAGCTTAGCTTATCACCCTTAAGGTCAAAATTCACCGTTGCTCGCTCCTAACATTCATAGTAGCCCGTGGGCTCTTGTCAGGAGTATATTTGCGTTGTCCAAGTTTTAGAACTTTTATCAGCACCGCTTTCTTATGGACAGTCCGAGACATATGAGGAAAACCCCCATCACGAACCACCAGAAGGACGTCGGGAGCACCAGCGACAGCACCACCAGCACCCCGGCGCAGGCTATTATGCCGCCTATCGTCTTGCCGTATCTCCTCATAGCCCCACCCCCGGATAAGTATCAGGACATTATATGCGCAAGGAAGGCAAAAAATAAGGGCGCTCCGGTAATTTTGGCGCGTCCATTATTTATTATTCTATTTTCGCTCCCACTCATTTATTGAGCTCAGCTGTTCATATAGCCTGACGTAGCTTTTATGCCGGGAGGGATTTATAGCGCCGCTTTTTACGGCCTCAAGCACCGCGCAGCCCTTCTCCTTAACGTGGGAGCAGCCCACGAATCGGCATTCGCCGATATATGGGGAAAACTCCCGAAAGGCGTACTGGAGCTCCTCAGGCGAGGTGAGCTCCATTTTTTCAAGGTCGAAGGCCGAAAAGCCCGGCGTGTCGGCGATGAGGGCGTTATCTGGTGTACGAAATATCTCCACGTGCCTCGTCGTGTGGCGGCCCCGGCCCAGCTTCACGCTCACGTCCCCCACGGGTATCTGAAATGACGGGTCTATGGCGTTTAAGATGCTGGATTTTCCCACGCCGGAGTTGCCGGTGAAGACGCTGAAATGTCCTTTGAGGGCGCTTTTGAGCTCCTCTATCCCCTCCCCCGTGACGGCGCTGGCGCGTACGGTGTGAAAGCCTGAGGAGGAGTATATGTCAAAAAGCCTGTCGGCCCTGTCAAGGTCGCACTTATTGAGGCATATGACGACCTCCGCCCCGGCGTGCCCCGCTATTGCCGCCATTCGGTCTATCAAAAACGGGTCCGTCACCGGAATGACGTTTGCGGCGATTATAACGAGCTTATCTATATTCGCCACCGGGGGACGAATGAACATGTTCCTTCTCGGAAGTATCCCGTCCACAACGCCCTCGCCGTCCCCGACCTCGGTGAAGGACACGTTGTCGCCAACCAGGGGCGCTATGTTATCATGGCGAAAACGGCCCCGTGCCCTGCACCGGACCGTTTTGTCGCCAGTATCGACGTAGTAAAAGCCGCTGAGGGCCTTCATTATCCGCCCTTCAGCCACGGGGCTCCACTCCCTGGTCGTCGCCAAGCTCAACGTCGCCGCCTTGGGTGTCGTCGGGTATGGTGGGATAGGACTCCGTCGGCTGTGGGCCCTGGGTCTCGAAGGGCCATGTGGGCTCGGACGGCGGCTGGGTCTCAGGGGGTTCAGTCTCCGGCGGCAGCGTGGGCTCAGGGCCTAAGGAGATGTAAAACTCCACCTCGGTACCCACCTCCACCTCGGTTTCGGGCTCGTAATTTTGGAAGAACACACGTCCCGCGGGAGCGGTCTCGTTATACTCCTCCTTTTTGATGCCCACAAGCCCCATGGCCTCAAGCCGCGACATGGCCGTGTTCTCGGTGTAGTTTAAGAGGTTCGGCACCTTCACGAGCTTCACGTCGGGCCCTGTGCTGTACGTAAGATAGACCGTCATGCCGTCCTTTAGTATCTCGCCCTCGGCCGGGACCTGCTCAAAGACGTAGCCGGGAGTGTAGCTGTCGTTTACCTGGGGTGTGGCTATAACGTTTACGTCCACCGACAATGACTCAAGCTCGTGAGTGGCAACGCGGTAGTCCGAATTTATATAGTTTTTCATCACCACGGACTTCTCCCCCGCCGACACTGTGAGCTTTACCGGAGCGGGGCCCTTTGAGGGCAGGTAGGACTCGTCGGAGCCGGGATCCTGGTCGATTATCTGTCCCTCAGGTATGGTGTCGTTATTTTCGTATATGGCTTGGAAGGTATATTGCTTATATTTTTCGTTTCCGAAAACGTCGCTGTACTGCTTGCCGATGAAATCGTCATAGGGCACACGCTCCTCGTCCTTCGGCATGAGCAGGTCCTCAAGGAAGAAATTCCACATGACGAAGAAAAGGAAGCCCACAAATATCATGACGCACAGTATCCCCACAAGAAGCGTGGTCTTGCTTGAGCGTTTTCTGTTCTCCCTGTATTCCTCCGCCGTGGTGCGGCTCCTGACCGCCCCGTTGCCGCTGACGCGCCGGCGGGCCCGCTCGGCCTCGGTGACGACACGGCCGGTGGGTATGGATCTTGTAGCCCCAAGGTCGTCGGCCATGGAGGGTATGGTGGAGTAATTAAAGCGCACCGAGGGATTTTTGCGAAAATCCTCAAGATCCGCCAAAAGCTCCGTGGCGGACTGATACCTGCCGCCAAGGGTGGGCGACATGGCCCGCATGGTTATCTCCTCAAGGCCCACGGGGATATCCGGGTTTATCTCCCTGGGCTGGAGGGGCACCGAGCTTATATGCTGTATGGCGATGGATACGGCGTTGTCACCCTCGAAGGGCAGACGGGAGGTCAGCATCTCGTACATGACCACGCCCACGGAGTAAATATCGCTCCTGGCGTCCGCCGCGTCGCCCTTGGCCTGCTCCGGGGATATATAGTGGACCGAGCCCAGCGTCTGCTGGGTGAGCGTGCTCTGGGTGGACAGGAGCCTTGCTATGCCGAAGTCGGCCACCTTCACGGTGCCGTCCTTGAGTATCATTATATTGTGGGGCTTGATGTCACGGTGGATTATGCCCCTTGAGTGGGCGTGCTCCAAGGCCTTGGCTATCTGGGTGGTGAAGTGCAGGACTTCCTTCCAGTTCAATATCCCCTTGCGGTTTATGTACTGCTTCAGGGTTATGCCCTCGATGAGCTCCATGACGATATAGTCCACGTTGTCAGAGTGGTTGACGTCATAGACCGACACGATATTGGGGTGGGAGAGCATGGCGACGGCCTGGCTCTCCGCGTGGAAGCGACGGCGGAGATCCGGGTCCTGAGCAAGGTCGGACTTGAGGATCTTTATAGCCACGAACCTGTTGAGCCGGTGGCATCTGGCCTTATAGACAACAGCCATTCCACCGGAGCCGATCTTCTCCAGTATCTCATATCTGTCGTCCAGAAATCTCCCTATATACATATCATCCATTGCGCGTGACCTCCAAATTACTGGTCTGGGTAACGGTACCGTTCGTCAGCATTTCAATATAGCCACCGTCACATTGTCCGTGGCCCCCCGTGAAAGGGCCAGCTCCAAAAGCCTGTCGCAGGCCCCCTGAGCTGTCCCGGCGCTTTCAAAAGCCTCAAGCATCTCCCCGTCCGTCACCATGTTTGAAAGGCCGTCGGAGCAGAGCATAAGTCCGTCGCCGGCTTTAAGGCTCACGGAGAAGAAGTCCGCCTCCACGTCCCTGGACGTGCCAACGGCGCGGGTAATAAGATTTTTGTTGGGGTGAGTGCGGGACTCCTCTCTCGTTATGTCCCCGCGCTCCACCATGTCCTCCACCACCGAGTGGTCTCTTGTGACCTGCCGTATCTCCCCGCCGGTCATGTGGTACGCCCGGCTGTCGCCCACGTTCATTACCGTGGCGTCCTCTCCCTTTATAACGGCGGAGACCACCGTCGTGCCCATTCCGCGGCACTGAATATCCGTCCGGCCCAGGTCAAATACCGCCCTGTTGGCCGACCGGAGGGCGCCTTTCATAAGACTGCACACAGCGCCCGTGACGCTGGCGTTCTTCAGTCCCTCCTTGACCTCCCCAGCGAACACCGTGGCCGCCAGGGAGCTTGCCACATTGCCGGCGTTATGTCCGCCCATGCCGTCGCATACAAGCAGGAGGGACATATTCGTGTCCTCGTCCGAGTAGACAAAACATGAGTCCTGATTGTCTCTGCGCACCTTTCCCTTATCTGTAACAGCGCCAAGCTCCATAGACCCACCTCATTTCTCATCTTTAAGTTGACGGCTCCGTCTGAGCTGTCCGCAGCTCGCCTCGATGTCCGGCCCAAGCCTTCGCCGGACCGTGACGTTTATTTTTTGCTTCTCAAGGACGGCGATAAACGCTTTGAGCGTCTCCGGCCTTGAGGGCTTGAGCTTGCTTTCGGGCACGTCGTTCAATGGGATAAGGTTCACGTGACAGCCCGTGCCCGCAAGCTTGTCCGCTAAAAGTCTCGCGTGATACGGCGTGTCGTTCACGTCCCTTATCATTGCGTACTCAAAGGAGATCCGTCTGCCTGTCTTTTTAAAATATCTCCCGCAGGCCGCCAGCACCTTATCCACGCCGTAGGCCCTGTTCACCGGCATTATTTTCGACCTTGTCTCGTCGTCCGGCGCGTGGAGGGATACCGACAGTGTCAATTGTAAATCCAAATCGGCCAGTTTGTCAACTTTTTCTGTGATCCCGCAGGTGGAAAGTGAGATATGCCTCATTCCGATGTTCCTGCCCTCAGGGTGATTTACGAGCCTTAAAAACCTTATTACGTTCTCAAAATTATCAAGGGGCTCGCCTATCCCCATCATTACGATGTTGGAGATCTTAAGGCCTGAGTCGGCCTCGGAGAATATGACCTGGTCCAGTATCTCGGAGGCCGTGAGGTTTCGGACCTTCCCGCCGATGGTGGAGGCGCAGAACACGCACCCCATGGGACAACCCACCTCGCAGGAGACGCACACGGTGTTGCCGTGCTCGTAGCGCATGACCACGCTCTCAACAAAATTCCCGTCCCGGAGCCGCCAGAGATATTTCACCGTGCCGTCAAGCTCCGACACCTGCTTTCGCTCGATCTCCGGGCATGTGAGATAAAATCGTTCATTGAGCCGTGCCCTCAAATCCTTCGATATGTTCGTCATGCCGTCAAAGGACCTTATGGGCTGGCTCAGCCACTTGAATATCTGCTTTGCCCGGAAACGGGGCTCGCCCATTTTCTCAAGCTCCGACTCAAGCTCATCAGGTAATAGTGATTTTATATCAACCTTACTTAAATTTTCTGTCAGATTTTCTTTCTCATCAAGCATATGAAAAATCCGTCCGTGTGGCCGGTGTGGGGAAGTATGGTCCCCATACCGGGAAATTCGCCGAAGGGCTCAGGGAGCGTGAAGCTCTCAGGTATAAATTCGCCGTTCTCCTCCAAAAATCTCCCCACGACCTCCTCGTTCTCCCGCGGCAATATCGTGCAGGTGGAATAGAGAAGCGTCCCGCCGGGCCTTACGTACCTTCCGGCGTTATTGAGTATCCTCAGCTGTATCTCCGGGAGGCGCTCAAGCTCCTTTTCGTCCTTATAGCGTATCTCCGGCTTTTTTCGTATCACCCCGAAGCCTGAGCAGGGCACGTCGGCTATGACCGTGTCGGCCCAGCCGCAAAGCTCCGGGTCGAGCTTCCCCGCGTCCCCGGCTTTGGCGGAGATGACGGAGATCCCAAGCCTCTCCGCGCCCTTTTTTATGAGGGTAGCTTTCTTTTCGTGTATGTCAAAGGAGCGTATCACCCCTTCGTTTTTCATGGCTATCGCCGCGGCGAAGCTCTTACCGCCGGGAGCGGCGCACAGATCGAGCACTCTCCCTCCGGCCTTCGCGCCGGAGACCATGGTGGCAAATCTGGCCGCCGGGTCCTGAACGTAGAAAAGTCCGTCCCGAAACGCCTGAAGCTCCTCCACCGGCCCTGTTTTTTTAAGATAAAGAGCGTCCTCAAGATACGGACAGCTCTCCGTCTCCACGCCCTCGTTCCTGAGCTTTTCGGCAAGCTCCTTAGCATCGCATTTCAGCGTGTTTACTTGGGCTGTGACGGGAGGCTGAGTGTTGCCGGCTTCCAGTATCCTCTCGCATGTATCGCCGCCGTACAGGGCCGTCAGGGCCCTTACGAGCCAAACCGGGTGGCTGTATTTTACGGCGAGGTACTCCTCCCGGCTGTCCGCCTCTATCTCAGGGAGCGTCCCCTCGGAAAATTTTCTCAGCACGGCGTTCACAAGTCCCGCGGCCCTTGGGGCCCTTCTTTTCGTGAGCTCCACGCCCTCGGACACTGCGGCCCTCGCCGGCACGCGGTCGAGAAAAATTATCTGATAGGCCGAGAGCCTCAGTATATCCAGCACCTCCGGCGTGAGCTTATCCGCGCTCCGGCCGGAAAACCGGGAAATATAATAGTCAAGGAGCATTCTTTGCTGAAGCACGCCGTTTACGATATTGTTGGCAAGCGCCCTGTCCCTTTGCTCAACGTCCTTTAAATTGGCGAGCACCATGTCCGGCCTTGCGTTGCGCCTGCGAAATGCCTCTATGGCCAAATACGCGGCCTCGCGGGCGGTCACGGGCATATGGGGTGCCCCCTTAAATAGTCCGCCGCCGCCATTCGCTTACCGCCCGGCGATTGGAGCTGGGTCACCGTGACGCTCCCGTCCTGTACGGCGATCTCGATGCCGTCCTTACCGGCTGAAAGAACCGTGCCGGGGACGGCGGAGACGCGCTTTTTCGTTGAAAAGGCCCTGAAAATTTTGTACCTCTCCCCTTTTATCACCGCCGTGGCGACTGGCCATGGGTCAAGGCCGTAAATCCTGCTCACTATCTTATCGCCGGGAGCGTTGAAGTCGAGCTCCGCCATTTCCTTTGTGAGTGGCGGGGCGAAGGTGGCCTCCTTGTCGTTCTGGGGGGTCCTTGTGACTGTCCCCGCCTCTATGGCCGCCAGCGTCTCGCAAAGGAGCTCCCCGCCCATAGGCGCGAGCCTTTCAAAAAGCTCCCCGGCTGTCTCGTTTTTCCCGATTTTTGTCCTTTTTACACCGATAATATCCCCCGCGTCCATGGCCTCCGCCATGAACTGAGCGGTGACGCCGGTCTCCTCGTCCCCGTTGATCCTTGCCCACTGAATGGGCGCCGCGCCACGGTATTTCGGCAAGATCGAGCCATGGATATTTACGCACCCAAGCGGGGGTATGCAAAGTATATCCGCCGGGAGTATCCGCCCGTAGGCCACGACGGCAATGACATCGGGCCGGTGGCTTTTTATTATCTCCGCCGCCGTGCCGTCCCGGAGCTTCACCGGCTGGTAGACGGGTATGCCGTTCTCGCGCGCCAGCGCATTCACCGGCGGAGCGGTCATTATCTGCTTTCTCCCCACGGGCTTGTCGGGCTGGGTGAATACCCCCGTGACCTCAAATCCGTTATCAAGAAGGGCCTTCAGGGACACCGCCGCGAAATCCGGCGTGCCCATAAAAAATATCCTCATTCCCTGCCCAGCTCCTCAAGCTCCTCGTCCGAGAGTATCCTCTCGGCCCTCTCGGTAAAGAGGTGGCCGTCCAGATGGTCTATCTCGTGGCAGAAGCATCTTGCCGTAAGGCCCGTGCCCTCGACCTCGAAAAATTTCCCGTTCCTGTCCTGAGCCCGGACCTTGACGCGCTCCGGCCGCTTGACGATGCCGTACACGCCCGGAATGGAAAGACACCCCTCCTGCCCCTCCTGCTCGCCGTCGGTCGCGATTATCTCAGGGTTAATGAGCTCTATTATCTGCTCCGAGGGGGTGAGCTCCTCCTTATTCGTGTCCATCACCAGCACGACCCTGCGGAGTATGCCCACCTGTGGCGCGGCAAGGCCCACGCCGTCCGCGTCAAGGAGCGTCTCGCGCATGTCGTCCAAAAGGGTGTGGAGGCGCCTGTTGAAGTCCGTCACGGGGCGGCATTTTTTAAGAAGTATGGAGTCCCCCTCCGTGCGGATATTTCTCATTGCCATAGCTTATTTCTCCTTAATTTTGCTCTAATCAAGCGGGTCCGCGTCGGCAAAGACGGCCAGCTTCCTGTTCTCCCTGTCATTGGAAAACTCCCGCATCACGCCGTAGATTATGTCCCTGACGGCGCGTCTGTTCTCAAGCTGAAGTGTCAGCTTGTACCTGTATCTGTTGTTCACCTTTGTGATCCCCGCCGGGGCCGGCCCCAGTACGACCACCCGCTCCGCCGGTGGAAAGGCGCGCTTGAATACGTCCGAGAGCCTGACGCAGGCCCGGAGCACCGCCCCCTCCTCAAGTCCCGTCACCGTGACGGTGACGCTGTCACGTACAGGCGGGGCGGCCAGCAGGCTTCTCGTCTTTATCTCCTGCTCATAAAAACCCATATAGTCTTGGCGTGAGGCCAGCTTGAGCACGAAGTTTTCCGGGGTGAAGGTCTGAAGGACCGCCCTTCCCGCCTTCTCCCCGCGGCCTGACCGGCCCACAAGCTGGGTTATGAGTGAAAAGGTCCTCTCGTGGGCCCGAAAGTCCCCGGCGTACAGCGACTGGTCGGCAGATATGACCGCGGCAAGTGTGACGTTTGGGAAATCGAGGCCCTTTGTGACCATCTGTGTTCCTAAAAGTATGGGTATCTTCTCGTCCCTGAATTTACCGAGAAGCTTCTGGTGGGAGCCGGCCTTCGCCACCGTGTCCGTGTCCATTCGGACCGTGGCCACGCCGGGGAAGAGCTCGTGCAGCTCCTCCTCCAATTTCTGCGTGCCCACGCCCACGAATTTAAGCTTCCCGTGGCACTCCGGGCACTCCTCCGGCACCGGCTGGGACCAGCCGCAGTAGTGGCATCTGAGCCTCTGGCCCACGGAGTGGTAGGTCATGGAGACCGAGCAGTTCCTGCACTCAAAGGTGTAGCCGCACTCCCCGCACATGACGAGGTTCGAGGCCCCGCGCCTATTGAGAAAGAGTATGCTCTGCTCGCCGTTTTCTATGTTTTTAGCAAGCTCCCTGCGCAGTACCTCGCTCACCGCCCCGCCGTTGCCGTTTTTTATCTCCTCACGCATATCGGCGATGATGACCTGAGGAAGCGGCTGGGCGTTATATCTGTCAGGCAATGTAAAGAGCTTATATTTCCCGCTTTGGGCCTCATACATGCTCTCGATGCTGGGCGTAGCCGAGCCTAAGAGCAGCAGTGCTCCCGACCGGACGCACCTGTACTTCGCCACGTCGCGGGCGTGGTATCTTGGGGGATTTTCGGATTTATAGGTGTGCTCCTGCTCCTCGTCAATGACGATAAGACCCAGATTTTCCAGCGGCGCGAACACAGCCGAGCGTGTGCCTATGACGAGATGTACCATACCGGCCTTTATGCGCTTCCACTCGTCGTAGCGCTCCCCTGTGGAGAGTGAGCTGTGCAGGACAGCCACGTCGTCGCCAAAGTGCGAGGTGAATATCTCCACAAGCTGTGGCGTCAGGGCTATCTCAGGCACCATTATGAGTGCCGTGCGCCCGTCCTTAATTGCCTCCTGACAGAGACGTATATATACGCTGGTCTTGCCGCTCCCGGTGACGCCGTAGAGCAACGCCACTCCGGCCTTATGGGACATGAGCATATCCCGCAGACCCTCAAAGGCGCTCTCCTGCTCAGGCGTGAGCTCGATGGGCTTTGCCGCGTACCCCTTGGCGAAAACGGGCCGCCTGAATACCTCCCTCGGCTCCACAGTGATAAGCCCCTGCTTTTCAAGGGCGTTCACGGTGGAAAGATTAGCCCCCGTGAAGGTACAGACCTCGCTCAAGGGCGCCTCCCCTATGGCGGACATAAGGTCCAATACGGCGGACTGCTTCGGGGCCTTCATGCGCTTTTGGCCGGATATGGCCGCGGCCTCCTCACCGGGGACGGCGAGGGATACGAATTTTTGTACCTTGTCCCCCACCACACGCTTGCTGTCCTTGAACCACATTCCCGCCGGGAGCATGGCCCGCGCGGCCTCGTAGAGGGTGCAGAAAAATCTCTCCCGCATCCAAAGGGCGAGCTTTATCTGCTCGTCCGTAAATACGGGCTCCGGGTCCAGTACTCCCTCCACGCATTTAAGCTCCGCCCGGTCCGCTTCCTCGGAGAGGGATAAGACTATCCCCTCGCTTCGCCTGTTGCCGCGCCCGAAGGGCACCGTAACACGGGAGCCCACCCGGACCTTGTCCATAAGCGTCTCCGGCACGATGTAGGAGTACGGCCTGTCAATGGAATAGATGGCGGCCGCCACAGCGAGCTTTGCTATATTTCTTTTCACCGCGGGGCCCCCTTCAACTTACATGCTCGCTGAGATCTTGCCCTCGGCTATCTCGGCGATGGCCATGGAGACGGGCTTTTCGTTAAGGGATATGCCGTGGGTCTCCGCCTCTAATGAGATCTCCCTGGCCCTCTTGGCGATGACGTTCACTAAAAGATAACGACTGTTGCTCACCTGCTTTAAAAGCTCAGGCATTGTGGGATAAAGCATCATGATAAATTTCGCTCCTTTACGCGTTGTTTATTATATCCAAAAGCTCCCCGGCGGCCCTCATATAGTCGTCATTTACGACCACATGGTCATATTTTTCGGCCTCCGGCAGCTCATTTTTGGCTGTTTCAAGTCTCAGCTTTATTTTCTCCTCGCTCTCGGTGGACCTGCCCCGGAGCCTGCGCTCAAGCTCCTCAAGGCTGGGCGGGGCGATAAATAAGGATATGGCCTCCGGCATTCTGGCCTTCACCTGCCTGCCCCCTTGGACCTCGATGTCAAGTATGACGTCAAAGCCCTCCCGCAGCTTCTCCCTGACCGGCCCCGCCGGTGTGCCGTAGGAGCACTTGGCATAGCGGGCGTGCTCCAAAAACTGATCCTGCTCCACCATCTCGTCAAAGCGCTCCTCGGTGATGAACCAATAGTCCACCCCGTCCCGCTCCCCCGGCCTCGGAGCCCTCGTCGTGGCGGAGACGGAAAAATAGAGCCTGTCCCGGCGCTTGAATACCTCCCTGAGCACCGTGCTCTTTCCTGAGCCCGAAGGGCCGGAAACTATGAAAACGTGTCCTCTCTCACTCATCTTCCCCGTCCTCCTCAAGCTCCTCACGGTCCGGCTTTCCGGCTATGCGGCCCGACACGGTCTCCGGCCCGATGGCGGAGAGTATGACATGCCCGCTGTCGGCCACCACCACGGCTCTCGTCCTGCGGCCGAAGCTTGCGTCAATGAGCATACCCCTGTCTCTTGCGTCTGTGATTATCCGCTTTATGGGGGCGGAATCCGGGCTCACCACGGCTATTATCCGTGAGGCCGAGACCATATTTCCAAAGCCTATGTTAACAAGTCTCAAAGCTATCACTCCACATTCTGGATCTGCTCGCGGATCTTCTCGATCTCCGCCTTCATGTCCACGACTATCTTCGCCATCTGAAGGTCGTTGCCCTTGGAGCCCATGGTGTTGGCCTCCCGGTTGAACTCCTGCACGAGAAAGTCGAGCTTTCTCCCGACGGGCTCGTCGGAGTTTATCATGTCCCGAAGCTGGGATATGTGGCTTCTCAGCCTCACGGTCTCCTCCGCCACCGCCACCTTGTCGGCGAATATGGCGGCCTCGGTGAGTACGCGCCCCTCGTCGATGGAGGTGCTCTCCAGTACCTCCGTGAGCTTGGCGTACAGCCTCTCCCTGTACTCCTTCACCGTCTCCGGGCTTCGCTCCTCGGCAAGGCCCACCAGCCTCTCCACCTCATCGGCCCTTGAGGCTATGTCCTCATGGAGCTTCACGCCCTCGCGCTCACGCATGGCGTTGAAGTCGTCCATGGCGCGGGAGAGTATCTCAACGATGTCCCGCCCCAGCTTTTCAACGTCCGCCTCCGCCTTTGTCACAGTCAGCACGTCCTGCATACGGGCTAAGGACGTGGCGGTCAGGTCGTTGGGTACGCCGTACTTTTCCGATATGGCCCGAATAGCCGCCACATACGCGTCGGCCACCGGCTCATTTACCGTGACCACCGTGTCCTCAGCTCCTGAGGCGTCTATGGTCACGTAGACGTCCACCTTGCCGCGGGAGATGCCCTGCTGTACGCGGGCCTTTATGGCGTCCTCAAGGCAGGTGTAGACACGAGGTATACGCACGTTGCAATCTAAAAATCTGTTGTTGACGCTTCGGAGCTCCACCGTTATTTCCAGCTTGTCCGACACGCCCTTGGCTGAGCCGTAGCCCGTCATGCTCTTTATCATAGCTTTACCGTTCCGTTCATTTTTTGTGTATTTTAGGGTGTATCCTGGACATGTAGAAAAGTATTGCCCTGGACACCGCGATGTCAAAAAGTATGAATACGCCGTTGCCTATGAGATAAATCACCGGCGTTGTGAAGGTCCTGCCGCCCACGTTGAAAAGCGTCATTTCAAGCGCGAATACAGCGACGGTCAAGGCGAGGTTGAAAAACACAAGCTTTATGGCCCACTCCGCCACCCTTCCAAGCTTTTCGCAAAGGGCTTTCACCACGGGGTAGGGGCCAAAGAAGATGGCAAAGAGTATGGCCAGCGTCTTTGACGGGAGCATTATTAGCCCCAGCACCCCGGCGGCCGCGTATACTATGAGCCCCGGCACTATGCCAAGCTCCACCACGGCCGAAATGCCGAAAAGCGAGGCTATCCCCAAAAAGCCCAGATTCCCCGTGGGAAATACGCAGGCTATATACATGAACGTGACCTCAAAGGCCGTCAGTATGGCGGCAAGGGCTATCTTGCGGGTTTTTGAGCTTCTCATCTTCACCTGCACCCGTTACACATCATGTTCATGCACATCATGGCCGTGCACATGTCGCACATATCCATGCCCTGCTGGGCCGGCTGGCCGTAGCCCGTCTGGCGGTAGGGCACGCCCCCGGCGTTTACGGTGTTCAGGGCCTGCTTATATTCCTGATTGTATGGGTCCATACTGCAGGCTCTCTGAAAAAAGCTCCTTGCGTCGTCGAGCCAGCCCTTTCGGTAATATAGGCTCCCCATGAGGAAGTTCCACTCAGCGTCTCTGGTGGGACAGCCGTCAAGAAGCTGTTCGGCGTACTGAAGGTTCCCGGACTGTATGGCCTGCCGTATCTGGGCGTAGCTTGCCCCTGAGCTCTGATAGGAGCCCTGATAGGAGCTCTGCCCGGAGCTTTGATAGGAGCCCTGCCCGCCGCCCTTGCGCTGTTTTGTGATAAGGTCGTAGGCCTCGTTTATCTCCTTCATCTTCTCCTGGGCAAGGTCCGCCAAGGGGTTGTCCACATAGTTGTCCGGGTGGTACTTCTTGGCAAGCTCCCTGTACGCCTTCTTGACCTCGTCGTCCGAGGCGCCGGGGGATATTCCCAAAACTTTGTAAGGATCGGTCATTTCAGCTCTCCGTTCCGCCCGCCGGGACCTTCAGGGCCCTTGGGGCGCGTCTTTTTATCATCTTATATGTCCCCGCCAGCACCTGGCGGCACATATTCGGTATGCCTGAGTAGATTATATTTGCCGTTACCGGCGTCCAGTAGCTCACGGGCAGGAGCTCAAAGGCCGCGGCGGCCAGCCTCGCTGAGGCCAGCATCGTCTCAAGAAGGCTCTCCTTTACCTCCTCCGGGGCGTCGGGGCCCGCAAGGCCGTACCTTGCGGCCACCGGGTTGTAGCCGCCGGCCTCCACGTCCTCCTTAAGGTCAAAGCAAGCGTCCGCAAGATAGATCACCCTGCCCACGTGGTAGAGTACCTGCTCCAGCGCCCTTCGGGAGTTCTCCGCCGCCGCGAGGCTTGCGGAGGATAAGAGCCTCGCGAACTCGTCGGCCGGCCTGTCAAGGCTCGCCGCCCTCTCTGCCTCAAGCTCGGAGAGCTCCATGAGCCTCGCCCGGACCTCGCGGTCAAAGTCGCCGTATTTCTCCGAGGCCTTTTTGTAAGCCCTGCTGAGAAAGAGCCTTACAAATTTCGCCCCAAGCCTTTTAACGCCCGCGCAGTCCCTCACCGCGTCATCGGCCTTCCAGTAGGCCAATATGACGCTGTACCCCGCGGCGATCGTCAGTGGATACGCGCTTTTACACACACAGCGCCTTTTGCATGGATTTGCCGGACACCGGCGGAGCTCGTAGCCGCAGGTCTCGGTATCTCCCCACAGGAGCATGGCGAGAAATACGAAATCGTAATTTAATATGCTCCTTCCCGCCATGCCGTACTCACGCCCCAGCTCGTGGCAGAGCCCGCAGTAGCAGGCTTTGAACCGCTCAAGCTCCCGGACGCGAAGCTCCGGCACATCGGGTCTTACGTATCCGAACATCTCAGCTCACTTCCGGCGGCGTGTCGCGAATATCCACGCTGACCTTGTATTCGCCCACGGCCTCCACATCGGAAAATCCGTCCACATAGACCCTTGCCGGCACGGTAGTTGTCCCCTTCTTCCCGGCGACTGAGGTGAGATCCGCCACGATACGGATATTTGCCGGCGTCACCTCGTCAAGGTGCGCCTCGTTGCCGCGAAGGACTATGTCCAGCGTCTGGGTTATGATAGTGACGTAATCGGTGGGCCCGGCGTTCCGGTAGCTTATGTTGTTGGCCGACAGACGGGAAAGACGTATACTGCTGTCGGTTATCCTGACTGTCACGCTGGCCGTGAGCGTGTTGCTCTCGTTTTTCGTGTTGTTGGGTATGATTATCTGGTAGTCGTCCTTTGTAAACTCAAGGTCGATGGTCTTAAGGTCCACGGTACCGATGTTTATGACGTTCAGGTCCTCCAGATCCTCCGGGTCGCCGGACAGCGTCACGGTCTTTGGCTGTATGTCGATGGTGATATTGGCGTCCGTGGCCGTGATGCTGGGCACGATGTCAATGGCCAGCGGCACCGTCTTTACCATCAAAACGTTCTGGGTGATGACCGCCGTGCCGTCGGAGTTTATGAGCGTCAGGCCCTCGGCCTCCAAATCTATCTCCTTGCCCTCCTCGTCTAAGAACACCATGGGCGCGGACTCTGAGGTGGTCTTTGACAGGTTATCACGGGCCAGCGTCACGTTTATGGCGGCAATCTTGTTTATCGCCGCCTCGGCTCCCGCCACCTCAACGGTGTCTTGGGACAGCGTGAGCTCACCGGCCATGTAATTTTCGGCGATGGAGCCGTTGTAAACGGCCGTCAGCGGCAGCTGGCGCGTTACGAGCCGCTCCACCGTCACCTCCACCACGGGCCTTGAGACCCGGTCCACGGTGAGGGAGCTGCTGCTTGCGCTGTAAACGAGGTCATATTCCAGCGCGTGGGTGCCGGTGGGCTCGGTGTAGTCAAATATGTCAGTTAAGTCCACCACGGCCTTCACGTCCATTTTCGTTATCGCCGAGGTGTCCCTTATGCGCCCGCCGAAGTAGACCGTCAGGGTCTTCACGTCCACGTCGGTCACTATGAGGTTCCGGTCCCTCAGCAGGTCCTCGCCGGAGAACTCAATAGCCACGTTCTCCACCGGGATCGGGCTTTTAAGGGCCGGGTTGTCCACGTAGGCTACGTATGTCCAAAGGGCGATGGCCACGGCCACGGAGAAAATCATGTACATGATGTTTATTCGCCCGCTTTTTTTATTGCCTGACATCACTTACCACCCCGCTCCCCGTCGCCGCCGGCCTTTTCCTTTTTACCGTTCTTTTTGAATACGTCCCTGACCCTGGCGAAAAAGCCCTTATTCTCCTGCTCCGCCGGCATGAGCTCCATGCGCAGGAGCCGCTCGAAGGTGTCCGGGGAAAGCCCCCTCTTGATTATGCCCTCCATGGCCACGGAAATATCTCCCGTCTCCTCGGAAACTATGGCCACCACAGCGTCGGAGCGCTCACTCATGCCTATTCCGGCCCGGTGGCGCATACCCAAGTCCCGGCTTATGTTCACGTTGCTGGAGAGCGGAAGCATACACGCCGCCCCGGCGATACGCCCGTTCCTTATTATGACGGCCCCATCGTGGAGGGGCGCTTTATCAAAAAATATGTTCTTCAGAAGCTCCGCCGCCGGGGAGGCATCAACTATGGTCCCGGTCTTGATGTAGGATTCAAGGTTCGTGTCGCGCTCGAACACTAAAAGAGCCCCCGTGCGCGTCCGGGACATGTCCGAGCAGGCCAGCACCGTCTGGGTTATAGCGGTCTCGATGCTCTTTGTCTTCACCGGGTGGCCGAAAATATCCTTTAAGCTCCCTCCCACCTGGTCAAGTATCCTTCTTATCTCCGGCTGGAACAGCACGATTATGATTATAAGCCCCATCTCAAAGGTGTTGCCAAGGAGATAGGACACCACCGGCAGGTCCATCGCCGAGGTTATGACCATAAGTATAAGCAGGAACAGTATGCCCTTGACCACGTTCATGGAGTTGGACTTATTGAAGAAGGTTATGAGCTTATAGACCAGAAAGGCCACGATCGCCATATCCAGAAGGTCCCATATCCTTATGGTCCTCATGAAGTTTTCAAGAATTAAGAGAAGCTCTCTGACTCTTTCCATACGCCGTACCGCTTTCCTGTAAATTCATGCCCGAAAGAGCTGGGACATACTTATCTAAATTACTATTATATAATAAAACCGGCGCATATGCAACAAAATTTTGAAAAGAAAAAAAGAAAGAGCCAAAAAGGCCCTTAAATTTTTCCAGATTTATATCCCCGGCGGGCGAGCTTTTCCACGGCGTTGATAAATGCGTCGATCTCGTTTGGAGTGTTGAAGGCCGAAAGGCTGGCCCTCACCGTCCCGCGCTTTATTGTCCCAACCGAGGCGTGGGCCATGGGCGAGCAGTGAAGCCCCGCCCGGACGGCGAAGCCCATCTGAGAAAGCCTCTCCCCGGCAAGCTCTGAGTCCATGCTGTCAAGCTCAAAGGACGTGACTGACGACTGGTTTTCGGTATCGCCCGCGGCGAACACCCGCACGCCCGGTATATCCGAAAGTCCCCTCACGAGCTTTAAATTCAGCGCTTTTTCATGGGCGGCTATTTTGTCGAGCCCGGCTTTTTCCACAAATGCCATTCCCTCGCATAGTCCCGCGATGCCCGGCATATTGTGGGTCCCGGCCTCCAGTGCGTCTGGCAGGAAATCCGGCATGTCGGGAGATATGGAGTTGCTACCGCTCCCGCCAAAAAGGAGCGGCCTTGCACTCTCCGAGGCTATGAGTATCCCCGTCCCTTGGGGCCCGTAGAGGCCCTTGTGCCCCGGCATTGCTATAAAATCCGCGCCGAGCTCACGCTGGCTGACCCTCAGTATCCCCGCGGACTGGGAGGCGTCCACAATGAAAGGCACTCCCCTCTCCCGGCACATCTCCGCCACCTCATATACAGGCAAAATGAAGCCGAAGACGTTGGATACGTGATTTATTATGACCGCCCGCGTGTCCCTCGTTATCGCCGCGTCAAAGGCCCTGACGGCGGCGCTTTTGTCAAACACCGGGCAGTCCGCCACGGCTATTTTCGCGTCCAGAGCGTGAAGGGGCCTGACCACGCTGTTGTGCTCATAGCCGCTTATCACCACCCGGTCACCCGGTGAAACAAGGCTCCTTATGGCTATATTGAGCCCGTGGGTAGCGTTGAAGGTCATTATGACTCTCTCCGGGTCCTCCACCTCAAATAATTTCGCCGCCCTCTCCCTGCACTCATAGAGCTTCTCCGCCGCGGCCATCGCCGGCCTGTGCCCGCCCCGGCCGGGACTTGCGCAGGTCTCAAGGGCTTTGACCATGGCCGCCTTTACCGCCGGAGGCTTTTGGAAGGTGGTGGCGGCGCTGTCAAGGTATATCAAGCTCTCACCTCCTCAAAGGCCCCGCCGGCCATGACCCGGTAGACCCTCTTTGGCCTGAGCCCCACTCTGGTAAGCTCCCCCATGGCCCTGCCAAGGTCCTTAAGCCCCACTCTGGCCGCGTAGCCGCAGCCCTCCCTGGACATGCTGGGAGGGACCCTCACTATCATATTTCTGATACCCGCCCCGGTCAGCGCCCTTGACACCCTCTGGGCGTAGGTCAGCGACCGGCAGGTCAGATAAAAACTGTCCATATATGAAATTCCTCCCGGAAGTACGAAGCGTTGTCACAACATACTATGCCGGGAGGCACAAAAAGTTTATCAAATTACCGGCGCTCCTCTAAAAGCGCCACGGCGTGGGCGGCGATACCCCCATCGCCCGATACCCCAAGGCCCTCCTCAGTGGTGGCCTTCACATTGACCCGGTCCGTGTCAATTCCCATTCTCGCGGCAAGATTGCGCCGCATTTCCTCGATATACGGCGCCATTTTCGGCCTCTGGGCGATGATCGTCACGTCCACGTTTGAGACCAGATAGCCCTTTTCGGATATGAGCTCCATAACGCGCCCAAGAAGCTCCATGCTGTCGGCGTTTAAATATTTATCGTCGCAGTCCGGGAAGTGACGCCCGATGTCCCCCAGCGCCGCCGCCCCCAAAAGGGCGTCCATCAGCGCGTGGACAGGCACGTCGGCGTCGGAGTGGCCGTCGGGGCCCTTATCGCAGGGTATCTCCACCCCGCAGATGACGCACCTGCGCCCCTCCTTCATACGGTGGACGTCATAGCCGTGTCCTATCCTCATATGGCCCTTCTCGCCTCGATTATGGCCTCGGCCAAGGCCAGGTCCTCACGCCGCGTTATCTTGATGTTCTCGTGGGAGCCCAAGCTCACCGCGGGCCGGAGCCCTATGGCCTCCACCGCGCCGCAGTCGTCCGTCACCGAAAGGCCCTTCTGCCTTGCGTTCTGGAGGGCCGCCTTCAGCACGTCCGCCTTTACCACCTGGGGCGTCTGGGCGGCATATAGCGTGTCCCTCGACGGGGTCTCGATTATAAAGCCGTCCTTCACGGTCTTCACCGTGTCAGTGACGGACACCATGGGGCAGGCGGCGGAAAATTTGTACGCCTTGCTGAAGGCGTCCTTTATTATCTCCTGTGTCACAAGGGGCCTTGCCCCGTCGTGCACGGCTATGTACTCCGCGCTCTCGTCGGCCTCGTTAAGACCGATAAGCACGGACTCAAGCCTGTCCTCCCCGCCGCAGAGTATCTTCGTGGCCTTCGTTATCTCAAATTCCGCGCACATGTCGGCCACCGGGATTATGGACTCCTCCCTCGTCACAACGATTATCTCATGGATATTCGGCGACGCCTCAAGCTCCCGGAGGGACCTTGCCAGCACGGGTATCCCGCCCACCTCGGCAAACAGCTTGTCCTCGCCCTCCATGCGCTGTGACGAGCCCGCGGCGGCCACGACAGCCGTACCGAAGGGAAGCTTGTTCCACGTGACGGCCCTTTTGAAGATCTTCGCCATAAGCTTGGCCATATGCTCACCCCTGATTTAAAATATGCGTCCTTCGTATAAAAATGCCGGATTTAAAATAAGCGGCAACTTTAAGTCGTTGCCGCTTATTCGGTTTGCTGTAAGGATCACTCCTCCTCAGCGGGAAGCTCCTCAGGAGCGGGAGGGTTCTCGGTGTCGTACACCACAACGGGTGTGTCGTCCTCCTCCTCGACCGCCTCAGGCTCTGCCGCGGGGGCGGGAACGACAAGATCGCTGAGGGCCCTGATGGACAGGGAGACCTTCTTGTTCTCGTTGTCGATGTTGATTATCTTGGCCTTAACGGTCTCGCCCTCGGTGAGCACGTCCTCAGGCTTGCCGATACGGCGATCGGCGATCTGAGAGATGTGGATAAGTCCGTCAACGCCGGGGACGATCTCGGCAAAGGCGCCGAAGGTCATGAGCTTGACGATGCGCACGTCAGCTATGCTCCCGACCTGATAGGTGGAGGTGAACTTCACCCAGGGATTCTCGTTGGGGTCCTTGTAGCCTAAGGAGATCTTCTTTGTCTCCTTATCGAAGGATATGACATAGACGTCGATCTCGTCGCCGACCTTCAGGACCTCGGAGGGCTGATGGATACGCTTCCATGAAAGCTCCGACACATGGACCATGCCGTCCACGCCGCCGATGTCCACGAAAGCGCCGTAAGAGGTCAGTGACTTCACAACGCCGTGATAGCGCTTGCCAACCTCGATCTCGCTCCAGGTGGCCTCGGCCTTGGCGCGGCGCTCGATGGCGGTCACGTCGCGGATAGAGCCCACCACGCGCCTTCTGGGCTGGTTGACCTCGCGGATTATGAGCTTGACCTTGCGCTTTAAAAGCTCGGTCATGGGAGCGTCCTTGGGAAGGCCGGACTGGGAGGCGGGGACGAACACGCGCACGCCCTTGACGTTGACGACGACGCCGCCCTTATTCTCCTCCACCACGATGCCCTCCACGACCGCGCGGGAGGCACGGGCCTCGACAATGCTGTCCCAATTCTTCACGGAGTCAAGGCGCTTCTTGGAGAGCATAACTGTGCCCTCCACGTCGTTGACGCGCATGACGTAGGCTTCGATCTCGTCGCCCACGTGGATAATGTCCGCCACATTTACGCCCGGCTCGTCCGTAAACTCGGAGATGGGGATATATCCGGACTGCTTGGTACCCAGATCCACGGATATTTCCGTCTGGGTAATGGACGCAATCACGCCGCGTACCTTCTCCCCCGTATGTAAGGTTTTGATGGAACGCTCAAGCAGTTCTTCAAAGGAGGCCTCACCTGCCTCCGGCGCAACTTCCTTTACCTCTGGAGCCTCGACCTCCTGAGCGGTTTCCTCGACGGCCTCCGCCGCCACGGTCTCTTCTTCGACTGTCTCGACAGTCTTGTTCTCGTCACACATCTTCCTGTTGACCTCCTTAATGATCCACTCTGGTGTGGAGGCGCCGGCCGTCACGCCCACGCGCTTAGCTCCCCGGAGCTCCCGGAGGTCAAGGCCGTCCGCGTTCTCAATGAGAAGGACGTTGCCGCAACACTCCGAGGCGACCCTGGCAAGCTTGTCCGTATTGGCGCTGTGCCGTCCGCCTATAACGATCATCGCGTCCACCGTGGAGGCTATTTCTCTCGCCTCCCGCTGTCGATTTGATGTCGTATTGCATATTGTATCAAAAACTTTCAGATTTGTACACTGTTTTTTTATAACTTTAACACTATTTTCAAAATTTTTTCTCTCTCCGGTGGTTTGGGACACTATACTTACCGGGATTTTGGCCCTTTCCGGGTCCTCGGAGAGCCATTTTTCGGCCTCCTCCGGCGTCTCAAGGACCGTGCACTCGCCGCACCAGCCGGAGATCGCCGCCACCTCCGGGTGATGGCGCTCGCCGATTATGACCACATGCCGCCCCTCGTCAGTCTCATTTTTCACAAGGGCGTGTATCCTGGCAACGTCCGGGCAGGTGGCGTCTATTATCTCGCACCCAAGCTCATCAAGCTCCCGGTAGACCTCCGGCCCCACGCCGTGGCTTCTTATAATGACGGGCTCCCTTTCTTTTAGCTCAGCGGTGGAATTTACCGTCCTCACGCCAAGGCCCTCAAGGTACCGAACCGCGTCGTCGTTGTGGATAAGTGGGCCCAAGCAGGCGCAGGAGCCGTATTTTTTCGCGGCCTCCTCGGCCATTTTGACGGCACGCCTGACGCCAAAGCAAAAGCCGGCCGTCCTCGCCGTTATGACCTCCACCTTACGCACTCCCCTTTTGAGGTATATTAGCCATGTTTTTCGGTTCCCGGCGAAGCCGGGGAGAAAAACGGCATTAAATCAAATATAATATCTGTCTTAACAGATATTATGCCCCAATTTCGTGATTTTATCCATGAGCTCGTCGGCTATGCGCTCCATCTCCTCATGTCCCAGCCTCTTTGCCCCGTCCACGGTCATGGGCTCGCCCACGATTATGGGGTTTAAGCGGAAAAATTTCTTCTTTCTCGGTATGTACATGGGCACCAGCGGCGCGCCGGTCTTCTGCGCTATGCGCACGGCCCCGGCCTTGGGGCTCACGGCCCCGTCCTCGCTGGTTCTTGTCCCCTCCGGGAAGATGCCAAGCTTTTTTCCGGCCTTCAGGACACTGAGAGAATTTTTTATGGCCTCCATGTCCCCGGCGGACTTCCGGTCAACCGGAAAAGTCCCGATGCCACGAAGGAGCCACCCCAAGGGCTTTATATCAAAAAGCTCCCTTTTCGCCATAAGGCACAGGTGATATTTCGGCGGCACGGCAAAGGCCATGTAGAAGGGGTCTGAGAAGCTTGAGTGGTTTGCGCATATTATGGCCGGCCCCTCAGGTATGTTCTCCCGGCCTATTATCTTAAAGGGCTTCACAATACATACGGCTATCATCACTATCCGCCGAAGTATCCTGTAAAGAAGCTTTTTCCCGTCCATCACATACGCTCCTCTATGAGGGCCCTTATGAGCTCAAAGCTCCCCTGAAGGTCATGCTCCGTGGTGTCCAGCGTCACCGCGTCCCCGGCGGGCTTTAAGGGGGCTATGTCCCGCTGGGAGTCGTTTTTGTCCCGAAGCTCCATGTCCCGCAGGACCTCGTCAAAATCGGTCTCCACGCCCTTCTCCCTCAGCTCCAGCCAGCGGCGGCGGGCGCGCTCACGGCTTGAGGCCGTGAGGAATATCTTCACCTTTGCCTCCGGCAGTACCACAGTGCCGATGTCCCGGCCGTCCATGACCACGCTGTACTTTTTCGCCATATCCCGCTGGGTGTCCAGCAAAAAGGCCCGCACCGCCGGCAGTGCCGACACATTTGAGGCCGCCATTGATACCTCCGGCGTGCGTATGAGCTCAGACACGTCCTCGCCGTTTAGATACATGCGCTGTACTCCCTCGCCGTCATAGCGCATCTCAACGCTTATCTCCGGCAAGAGGGCCCCGACAGCCGCGGCGTCCTTTGTGTCCGCCCCCCGGCGCAGGGCGTAAAGCCCCACCGTGCGGTAAAGTGCCCCCGTGTCCACGTAAATAAACCCGAAGTGCCTTGCCACCATACGGGCAAGCGTGGATTTTCCCGCCCCGGAGGGGCCGTCTATTGCGATGGCGATATTGCTCATACTCTCTCCTTTTCAACGCTCCGGGCGGCGATGTACGCCGTGGACCAGGCTATCTGCAAATTAAAGCCGCCGGTGTACCCGTCGGCGTCCAGTACCTCACCGGCAAAATAGAGCCCCGGAACAAGCTTCGACTCCATTGTTCTTGGGTCCACCTCCCGCGTGTCCACGCCGCCGGAGGTGACTATCGCCTCCTCCACGGGCCGCGGGCCCGATATTTTCACGGGAAACGCCTTTATCACCCCAATGAGGGCCTGCCGCTGCTCTCTCGTCACGGAATTGACCTGAGTGTGGGGCGGTATGCCGGACTTCTCCACCACCACCGGTATCATGCTCCTGCCAAGAAGCTCATTTAAGGCGTTTATAAGGTCCCGGTTTTTATATTTCTCAAAGTCCCTGAGTATCCGCCTGTCCAGCGTCTCCGTATCGAGGGCGGGCTTTAAATCTATATAGAGCGTGTAGCTCTCATTTTCAAAGTCCCGCATGTGTGCCGATGCCGAGAGTATCATTGGCCCCGACACGCCAAAGTGCGTAAAGAGCATCTCCCCAAAGTCCTCGTATACCTTCCGTCCCTTGCCGTCAAGGACCTTTATCGCCACGTTTTTCGGGGCGAAGCCCTGCATACGTCCGCACTCGTCGCCCTCCGCCTCCAGCGGCACAAGACTTCCGCGTGGGGGGACTATATTGTGACCCAATTTCCTCGCCAGCCTGTATCCGTCCCCGTCGGAGCCCGTCACCGGGTAGCTCAGACCCCCGGTGGCGATAAGGACATTCTTTGCCGGGTACTCACCCTTTGCCGTCTTGACCCCGGCGGCCGCCCCATTATCAAGAAGAATATCGACAGCGCCCTCGTGGATAATCCGCACGCCGTTTGTCCTACAAAATTTTCTCAGCGCCTCAACTATATCCCCCGCCCTGTCGGACACCGGAAACACCCGGTTTCCGCGCTCCGTCTTGAGAGGCACGCCAAGTCCCTCAAAAAACTCCATGACGCTTTTTGGCGGGAAGGCCGTTACCGCGCTATACAGGAATTTCCCGTTCCTTGGGATATTGGCTATGACCTCCCTGACGGCGCAGTCGTTCGTGAGGTTGCACCTTCCCTTGCCGGTTATTCCGAGCTTCCGGCAGGTGTAGGCTGTCTTTTCAAGGACGGTGACCGAAAGCCCTCTCCGGGCGGCAAGTCCGGCGGCCATCATGCCCGCCGCGCCACCGCCGATGACCACAAGGTCACTGGTCGTATTTTTCATAAACGTCAAATTCCGTCCAGATGTTCTCCAATTTTTCAAATGTCTCGCCAAGGTCCTTGTTGGACTGCTCCGCCACCGCCACCACAAGGGCGTTTATAAGGCTCAACGGCGCCACGAGAGAATCGAGGAACGACACCATGTCGCTTCTGGCGTAGAGCTTCACGTCCGCAAGCTCGGCCACTAAGCTGGACTCTGAGTCCGTTATGCCCACTATCTTCGCGCCCTTATCCCTGGCGTAGCGCATGGCCATTATGGTGCGGCGGGAGTATCTGGGGAAGGATATTGCCACCAGCACGTCCCCCTCGGAGATGTGCAGGACCTGCTCATATATTTCCGAAAAGGCGCTCTGGGATATGACCCGCACGTCCGGAAAAAGCTGATTTAGATAAAAGCCCATAAAGCTCGACAGCACCGCCGAGGAGCGCACGCCCACTATGTAGACGGTCTTGGCCTGGCTTATTGTCTCCGCGGCCCTTTTGAACTGCTCCCTGTCCAACTCCTCCAGCGTGTGGCGGATCTTCGCCATATCGGAATTCAAGACCGTCTCCGGCACGTCGTCGCCGGAGATCATGTCCTTCGCCACCTCGATACGCTGTACGGTGGTGAGCCTGTTCTTCACAAGCTCCTGCATAGCCCTGCGCATCTCCGGGTAGCCGTCGTAGCCCAAGTCCGAGGCGAATCTGACCACCGTGGACTCCGACACCCCCGCCGCAAGGCCCAGCTTCCCCGCCGTCATAAACGCGGCCTTTTCGTAATTGTCATTGATAAAAGCGGCAATGCGCCTCTGGCCCTTGGAAAAAGTGGGCGACAGCGATTTTATTGCCGCCAGGACATCATTGTTCATGACATATCCCACCCCTGACAGTTTATTTCGGATAGATCACAAGACCGCATGGCCAACTTCATATCCGCATATATTATATTTCTTTTTGCCAAAAATGCAAGTCCAAATTCATAAAAACTGCAATTTTTGAACGTGAGCCCTTCAAATTCACTTCTTGAGTGAAGTTACCTCCTCTGCCGTCAGCTCCCGCCAGTGTCCCTTGGGCAGATTTCCCAGCTTCACGCCCCCAACGGCTATTCTGGTAAGCCTCTTCACCTCCAGCCCCGCCATGTCGCACATGCGCCGGATCTGCCGGTTTTTCCCCTCATGAATGGTAATATCAAGGGTGGCAAGCCGCCCCTCGCGCTTTAAAATACGCATTCTCGGCTTTGAGATCGCCACCCCGTCAAGCTCCATGGGCTCACCGAGCCTTTTCACCCCGGCGTCTGTGTCCCCCGCCACCAGCACCCGGTAGACCTTCTCCTTCTCATGGGAGGGGTGCATGACCCGGTTTGCCAGCTCCCCGTCGTTTGTCATTATAATGAGCCCCTCGGAGTTTATATCAAGCCTCCCCACGGGGTAGACCCTCTCCGGCACGTCGGACACAAGCTCCGCCACCGTCTTTCGACCCTTCTCGTCGCTCATGGTGGTCACGTACCCCACGGGCTTATTGAGGGCGATATAATATAGCCTCGGCTCCCCCGGCCCCAGCTCCTCCCCGCGGAAGGTCACAAGGTCCGTATCCGGGTCCGCGCTGTCGCCTATTTTCGCCACCGCGCCGTTCACGGTGACAAGGCCCTCCTCTATGTACCTCTCCGCCGCCCGGCGGGACATGCCCGCCCTTTGGGCCAATATCTTCTGAAGCCGCTCCCGCGTAAGATCACCTCATTTTTTAAAATTTAATCTCCCCACGCTCTCCGAATAGACGAGCGCAACTCTCTCCACTATTTTACCGTCACAGGTGACGAGCATCAGCCCAGCCCTCTCCCCGGCCCGAACGTCGGCGTAGACAAAGGGCGGGAGAAGGATACTTGTCTCCGTCTTCGTGTCCTTCGGCAGGGCGAGAGTGACGTCCCTCTCCGGCCTCACTCCCGCAAAGGGCGCGGCGCCCGATATTACCGGCACACGCCCGACAATATCTCCCGCGTCCGCCACGACCCTTGCCTCCCAGAGCTCAAAGCCCATGTCGTAAAGGGCCGTGTGGTCGCGCCAGTCGTCCCCGTCGTTGAGCGTCACACATATGAGCCTGAGCCCGTCGCGCTCAGCGCAGGTGACCAGCGTCCTCCCGGCCTTTTTCGTAAATCCCGTCTTCCCGGCCTCCATGCCCTCATAGCTCCACATGAGCTTATTGTGGTTAGAGTAGCTCCGGGCCCCGAAGCTTATGCTCTTTGTTGTGGCGATTTCGGCAAAAAGCGGATTTTTCATTCCCTCCGCCATTATTTTGGCAAGATCCCTGGCCGACGAGTAGTGGCCCTCGGCGTTGAGCCCGTGGGGGTTTACAAAGTGGGTGTTCTCAAGGCCGAGGGAGGCCGCCCTGTCGTTCATGAGCTCCACGAACTTCTCCACTGACCCCGCCACGTGCACCGCCACCGCCACGGCGGCGTCGTTGCCGGACTCCAGCATGAGCCCGTAGAGAAGCTCACGTAGAGAAAGCTCCTCCCCGGCCTTCAGATACATCGAGGACCCCTCCACGCCTACGCACTCAGCGGGCACTGTGACCGTGTCCTCAAGGGAGGCGTTCTCCACCGCCACTAAGGCCGTCATGAGCTTCGTGGTGCTGGCTATGAGCAGCCTCTCGTCCGGCTCCTTTTCAAATATCACCGCCCCGGTGGAGGCCTCCATGAGTATGGCGGACCTTGCGGACACGCTCACGTCCGCCCGCGCGTCAAAAACGGTAAACGCCGCCATGAGCGAGCAGGCGGCGATTGCCGATATAAGCTTGATTTTTGACATAACAGCTCACCTCGATCGGCGCTATTATGCCACATGGCGTGAAAAGTTATTCCGCCGGCGTCTCCGCCTCGGCCTTTTCCTGCTTCTTTTTGTCGATCATCGCCGAGATCTTGTCCACTATCTCCGGTGCGTTGTCGATGATGCGGTCAACGGTGGTCGACGCGGGCGGCTCGATGGTCATAACTCTGACCTGCCCGGCCTTTATCACCACAAAGGCTATGGGCTCCACCTTCACACTGCCGCCGGTGCCGCCGCCGAAGGGGCTGGCCTGTCCATCCTTCTGGTGCTTGCCGGTGAAGTCCGAGCCGCCGGAGGCAAAGCCCATGCTCACACGCGACACTGGGATAATGGTGATGCCGTCTGGCGTCACTATGCTCTCCCCTATGACCGTGCTCGTGTCCGCCATGCTCCGGAGCTTCTCCATTACGGTACCCATGAGGTCATTGATCGGATGCTTGTCCATTTTTATCCACCTTTCCTTTTTTGGACCCGGCTAAAATGACCTTAACTACCGGCCACGCCGCCAGGACAATGTATATTATTTCCCAAACAGCTATCGTAAGCTGTGCGTCTATGAAAATAACATTCTCCGCCGCCTCGAAGTCCACCGCCGCCCCCACGTCGCTGTCCTTTATCTTGAATGTGTTCTCCAAAACCGGCATCAGGGCGTTGACACCCGCCGAGGCGTAGCCGAAGGTCATTGCCGCCGAGGCCGGGTCGTCGGAGGCCACGGTGTAGTGTATCGTCAGCTTGTCTATGGCTATCTTACGCCGCAGTCTCGATAAAAGCTCCCCCACGGCCTTGAGCGCCGTGGTCACAAGCTCCAGCGTCACCTTTATTTTCGGCTTTTTCTTCTCTCCCTCTTCTTCCTCTTTCTTTTCCTTCTTGTCCTCTTTTTTCTTCTCCGGCTTTTCCTTCTTCGGCTTGCTCGCCTTGTCCTCGTCCTTCGGCAGGAGCTTGAGCTTTATTGGCCCCGCGATTATTTTCAGGGAAAATACGTTGTCCTCCAGCGTGGCCCGCGCCCCGACGCGCAAAATGAGTATGAGAAAGTCGATGACGAGCGTGACGCCCAGCATGATAAGGGCGGCCTTCCACAGCCCGAAGCAGGCAAGAACTATCATAACTATCAAAAATACAAGCGTCATACTCTCACCGTCCTTTCCGCAGCTTATTTACTCCCCGTCGAGCCCCTGTCCCGGCTCCGATACATCTCCGGCGCCGCCCTCAAGGGAGCTTATCGTCTCCTGTATCCTGAGCTGTTCCTCGTCGGCCTCGCCCTTCTGGGGAAGCTCCGGGAGCTCATTTAAGGAGGAAATTCCAAATACCCTTAAAAAATTGTTCGTCGTCCTGAAAAGCGTGGGTCTTCCCGGAGCGTCCAGCGTCCCGCAGGGCTCTATGAGCCCCCGCTCTGTGAGTATGCCCACGGTGTAACTGCTGTCAGCCCCCCGGAGCTCCTCGATATATGCCCTCGTCACCGGCTGGAAATACGCCACCACCGCCAAGACCTCCAATGCCGTCTGGGTGAGCTTCGGCGGCTTTCTCGTCTCCAGCGCCTGACGTATAACGTCCCCGTACTCCGGCGCGGAGCAAAGCTGAAGGGAGTCCTCCAGCCGTAAAAGCCTTATCCCCCGGCGCTTATATACGAGCATGTCAGCAAGGTGCCGGGCGGCGTCGGTCACAAGCTCCTCGTCCACCGCCAGCACCGCCGCGATGCGCTTTATGGACACAGCCTCCCCGGAGGCGAAAAGTATGCCCTCGATGGCGCCTTCCAAATCGTTTATATCCATACGTCAACTGTCCTTTTCGACTTTTGTGACCGAGGCGTCCGCACCGTCGCCCTCAAGATATATGCTCCCGTCACGGCAGAGCTCCAAAAGGGCTATGAACGTGGCCACAAGCTCCGTGCGGCTGTGGGACCGGCTGAATATGCCCCCAAGTGTCGTGGGGCCCGTGCGGGCCAGATCCTCAAGTATCTCCCTCGTTTTCTCCGTGACGGAGTAGATTATCCTCCGGGGGAAACGGAAGGCGCTCACGGCCTTTACCGCGCTCTGGGCGTCCTCACGGGCAAGTATCCTGGCCATGGCGTCTGAAAGGTCCGTCTTTTCGTGGCTGTACTTATACTCCTTGTCCACCGGAAGATACTCCGGGGGCTTGACCATGGTCCCCGCGCCCACGGTGAACATGTCCGACAGCTCCGGGCACACGGCCCGTACTCTCTCGATGACGTCACGGTTTTTGAGCCTCTCAAGGGACTCGATGAGCTCCTCAAGCTCGCTTGTCTCCTCCCCGGCGGATATGAGCATACGGGCCTTTATATACACAAGGTGTGAGGCCATCTGCACAAATTCCGAGGCTATCTCCAGATCCATGGACTTCATCTCGTCGATCCACGCCAAATACTGGTCAAGGAGCTCCGCTATCTTTATGTCCTGTATCTCTATTTTGTTTTTCGCCAAAAGCTGGAGGATAAGCGTCAGCGGCCCCTCAAAGTCCTCCATGTCCTCACGGGTCCGAACAACGCCCTCCAGATGAAAGGTGGGATTTTCCATTTTTCACCTGTCAGAATAAATTTGAAAGCCTGTTCCCAAGCTCCGCCACGACCCAGAGCTTATCGAATACCCAGCTCACCGCCCGGCCCAGAGTGCCGTCCAGCGCCCCGGAAAAAACCAGCACAAAGAGAAGTATCATGCCGTAGCGCTCATAGCGCATGAGCTTATAGTAGCTCTCTTCGCTCATGAAGGAGTAGAGCACCTTCGACCCGTCCAGTGGCGGTATGGGGATAAGGTTGAATACGGCAAAGGAGAGGCTTATGCTTGCCGTCCGAAGTAAGCCCGTCACAAGGTAGTAGCCCACCCTGCCATTTAGCGAAAAGCGCCAGAAAAAGCCGTAGAGGAATAGAAACACCACCGCTATGAGCACATTGGCGCAGGGCCCAGCAAGAGCCGTTATGGCCATACCGCGTCTGGGGTCCTTGAACCTTCGCATGTCGATTGGCACGGGCTTTGCCCAGCCAAAGCCGGCGAAGGCCAGCATGATAAAGCCCATTATGTCAAAGTGCTTTATGGGGTTGAGGCTCAGCCTGCCCATGTCCCTGGCCGTGGTGTCCCCCAGCTTCAGCGCCGTGTAGCCGTGGGCGCACTCGTGGAGGGTTATACATATGAGCACCGGCACCGCGGACAGCAGCGCGTCGGTGAGCACCGACCAATCTAAATTTCTCCAAATATTAAGCATAACGCAAGTATATCACAATTGAAGCGCCCAATCAAGAGCAACGCGCAAGGCTTCCCTCTCGGTGTGGGTCTGGGCGGAGTAGTATAAAAGGGGTGTGTCCTCCGAAATATCCAGCGTCTCACGGACAAGGGCCACGTTTCCGGGAAGCTCCGACTTTTTGCACTTGTCCGCCTTGTTGGCAACGACGATGACGTCGAGCTTATTTGCCTTGAACCAGTTCATCATGGTCACGTCGTCCGCCGTGGGCTTGTGGCGCGCGTCCACTATCTGCACGCCGAGGGTTATGAGCCCGGAGGCGAAATATTCCTCCATGAGCTCCCCCCACCTGTCACGCTCCGCCTTGGACACCGCGGCGTAGCCGTAGCCGGGCAGGTCCGCGATATAAAAGCTCTTGTCCACTAAAAAGTAGTTTATCTGATTTGTCTTTCCCGGCTGGGAGCCCACTCTTGCGAAATTCTTCCGCTGGACGAGGGAGTTTATCACCGATGACTTGCCCACGTTGGACCTTCCGGCGAAGGCAACCTGAGGGAGCCCGTCCCTTATGAAGTCCGCGGGTCTCGCGGCTGACTTTATAAATTCGACCTTGGTAAAATCCATGGTCTCACCTGCCGTCTCTCACGGCCTGACCGGAGGGGCGGGACTTCTGGGGCTTTGACGCCGGCATATCCGGCCTTGCCCCGTCTGGAAAGACGAGTGCCGTATCGAGTATGTCGTCGAGCCTCTTTGCCGTCACGAAATTCAGCGCCTTGCGGACGGTCTGGTCTATCTCCTCAAGGTCCGGCCTGTTGTCCTCCGGGATTATGACTGTCTTCACCCCGAAGCGTAGCGCCGCCATGGTCTTCTCCCGAAGTCCCCCGATGGGCAGTACACGCCCGGTGACGGTTATCTCACCGGTCATGGCCACGTCACGCCTTGCCGGGATATTCGTAAGGGCCGAGATAAGGGCGCAGGCCACGGTGATGCCCGCCGAGGGCCCGTCCTTGGGCACGGCCCCCTCCGGGAAGTGTATGTGTATGTCTCGGTTTTTGTAAAATTCCTTGTCGATGCCGAGTCTGTCGCACTTGGAGCGCACGTAGCTTACGGCGGCGTGGGCGGACTCCTTCATCACGTCCCCCAAATTCCCCGTAAGCTCTATCTTCCCCGTGCCCTCAAGGCACGCCACCTCCACTTCAAGCATCTCGCCGCCAACCTCGGTCCATGCAAGGCCGTTGACTACGCCCACAGCGTCCCGGCCTGCCAGCTTTTCGGGCCTAAACTTTCTGGGCCCCAGAAGCTCCTCAAGCTTGCCGCTGGTCACCGTGAGGCACTTGCCCTCGCCGGAGGCTATCAGCGCGTCGGCCTTGCGGCAGAGGGCCGCCAGCTCGCGCTCCAGCTGTCTCACGCCGGACTCCCTCGTGTAGCCGGATATAAGGTCCCTTATGGCGTCGTCGCCGATCTTCAGGTTTTTCGCCGTGAGGCCGTGCTTCTTGCGCTGTTTGGGCAAAAGGTGGTCCTTGGCTATCATCAGCTTTTCCTCGTCGGTATAGCTGGTTATCTCAATGACCTCCATGCGGTCGAGAAGTGGCCTTGGGATAGTGGAAGTTGTATTCGCCGTCACGATGAACATGACGGAGCTCAAGTCATACGGTATCTCCAGATAGTGATCCCTGAAGGTGGCGTTTTGCTCCGGGTCCAGCGCCTCCAAAAGGGCGCTGGCCGGGTCGCCCCGGTAATCCGAGCCCAGCTTGTCTATCTCATCTAAGAGCAAAAGCGGGTTGCTCGTCCCCGCCTGGGTCATTGCCGCCATGATCCTTCCCGGCATGGCCCCTATATACGTCTTTCTGTGTCCCCTGATGTCCGCCTCGTCGTGTACGCCGCCGAGGCTCATTCTTGCAAGCTTCCTGTTCATGGCCGTTGCGATGGAAAAGGCGATGGAGGTCTTGCCCACTCCCGGAGGGCCCACAAGGCACAGTATTCCGCCCTTGACCTCCGGCGCCACGCACCGGACCGCCAGATACTCGATTATCCTCTCTTTGACCTTCTCAAGGCCGAAGTGGTCCCGGTCAAGTATGCGCCTTGCGGCCTTGAGGTCCAGCCGCTCCTTGGTGTATTTGTTCCACGGCAGCTCCAGCACCGTGTCAAGGTATGTGCGTATGAGCGACGCCTCAGCCGAGCCGAAGGGCTGTTTTGAAAGCCTCTCCGTCTCCTTTAAAAGCTTCTCCTTCACCTCGTCAGGCAGTCTGCGCTCCTCTATCTTGTACCTGTACTCGTCTATCTCGGCGTAGTCGTCCTCGCCCAGCTCGTTTTGCAGTACCCTTATGTGCTCCCGCAAAATGTGCTCCCTCTGTGAGCCGGCCAGTTGGTCGTGGAGCTTCTCGGCGATGTCCTTCTCCACCTCTAAGACCCGTGTCTCATATCGGAGCATCTCCACCACCGCCGTGAGGCGCTTCATGGGCTCCACCGTCTCCAGCACCGACTGCTTCTGGCTCCAGCTGAAGGGCACGTTCTGGGTTATAAAGTCCGCCGTGTAGCCGGGGTCGGCCCTGACGGACAGCGTCACCAGCGCCTCATGGGTGGGAGCGCCTATCTGCTCAAGGTACAGCTCATACTCCCCCAAGGCGTTTCTGAGCTGGGCCTCGTTTTTGACTGTCGCTTTAGCCTCGCTCTTTGCTATCTTCAGCACCTTCGCCACGGCGTAGGTCCCGGCATCGGTCACGGAGATGAGCCTGCATCTGGCGACACCCTCCACCATTGCCCTCATGCCGCCGTTCTGGGTGCGCAAAAACTGCTTTATCTCGCACAGCACTCCCATCTCGTAGAGGTCCTCAGGCAGCGGGTACTCCTTCAGGGCGTTTCTCTGGGCCACGAGGAAAACGAGCCGCTCCCCCCTGATCCCCGCGTCCAGCGCCGCCACGGAGTCCCGGCGCTCCACCTCAAAGCTTATGCTCATTTCCGGGAAGACGCTCATGCCCCGTATGGCTAAAAGCGGTACCTCCAAAACAGGGTTTTCGTTCAAAATTTCATTCATAGCTATATAACCTTCCGAACTGACTTATCAATACGCGAAAGGCCGCACGCTCGGTGCGGCCATAGCCGACGGCGCAGAAAACAGTCCCGCTTCCGTAAGCTTTTATATACCCGCGGCTATCTCCGGGTCGATCTGGGGCTTCGGCCTGCGGTGTATGCGCGGCTTGGCCCCGGAGGTGACGCAGTCGGCTGTGACCGTCACCCGGTCCACCTTCTCGTCCGAGGGTATCTCGAACATTATGTCCGTAAGTATCCCCTCCACCACGGACCGAAGTCCTCTGGCGCCGATGTCCATAGCTATGGCCTTGTCGGCTATGGCCTCCAGCGCCGCGTCGTCAAACTCAAGATTTACCCTGTCGTAGCTCATAAGGGCCTTATACTGCCTCGTAAGGGCGTTTTTCGGCTCCTTGAGTATCCGCACAAGGTCGTCTCTCGTAAGCTGCTTCATGGGCACCAGCACCGGCATACGGCCGATGAGCTCCGGTATGATGCCAAATTTTATGAGGTCGTGGGGCTGTATCTCCTTGAGTATCTCCCCCACGTCCTTCTCGCTTTTCTTCATTATCTCCGCGCCGAAGCCCATGGACTTGCGGTCAAGGCGGTGCTCGATTATCTTGTCGATGCCGTCAAAGGCCCCGCCGCAGATAAAGAGGATATTCGAGGTGTCTATGCTTATGAACTCCTGATGGGGGTGCTTGCGCCCGCCCTGAGGCGGCACGTTGGCCACAGTGCCCTCAAGTATCTTCAAAAGCGCCTGCTGTACGCCCTCGCCGGACACGTCGCGGGTTATGGACGTGTTCTCGCTTTTCCGGGCTATCTTGTCTATCTCGTCGATGTAGATTATGCCTCTCTCAGCCAAGGGCACGTTAAAATCTGCCGCCTGCAGGAGACGTAAGAGTATATTCTCCACGTCGTCGCCCACATAGCCGGCCTCAGTGAGAGTGGTGGCGTCGGCGATGGCAAAGGGCACCTCAAGGAGCCTTGCCAGCGTCTGGGCGAACATGGTTTTACCTGAGCCCGTGGGCCCCACCATAAGGATATTGCTCTTTTGTATCTCGGTGTCGTTGCCCGCCTGGCAGAATATGCGCTTATAGTGGTTATACACGGCCACAGACAGGGCTATCTTCGCCCTGTCCTGGCCCACGATATATTCGTCAAGAAAATCCTTTATCTGCGCCGGTCTCGGAAGCTGCTTTGCCAGCTCGTAGGGGTCCATGTCCCCGCTTTGTACCTCCTCCACCTCGAAGTCGTCATCATCGTACCCGCCCATGAGGTTGTAGCACAGTGTGACGCACTCCTCGCAGATGTTTGCGTTACGGCCCGTAAAGAGCCGCCTTCCGGCGGTCTCCGTCTTGCCGCAGAAATCGCACCTTACGCTGTGGTCGTCGTTGTTTGCCATTGCCTTCCCTCCGGGAGCTTACCGCTTCTCGATAACCTTGTCGATGATTCCGAAATCCAGAGCCTCCTTGGCGGACATGAAGTTGTCCCTCTCGCAGGCGTCCCGGACCACCTCGATGGATTTTCCGGTGTTCTGGGCCATGATCGCGTTCATTCTGTCCTTTATCTTCTCGATCCTGCGAAGATGTATGGCCATGTCGGTGACCTGTCCCTGAGTACCGGCGGAGGGCTGGTGGATCATGATCTCGGTATTGGGCAGGGCCAGCCTCTTGCCCTTGGCCCCGGAGCTTAGAAGGAACGCCGCCATGCTGGCCGCCATGCCGATGGCTATGGTGGAGACGTCGCACTTTATATACTGCATGGTGTCGTATATCGCCATGCCCGCGGTTATGGAGCCGCCGGGAGAGTTTATATAAAACTGTATGTCCTTGTCCGGGTCCTGAGCCTCAAGGAAAAGGAACTGCGCCACTACTAAGCTCGCCGTGGTGTCGTTTACCTCCTCGCCCAGAAACACTATCCTGTCGTTGAGAAGCCGGGAGAATATATCGTAGCTCCGCTCGCCTCTCGATGTCTGTTCAACTACATAAGGTACCAAGCTCATTAAAAACGCCTCCTGACAAAAGCTCAAAGAATATGTTCACAACCAACTATAACCGTTTTCCGCCGGGGCTATTCCGAAATCACTCCTCGTCGGACTTATCCTCGGCCTTGTCGGCCTTCTTCTCCTTCTTCTCCGCCACGGCCGTGTCGAGGACCAGCTTCTTGGCCTTCTCAAGCTTAAGGCCGGTCTTCACGGAGTCCACGGTGACGGCGCGCTTGACCTCGTCCACGCCCATGCGGTACTCGTCGGCAAGGCGCTTATACTCCGCCTCCACGTCCTCGTCGGACACGGGGAAGTCCTCGGTCTTGGCGATGAACTCGAAGGCCAGATCCAGCTTTACCTGCTTTTCGGCGGTGGTACGCATCTCCTGACGGAAGGACTGGACGTTCATGCCCATCATGGACAGATACTGCTCAAGCTCCATTCCCTGGCGTGACAGGTTGTAGCGGAAGTTATTGACCATGGAGTCAAGATGCTCCTCCACCATGTCGTCGGGTATGTCGCCCTCAACGCTGTCGGTAAGGCGGCTCATGACCACCTCCTCAAAGGCCCTCTGGGACTCCTCACGCTTGCGCTCACTGAGCTCCTCCTTTACGGAGGCGGAGTACTCCTCAAGGGTGTCAAACTCGGAGACGTCCTTGGCAAACTCGTCGTCCAGCGCCGGGAGCTCCTTTACCTTGACCTCGTTCACCTTCACCTTGAAGGTGGCGGCCTTGGAGGCGAGCTCAGGCGCGTAATTTTCCGGGAAGGTGACGTTCACGTCCACCTCGTCGCCGGACTTTACGCCCACGAGCTGGTCCTCAAAGCCGGGTATGAACTGGCCGGAGCCCAGCTCAAGATCGTGGCCCTCGCCCTTTCCACCCTCAAAGGCGGTGCCGTCTATGAAGCCCTCAAAGTCGATGTTGACGATGTCGCCATTTTTGGCCTCGCGGTCCACGGACTCTATGCGGGCGTTGCGCTGGCGGACGGTCTCTATCTCCCTGTCCACGTCCTTCTTGGTGACCCTGACGGCCATCTTCGGGGCGGCGATGCCCTTATACTTGGCCACGTTCACCTGGGGATAGAGGGAGACGCGGAATTTGAGCGTCAGGGACTTATCCTCGCCGATATTGAAGTCCAATATGGACGGGCGGCCCACTATCTCCAGCTCCTTCTCCTTCACGCCCGCGTCCAGAGCGTCGGGGGCCAGCGCCTCCACCGCGTCCTCATAAAAGACGCCCGCGCCGTATATGCTCTCGATCATGCGCCTGGGGGCCTTGCCCTTGCGGAAGCCGGGCACGTTTATACGGCCGCGGTTCTTGATGTACGCCTTCTGAACGGCGGCGTCAAACTCCTCCGGGGTCGCGACCACTGTGAGCTCGGCCGTACTTTTTTCTTTCTTCTCAAATTCCTTGACGTTCACGTTTATTTCCTCCTATGTTTGTTACCTGCCATCTACGGACATCTAAGCCATTATAGCAAAACCTTTCCGTAAATGCAAACATTATTATCTATATTTTCAAAATCTCTCATAAAAGTACGAAAATCACACGTCAATGTGCCACCCAGCCGTCAAAAAGCACACTATTGAGCGCTCCACCGGCTTATGAAGCATCTTCTGAAGGGCCAGAGCGTAGGCTTTGAGCTGTCCCGCGTAATATTCCGCCCTTTCGCTCACGCTCTCAGGCGTCACATAGTCTGTCTTGAAATCTATGACCGTGAGCTTGCCGTCCTTTTCGGCACAGCAGTCCACCACGCCCTGTAGGAGCACCTTCTCCCCCGGCTCAAAGCCGGGAAGCTCCCCGGAGTTTGCGAGTATGGAGAACTTAAGCTCCCTTCTGAGCTTATCCGCCCCAAGTATGAGCTTTCCGGGCTCGGAGGCGAAGAACTTGGCGATTATCTCCGGGTCCACGGCCTTTGCCTGCTCGTCCGTGATGGTCCGCTTGGCCCTGAGCCGCTCCACCTCGCCCTTCGCCCCCTCGTAAGTCAGGCACTTACCGTAGTCGGCGTACTGCATCACCGTGTGCACCGCTATGCCCCTCTGGGCCGGGGTGAGCCCCCCGCGCCCCTCCATAAATCTGGGCCGCACCGGCGGGCGCGTCTCGATTTCCGGTATCTTCACTTCCTCAAGCCCCGCGGCCTCCTCGTTGGCCTCCTCGTCCTTATAGGCCCCCTTGAGCTCCGTGGCCGTTATTTTGGACGGCATATTGGCGGCGGCCATGTGGGGATAGACGAACTCAAGCTTCTCCCGAAGCTGCGCCGGCACCTCGGCCTTCGGCGCTTTGACGCTCTCCGCCCTCTCCTTTTCCGGCATCAAAAGCGAAGCTTTGTCAACGAGCCTCATGACCCACCTTACGCCGCCGGTGTCGCAGGGCACATTGGGTATGCCGTATCGTATACCGTCGCTCTCAGGCCGCCTTAAGGCCGGTATCATTATCCACTCGGCCATGGACTGGCACCCGCGCAGAAGCTCCGGCGGCGCGGGCAGGGGCGTGTTGGCAAGCTTTGCGACAAGGGCACTCGCGTCCGTGCTGGTCACAAGCATTATGAGCTTCTCCCGCGCTCTCGTCATGGCGACATAGAGCACCCGCATCTCCTCGCTGAGCGTCTCGCGTCTCAGCTTCTCCGCCACGGCCCTTCTTGCCACGGTGGCGTACTCAAGCCGCCTCTCCGTGTCCGTGAGCTTCGGCCCCACGCCGAGCTCCGGGTGTATGAGGAGCCTCGCCCTTGTGTCCTCCGTATTGAACCTGTGGGTGAGCTCGCCTAAAAATACTATGGGGAACTCAAGGCCCTTTGACTTATGTATGCTCATTATCCTGACGGCGTTTCCCGGAGCCGCCCCCGGCTTTTCAACGCCGTCGTCACGTTCACGAAGGCGCTGGAGCCAGCTCAAAAACCCGTAAAGTCCCCGATACCCGGAGCTTTCCGAGGTGTGGGCCAGCTCTATGAGGAACATGAGGTTATCGCGCCTCGTCTCCCCCTCCGGCATGGCCGCCACGTAGGCCGGGAGCTTTGTCTCGTCATAGACATACCACAATAGCTCCTCCGCCGTCATATCGGGCGATACGCTTCTCACCTTGCCGAGCCAATCCGTAAACCCGGCGCACTTTTCGTTCTCCTTTGCGGCCGCCGTCAGCGCCTGCCAGAAATCCCCCTCCCGGTCATATAGCCTTATCTCGGCAAGCTCCTGGCTTGTAAAGCCGAAAACGGGACTTCTCAGCACCGAGATCAGCGGTATATCCTGCCTTGGGTTGTCAATGACGGACAGTATGGACATGGTGAGGGACACCTCGTGGCTGGTGAAAAAGTCCGTGGGCTGGTCCGAGGCCAACGGTATACCGAACCCCGCGAATACCCGCTCCCAAGTAGGAAGGGCCGCTCTCGGCGAGCGCATGAGTATGGCGATGTCCCCGTACCGCACGGGCCTTGGCTCACCGTTTGCGCCGGGTATACAGGCGTCCGTCACAAGCTCCCTTATCCTCTCCGCGGCGAATATGGCCTCGGATACGCTCTTGTCCGGCGGCTCCTCATCGCCTTCCTCCTCACCGGCGAGGTCTAAAACATCAAGCTCCACCTCAGGCTCCTCCGTCTCCGGCCTTACGGCTCCGGGGTAAAGCTGTTCCCGCTCGGTGTAGTCAAGGTCCCCAAGTCCGGCGCTCATGCAGTTTTTGAATATGAAGTTCGCCGCGTCAAGTATCCCCGGCCGGGAGCGGAAGTTATTAGACAAAACTATCCTTCTGGGCTCCCCCTCGGCGGCGTTCTCCGCGTCCTGAAAGCTTAAATACTTCCCAAGGAATATGGTGGGGTCGGCGAGCCTGAAGCGGTATATGGACTGCTTTACGTCACCGACGGTGAAAATATTTTTCTTATCCCTCGATACCGCCCCGAATATGGTCTCCTGAATGAGATTTACGTCCTGATACTCGTCCACCATTATCTCGGTAAATCTCCCGGCGATACGGACCGCGCTGTCGGTGGGGTTCCCCTCCCCGTCCGTCAGCACTCGCAGGGCCATATGCTCAAGGTCCGAAAAATCCAGCGCCCCCCGGCGTCTTTTGGCCTCGCCGTAGAGCTCGTCGAACCGGAGCACCGTCCTCAAAAGCGCCATGGACGCCGGCGCGGCGGCCCTCATATCCGCAAGGGCCTTTTCGGAGCTGTCCCAGAAAAGGGCGGATATTTTCCCCGTCTCCCTTTTACACCTGAGCCTTACCTCCTTGAGCTCCTCGTAGCCCGACAGTCTCCCGGTTGGGAAGGCTATCACCGAGGCCGCCTTCGCCTGGTCCCAACTGCCGTCAAGGGACGCGCGAAAGGCCCTCAGCGACTTAAGCGTCCCACGAAAGCTCTCCCCGTACCCCTTTTCCACCTTGGGGTCGGCCTCGGCCTCGTCTACAAGGTACCCCATTTGCTCTATCCAGTAGTCGGCGCTGTCCTTCGCCCTTTCCATGATCACCCGGCCCCAGACGGTCTTACCGACGTCCGTCACGCCATCGAGAGCCAGAAGCTCCAGCTCCTTCTCCACCCAAGCCTCCGGCGATAAGTGGCTCAGGAGCTTTACGTGGGTATCGAGTATCACCTCCATAAGGGCCGAGTCGTCTCTCCCCGCCCCCATGGTGTCCGCCAGAGCGTAAAAATCCTTGTCCCCGGAGTCGTACATCTCGTCTAAAAGCTCCGTCAGCGCCTGATTTTTGAGTATCCTCGTCTCCGCCTCGTCCGCCACACGAAAATCCGGCTGTATGCCCAGAACGTGGGCGTTCTCCCTTATTACCCCGGTGCAAAAGCCGTGTATCGTCTCGATATGGGCCCGCCTTAAAAGCTCCGCCTGCCGGCGCGTGGCCAGATTTCCGGGGTCCTCGCCTATTTTCTCATAGAGCGCGTCCAATATTTTTCCCCGAAGCTCCGCGGCGGCGGCGTTGGTGTAGGTTATTATCAAAAACCTGTCGATGTCCTCCCCCGCGTCCAGATACCGCATGAGCCTCTCCACCAGCACTCTTGTCTTGCCGCTCCCGGCGGCGGCGGAGACAAGTATCTGCCCTCCCCGGTCCTCCACTGCGGACTGCTGCTGCCTTGTAAGCTCGCTCATCTTCCCGCCTCCTCCAGCATCTTCCAAATATCGGCCGTCTTGAGCTTCGTAAGTCGCCTGAAGCTCTCGCCGTTCCGCCCGTCCTCAAACCGGCAGGCGTCATAGTAGGCGCAGTACGCGCAGGCGCTGTCCACTCTCGATTTAAGGTACGGATTTGCCGTCAGCGCCCCTGAGCGGATCTCCCCGGCCATGTCCTCAATGAGCTCGTCCACACGCCTTGCCAGCCTTCCAAGCTTCTCCGCGTCAGCCACACTGCCCTTTATCTCGCCTGTCTTTGAGGACACGGTCACCGGGAGCCGGCGCTTCTCGCCCTTTTCCATGGCCTCTATGACCTCAGGGTCGGCCAGAATGAGCCCGCTTGTTTTAAGGAGCTTCTCCCGCTCCCTTTCAAGCTCCGTATCGTCAAGGTCCCTGTCCGCCTTCACATAGTCGTCCCTGGCCCTTGAGTACAGCACCCCCGCCGGCATCACCTCCATGCCGTACCTCTCCCGCCCCTCGCGCTTGAGGGCAAAGAGGTATATGAACATCTGAAGTCCGATGCCGTAGTATACGTCCCTTAAGTCCATGGACTTCTTACCCGTCTTATAGTCCACCACCTTAAGGTACAGCCGCCCGTCCCTGACCCAGCCGTCCACCCGGTCCACCACGCCGATAACGCTGTCGCCGCCGGCTGTTCTCACCGGCGGCAGGTCCCCGTCGGGGGCGAAGCTCAGCTCAAAATCCATGGGCGTGAAATCCGACCGGCACAGCTCCTCCCGCATGGAGACCGCCACCCTTGTGGCCGCGTCCGCCAGCCTTCCGTAGAGATACTTAAATCTCCCCGATTTGTTCTCCATTCCCCCAAGCCTCGTGTCGGCGTACTCCCTCACCAGCGCCGGCACAAGCTTTTTGATGTCCCGCTCCGTGACGTTGGCAAACCCGCCGCTCTCCGCGGCCTTTTTCGCCACTCTCTCAAGTATGAAGTGCGTGAACGTCCCCGCCTCCGGCGCGTCCAGCGCCGCCTCCTGCCTCACCTTGGCCCGAAGGCCGTACTGCAGGAAGTAGGCGTACCTGCACGAATAATATTTATCTATTCTTGAGGCCGAGAGCCGAAGCTTCCCGCCGTAGAGCCTCTCCGCCGTATTGACGCTGAGCCTCCCTCTCGCCCCGTCCCCGGCGAGCCTCACCGCGCCCAGCTTCTCCCGCCACTCATTTTTCGTCTCAAAATACGCCTCAAGCTCCCTCGCCGTCTCCCTCTCGCCGGAGGCCGCCAGCTCAAAGGCCATATTCGGCGAGGCGGCATATATCTCGTCCCCCGGTATCCTTTCCGTTATTCCATAGAGCTTTTTAAGCCTCGATATGACGTAAGACGGCCGGCTCCCCTCAGGATACGTCAGCGTCAAGCTCTCCGACGGCACGGTAAGGGACGCGTACACCCCCATGAGCTCCCGCGCTATCTCGTCGTCCCTGTCGTCCAGCGTGTCTATGCCGAGGCCTCTCAGCTCCTCCCGCTCGTCCTCGGAAAATATTCCGGCCCCGCCGCTCTTTCCGGGGAGGGAGTCGTCAGTCGCGCCCAAAATTATGAGGTGCTTTACGCCCCGCGCCCTTATTCTTGACATATCCCCGGCCCGGACGCTGTCGACCCTCGCCGGTATGATCCCCACCTTATACTGCCCCAGAACCAGCTTAAAAAGCCTTATAAACTCCTCCGTTCCCACCGCGGTGTCACTCAAAATGTCCGAAAACTGCTGTAAAGCCCCCACGGTTATATCCCAAAGCTGCCTGTACTCCTGGGCAAGCTCGCTCTCCCCAGCCTCGCGCAGGGCCGCCTCACGGGCGCGAAGCGCCCCGTACAGGCCAATATCCTCCATGAATACGTATACCGCTCTCGCCTTGTCCGTGGCGCTCTCAGCCCATTCAAGGGCCTTATGGAGCTTTATAAGCGGCGTCGCGGCCACCGTGCGAAGCTCGTTTATCCTCTCAAGCTCCTCGTTTGCCCTCTCGCTCATGCTCTCGCCGTAGCCCTCCGGGGACATGCGCCAGCCCTCCTCGCGGCTCCACTGCTTCTCCCCCCGTATGTTCCACTTGAGCACATAGTTTTCCAAAAGGTCCCGGTCCTCCGGCCCGATGCCCGCAAGGTCCGTCTTCAAATACCTGAACACGTCGCAGTGGTCCCAGTTGTTGGCTATAACGTCCAGCGCCGATGTCATAAGGGCCATAACTGGCTTATCGAGTATGTCCGTCATACGCGTCCTCGTCACCGGCACGCCGTATTTTTTGAATACTCCCTCCACCACCGGCCCGTAGACCTCAAAATCCGGGGACACCACGGCAATATCCCTGTACCTGCCCCCGGCCCTCACTATGTCGATGGCCTTCGCCGCCGCGGCACAGCACTCCTCCGTAAGGCTCACGGCCTTAATGACCTCTATGGGACCTTTCTCCTTATCAAAGGGCCCCTCATACGCCGGCGCGGCGTAGTCCGTTATACTTTTCTCAAGGTACGAAAGGGCCGGGTCCTTCCCCGGCTTTTCGGGAAAATGTACTATCTCCATTTGGCTCCCGGCGTCCTTGGCCATATTGAGTAACCGCCCCGCCGTCTTTACCGTCAGGCGGAAGGTGAGGTCGCTGTCCGTAAGCTCCCGGCAGTTTAGCGCCACCGTCACGTCCGCGCCCTTTTTTATGAGCCCCTCGATTATTCTTGTCTCCTGATACGTAAAGTCCGAAAACCCGTCTATGAACACCCGGCCCATACTCCCCACGGAGCTTTCACCTATCCCGTCGGCCAGCCTCTCAAGTATGTCCCTTGTGTCCGCGCCGCTTCTCTCCTTCACCGCCTCAAATAGCTCAAATATGAGGGCAAGGTCCGAAAGCTTGTCCCCCAGCGCCCCGTCGGCCCCGTTTGCCGCCTCGGAAAGGCTGTCAGCGCCAAGGCACGCGGCCCTGAGCTCGTCGTAGGATGCCAGCAGGTCCTTTATAAAATCCGGCCTTCTGAAGCCCACGTCGTAGACCTTAAGCTTCGGGCTTGCCTCCATATACGCCCGGCTCATGGCCAGGACCCGCCCGCCCGCGTCAAGGCTCGCGTCCGCGAGCCCCCCCGTCTCGGCGAAAACGCGTGAGGCCAGATGCGTAAAGCTCAGCACCTCCGCGAAAAGGCACACGCTGTCCCCCATGGACGCCAGCGCCCTCTCGCAGTCGTGGGAATACTGCTCCGGCACTATGAGCACGTTCCCGGCTTCCCCGGCCTCAGCGGCCTTTTTGAGCTCATTTAAAATATACGACGTCTTGCCGCTTCCGGCCCTGCCAAGGTAAAGTCTAAGCATACGCCCTCCCGGTTCCCGTTTACCATAAATTATTATTTATGTAAACTTTCTTTACAATTTTGATGCAATTGTGTAATATTATAGCTGTGTTCCAAAGCCGTTCGTCTCCATTATATCACATATTACCGAGATTTGTAACAATTTGTTGTTACGCTGTACTTTATTTTTTCGGAAAAACGGATTATAATACCAGCCATGGAAAAGAAAGAGAGGGATAATAATGGCTACTTACAAAAGATTTATAGCTCTGGCGCTCATGCTCGTTATGGCGCTGACGCTCACCTCCTGCAAAGCGGCCAACACCGCCCACCGCGGAACGCGCCCGCCAAAGCAGACGGAGCCCGTCTCCGGCCCCTCCGACGCCTCCGATGACCCCTCTGGCACGGGCGACCCCTCCGGCGGCTCCACCGGCCCCTCCGATGACGTCACCGAGCCCCCCGCCTCCTCCGCCCCGGCCGAGTACGTCTATAATTACAAGACCTGGGACGAAAGCGAGCTTCGCAACTGGAGCGGCACCGTGGAGCACCTTTTCTTCCACCAGATCATCGCCTATCCTGAGCTCGCCTTTGACGGCGACGACCAGCAAAAGGGCTTTGACGACTGGATGGTCACGGTAAACGAATTTAATAAAATACTTGACAGCCTCTACAAAAAGAATTATATACTTGTAAATATGAACGACGTGTGGAGCGAGACCACCGACGAAAACGGCGTAGCCAAGATGGTCCGCAACACCATCAAGGTCCCCAAGGGCAAGACGCCCCTCATCATGTCCATTGACGACACCTGCTACTACACAAGCTACCTCAACAACGGCTTCATGTCGAAGCTCATAATCGGCGACGACGGCCAGATCTGGGCCTACGGCCACGACCCCCAGGGCAACGAGGTCACGACGCAGGATCTTGACATCATACCCCTTCTTGACAAGTTCGTCCGGGAGCACCCGGATTTCAGCTACAACGGGGCCAAGGCCTGCCTGTGCCTCACGGGTTACGAGGGCATCTTCGGCTACCGCACCAACACAGACACCCGCTCTTGGACCGAGGAGCAGGAGGCCAACCGTCTTAAGGAGGTGGAGGCCGTGAAGCCCATCGTGGAACAGCTCAGGAAGACCGGCTGGTACTTCGGCTGTCACAGCTGGGGACACATCAATCTCTCCAACAAGTCCCTCTCGGTGGTCCAGGGCGACATGAGCCGGTGGCTCAACGAGGTGGGCTCCATCGTGGGCCCCACCAAGCTCTACTTCTACCCCCACGGCGCCAGGCCCGACGGCGATGACTGGCACAAGACCGGCGAGATATTCAAGTTCCTCCAGAGCCAGGGCTTCCGGGTATTCGCCTCCGTGGGCGTCAATTCCTTCAGCTATATAAAGAAGGACATCTGCG
>CANREY010000005.1 GCA_947629755.1 uncultured Oscillospiraceae bacterium | reverse complement strand
AGGTAACAGCATTAAAGATTTGTAATCCGCCGACGCCGGTTTGTTATAGAGGGAGGATATTTTCTTTAGTATTTTCAAGCGTTTTGGCGGTTGTGTATAAACCAGTGCACCATGCGGGCCGGTGGCTCCGGTGGCCCCGGTAGCGCCCGTAGCGCCGACGGGTCCCTGCGGACCAGCGGGGCCTGTTGCACCGGCAGGGCCGGTCGCGCCTGTTGCGCCGGTTGCGCCTTGGGGGATAACGAAGTTCAGAATGGCATCGGTATCGGTGCCGGTGTTGGTGACGCTGGCGGGAGTTCCCGGCGCGCCGGTGGTGACAGTGCCGATCTCAATGGTGGCCGCCGTTCCGGCGGGACCGGCAGGGCCCTGCGGGCCGGTGGCTCCCGTAGCGCCCGTAGCGCCGACGGGCCCTTGGGGACCCTGCGGGCCAATGGGGCCGGTGGCGCCGGTTGCGCCTGTGGCTCCCGCAGCTCCGGCGGGGCCGGGCTCACCTTGAGGGCCTTGGGGGCCCTGCGGGCCGATGGGGCCGGTGGCGCCGGTAGCTCCGGTGGCTCCCGTAGCACCGGCGGGGCCGGGCTCACCCTGAGGGCCTTGGGGGCCCTGCGGGCCCACGGGACCTATGGGGCCCTGAGGGCCCTGGGGACCGGGGACGCCCTGGGGGCCTCTGGGACCGGGGCAGGGGGTGGCTCCGCCGCAATTTATGACGTTACCGCCGCAACAGGGCTGATCGCAATCGCCCTGATCGTTTGTGCCGTAAAAATTCGGTGTTCTCATCCAAATCCTCCTGAGCTCTTAAAACGAGCCTAAGACATAATATGCGCGGAGGACAATTTTTGCCAATAAAAGTTAGGGAGAGGGGAAAAATTTAATTTTCGGTAAAATCGCAAAATTTATGTTGAACAGACAGATGAAAAATGTTAAAATATATGTACCTTAAAAAAGGTACCCCCTATTATCGAAAGGAGTGTTTCCCTATGGTCAAGGTCATTATGGGACTCAAGGGTCACGGCAAAACAAAAAAACTGATCGATCTGGTGCGCAGGGCATCGGAGGAGGAGCATGGCAACGTTATCTGCATAGAGCAGGACGCGTCCCTCAGGTACGATATTCCCATGAGCGTCAGGCTCGTTAAGCTTTCGGATTACAAGGTCACGGGCTACGTGGCGCTGAAGGGCTTTCTGTGCGGGCTGTGTGCCGGCAACTACGACATAACCCACATCTTCATGGACGGCCTTTTCAAGCTGGCCGGGACGGATTCCCTCAACGAGGCCGAGGAGTTTCTGGATTGGTGCGATTCCTTCTCAGCGCGTGAGGGCGTAAAGTTCACCATGACCATAAGCGCCGACGAGGCCGCCGCCACCGAGGGCATAAAGAAGTTCTTCTGAAAGACAGCGGGTAAGGAGGCGTGTAAGCATGGAGATACATGAGTCCGGGGAGGACTATCTGGAGACCATACTCATGCTGGAAAACCGCATGGGCTATGTGAGAGCCATAGATATTGCCACCGAGATGGGCTACTCAAAGCCCACCATCTCCATCGCCATGCGCAGACTGCGTGAAAGCGGATACATCGACGTGGACCAGCGCCGGGACATACACCTGACGCCCACGGGCCGGGAGGTGGCCGAGCGGATATACGAGCGCCACATACTTTTGACGGACATGCTCATGTCCATCGGCGTGGACCGTGAGACCGCCACCCACGAGGCCTGCAAGATCGAGCACGACATAAGCGCCGACACCTTCTCGAAGATACGGGATTTGTACGAAAAGTATAAAAAACCGGATAAATCAGAAGAAAGCAAGGCTTGATAAACCAAAAAAAAGAGGCGGGCGACCGCCTCTTTTTTAGCCTGTCGAAAAAGGCCCGCGGCCTTTTCCGACAAAGGGGATTTTTTGACAATCTGAAAAAAGAGCATCAGACGTTGATGCGGATATGGACAAAACACCGGAGGCACCAAGATGAAAGTGGTACTGACCAGCGCGCTTGGGGGATATATCAAAACGGACGGTAAGCGTGTGCCGGCGGCTCTTTTAGAGGACAACGGACTTACGGAGAATTTGAGGAAAATTTGGGTAAATAACGCGAAGGTCCTCATTATCTGCGCCGAACCTCACAGCTATGAGAAAAATGACGATATAAGGTTCTGCATGAGCCGGGCGTTCCCGATGAGCGGCCTTAAGGCGACGGGAGACGAACCCACGCCGCTCCACGCGGGCCCTTTTTGGCGCTTTTCGCCTCGTTGTCGTCGCCTTGCGTCAGCAAGGCTTCCTCCGCCTCACCGAAAATCGCTCGTAAATTGCACCGCGTGGAGTGCGAAGCAGTTTCTGGCGAGCGGATTTGTGTCCGGGCAAGAAAAAGCCCGCAGAGAATACTTTGTGTATTGTCAAGGGCTTTGACGCCGCACGGGCGCAAATCCGCCGCCAGAAACCGGCGTGGGTTCGACTCCCGTCGCCTTAAGGTCTCGTCAGTTGAGATGTGCGACGGCAGGGACTCGGATATTATTGAGAAGATACATGAGACGGACGTCATTATATTGACGGGAGGACACGTCCCCACGCAAAACCTTTTCCTGAAGCGGCTGCGGCTCAAGGAGAGGCTTTCGGGATTTAAGGGGATCGTGCTCGCGTGGAGCGCGGGGGCGATGAATTGCGCCAAGAACGTCTACGCCGGGCCGGAGCTGGAGGGGGAGGCGGTCGACCCTGAGTATAAGCGGTGGATAGAGGGGCTTGGCATAACCGACATAAATATCTTTCCCCACTATCAGGCCCTTCGGGACACGTATCTGGACGGGCTGAGAATGATGGAGGACATCACGCTTCCGGACAGCGTGGGACATGAGTTTATCGCGCTGAACGACGGAAGCTATATCATTATAGACGGGGAGAATAAGACGGTATATGGCGAGGCGTACCTTATAAAAGACGGAAATATATATGAGCTGTGCCGGGACAATGAGGCTGTAAGCTTGAGATAAGCGCCTTTTTATCGGAGCGCTTAAAACAGCAAAAAAATGGCGTGAAATTCCGGTTTCACGCCATTTTTCGCGGGCTTTTACCTGAGCGCAAAGACGCGGTCTTTGTGCTCAAAGCTTGAAGGCGTCGCAGATGTTCTCCATCATATTTCCCGCGGCCTTCATGAGGCGGCCGGCGGCGGTGACGTGCTTTTTGGGCATGGCGATGATTGCGCCTACGGCCCCGCCGGCGATCATGCCCACGGCTACGCCCTTGGCAAATGTGGCATACATAAAAAAGTCCCCCTTTAAGTGGTTTCGCCTTTAGCTTTCCACAAAAGGGAGGACTTTTTACATGAAAAAATTGTTATTTTTATCTCATTCTTACCGTGACCTCGCCGGAGCGGAGGGTCTCATGCGTGCCGTCTGGGTACATGACCTGAAGGCCGCAGCGGTCGTCTACGCCGAGGGCTTTGGCGGGGAGGGCGGCGCTGTCGCGGATAACGAATATGTCCTTTCCGGGAAGGAGGCTCCGGGAGCGGTATTCCGGTACGAAGGTGAGCTCCGGAAGATGGGGGAGGAGGGCGAAAAAGCGCTCTATTATATGGGCGGCCAGCCTTGTGAGGAGATCGGGGACGGGCTTATCAAGAATAGCCCCCGCCGTGTCCGCTATGTCCGGCGGAAAGCCGCCGGGGGGAGGGAACAGGTTAACGCCTATGCCCACGACGCAAAAGCGGTCCCCCTCAGGGCCGAAGGCGGTCTCAGTCAGGATACCGCAGACTTTTTTGCCGCCAACGTACACGTCGTTTACCCATTTTATGGAGGCGGGGACATTGGCGACGGCCTCGATGGCGCCGCAGACGGCCACGGCGGCGGCGGGGGTCAGGAGGGGAAGGTCGGCGTTTTCAAGGTCCGGGCGGGTGAGGACGCTCATGTAAAGCCCGGAGCCGGGAGGGGAGTAGAAGCTCCGGCCCAGCCGGCCGCGGCCGTCTGATTGGCTCTCGGCGATGAGGACCGCGTCGGTGGGAATTTCCGGGGCCTGAGACTTTAAAAGGGAATTCGTGGAGGGACACTCAGGTATGACCGAGATATGTATTTGACGGTCGAGATCCCCCAAAAACCGAGTAATTTCAGGCGTTTTCACAGCTTGAAATCCTCGTCGGAGAGGCCGTCGGTCTTGAGAGACTGGGGGGCGGGGGGCTCCCGGCGGAGGGGGTCATATTTGAATTTTCCGCAGGAGCCGGAGGCGGAGACGATGCCCCGGCGGATACAGGCCACCTCGGTGGGACTTATCTTGACACCGCTGTGGCAGTAGGAGCAGCAGGGCTCGATTTTTTTGTTGAAAAGCACTGAAAGCCCTCCTTTTTTGTATAAATCGGGGGTAATTTTGGAGCAGTCGCGGAGTAGTCTTGGGGCGGTCTTGGGGCGGTCTTGGGGCGGCCTTGGGGCAGCCTTGGGGCGGTCCCGGTGCGGTTTCAGGGCGGTCAAGGGCGACGCCCGGATACATTATAGCGCATCGCCGTCATTTTTTCCACTCCTTTTGCCAAAAATAAATGAGGCAAGGAGAAAAATAAGGAGTATCGCCGCCGAGAGGCCGGCGCTGGCGAGGATAAGGGGGCGAAAGCCGAGGCCGGTCATTTTTCCCACCTGGTCGGCGAGGTACACGCCCACGTCCTTGTTGAGGTCCACGACCGTCATGACCAGCGCGGCGAGGCCGGCGGAGAGGAGGCCGTGAAGGAGCTTGCCGAGGATATAGGTCCCGGCGGAGAGGCCGCTCTTATAGAGAAATGACAAAACCTGACAGTGGACCGAGAGGCCGGCCCAGCCCAGCATGAAGGCGGCCATGGAGACGCAGGCCCTGATCTCCGGGGCCGCGTCCTTCAGGCTCCAGACGCCGCTGGTGAGCTCGATGAGACCGGTGAGGAGCTTTTCCGCCCAGAGACTGTCCATGCCGAAAACGCCGAAGATCGTACCCATGAGCTCGGAGGCGGCGGTGAGGACACCGGAGAGGAAAAGGAGCCTTATGAGGACGGTGAAGAATATGACGAAGCCGCAGATGTTGAGGCAGGAGGAGAAGGAGGAGGTCACGGAGCTTACGAACGCCTCCGGGAAGGGAGTTTTTTTGCCCTTCGCGGCGGCCTTTACGGGCGTGGGGCGGCCGGAGCCGTAATTTCGGAAGATGAGGCCAACCAAAACGGAGGCCAGAATGTGGGTCAGGTAGAGTATGACCCCAACGGCGGAGCTTGAGAATATGCCGGCCCCAACCACGCCGAAGATGAAGGCGGGGCCGGAGTTATTGCAGAAGGCCAGCATACGCTGGGCCTCGGCCTTTGAGCAGCGGCCTGAGTCGTATAGGGCGATGACGGTCCTGGCCCCCACGGGGTAGCCGCCGATGAAGCCGAGTATGAGGGCGCTGGCGCACTGGCCCCCCACGTTGAAAAGCCCGGACATCACCGGGGCGAGAGCTGAGCCGAGAGCGTCGGCCAGACCCATGCTCACAACCATGGAGGAGATCACAAAGAATGGGAACAGGGACGGGATCAGCACATTGAAGCAAAGCTCCACACCGTTTTCGGCGGCGGCCACGAGCTCGGTGGGAAAGACGAGGAGCCCCACGGTCACGGCCGCGAGCCCAAGGACGGAGAGGCCGTCAAATACACGCTGTCTTATACGTAAAACGTTCATATCAATACCCCCTTTTGGTAAAGAGTATGTGGGTGGGGTCTTATTTTTGACCGGGAGCTCATAGAATTTGAGGAATGATGAGATAAAGGGAGGGTGTGCTGTGAAAAGGAAAAAGGGGGCAATCATGAGGGCGGCGGAGGTATTCGACGTGCCGGGACAGCCGGCGCTTGGGGTGCCGAGGGTGACGGTCACGGGCCACAGCCGCGTACACATCGAGAACCACCGGGGGCTTATTGAGTACGGCCCGGAGATAATAGGCGTAAGCGCCGGGGATATGACCGTGAGGCTCCGGGGGCGGAGGCTGGAGATCTCGGCCATGAGCGACATGGAGCTGGTGGTCACCGGGGACATATCGGGCGTTGATCTGGAGGCGTAGGCTTATGGCTGTTTTAAATTACCTTCTCGGCACTGTGAGAGTGGAGCTCAGATGCAAATACTCAGAGCGGGCGGTGAACATCTGCGCCGTGAACCACGTGGACTTTCGGGACCTTGTGAGGGGCAAGGACGGGGCGGCGGAGATGACCGTGGGCCTTTCGGGGTACGTGACCTTAAGGCGGGTGGCAAAGGAGACCGGGGCCTTCACAGTGAGGCTCATAAGGCGGCGTGGCGCGCCCTTCTTCCTTTGGAGGATACGAAAGCGGTACGTGCTCCTTACGGGCATGGCGGTGTGCCTCATGCTCATCGGCCTTTCCACGGTGTATGTCTGGCAGATAGACGTTCTGGGGAACGTGACGGTGCCCACCTCGGAGATACTGGCGGCCCTCAGGAGCGAGGGGGTGGACATAGGCACCTGCGTGCTGGACATACCGGCAAGGCAGGTGGAAAACGACATGCTTTTAAAGGTGCCGAAGCTCAGCTTCATCACGCTCAATAACCACGGGAGCCGCCTTGAGGTCATAGTAAGAGAGGAGCGGGAGAAGCCGGAGCTTTTCGACCCGGACGTGCCAACGGCGGTGAGGGCCAAAAAGGGCGGCATAGTGGCGTCGGTTACGGCGAGGGAGGGCTGGACCTTAGTAAAGCCCGGCGACACGGTGGCGGCGGGAGATGAGCTCATATCGGCGTATGTGCCCCTTGGCACGGGGCGCACGGTCCACGCCACGGGGAGCGTTCGGGCCCGGACCTGGTATGAGCTGACGGCCTCCATGCCCCTTCAGGCGGTGAAAAAGGAGTACACCGGGGAAAAAACAGTGAGGAGAGCCATAATTTTAGGGGGAAAACGGATAAATTTATATATTTCTGGTGGAAATCCATATGGTAGTTGTGATAAAATCATATCATACACCGATACGGTGCTTCCGGGCGGCGCGGTGATGCCACTCAGCATAGTCAGGGAGGAGTACGAGGAGTACAACGAGTACCCCTATACCGTCAGCGCCGCGGACGCGGAGCGTATGCTGAGGTCGGAGCTTCTATACGAGCTTGAGAGGGAGCTTGGGGACGGGGCGGTGGTGACGGCGGACTACGACATCATATCTGACGGGGAGCTGGTGACGGTGACGCTGAGGGCCGAGTGTCTGGAGGAAATCGGAACGGAGCACGCGTTGAGCGAAAGGGAGCTTTCGGAGCTTTCGGCAAACAACAAAATCGAAACGGAATAAACGGGAAAGGTACGTAAGATATATGACAGACGAGATAATAAGCATTGACAGAATGGAGAACGTGATAAACGTCTTCGGGTCCTTTGACGAGAACCTCCGGCTCATAGAGGCGGAGCTCAATGTCCGGGTCACGGACAGGGAGTCGGAGGTGCACATCTCCGGGGAGCCTGAGAACGTGATGATGGCAAAGCAGGCCATAGAGGGACTCATGAAGCTTGCGGCCAAGGGGGAGAATATAGGCGAGCAGAACGTAAGATACGTGCTGGGCCTTGTGAGGACCGGGGAGGACGACAAGATAGGGGAGCTGGCCCGTGACGTAATTTGCGTCACCGCCAAGGGCAAGCCCATAAAGGCCAAGACGCTGGGGCAGAAAAAATATGTGGACGCCATAATGAAAAATACGGTGACCATCGGCATAGGCCCCGCCGGAACGGGCAAAACTTACCTTGCGGTGGCCGCCGCCGTGGCGGCCTTCCGGGCGAAGACGGTGAACCGCATAATCCTGACCCGGCCAGCCGTGGAGGCCGGGGAGAGGCTGGGCTTTTTGCCGGGGGACCTGCAGTCGAAGGTGGACCCCTATCTGAGGCCGCTCTATGACGCGCTTTTTGATATGCTGGGGGCGGAGACCTATCAGAAGTATTTGGAGCGGGGGGATATAGAGGTGGCGCCCCTGGCCTACATGCGGGGCAGGACGCTGGACGACAGCTTTATAATACTGGACGAGGCGCAAAATACCTCCCGTGAGCAGATGAAGATGTTCTTAACGCGTCTGGGCTTCGGGTCCAAGATAGTCATAACCGGCGACGAGACGCAGATAGACCTGCCCGCTGACAAGGTCTCCGGCCTTCGGGAGGCGGTGCGGGTCTTAGACGGGGTGGAGGACATCGCCATAAAGCGCCTTTCCTCGGCGGACGTGGTGCGCCACGTGCTGGTACAGCGGATAGTGGAGGCGTATGACAGGTACGAGCGTGCCCGCCATAGCGGGAGCAATACGGCGAGACAATCAAAAAAAGGAGACAGAAGATGAACACCGAAGAGGCGATAAAGAAATTAAACGACCTTGAGCTCAAGGAATTTGCCTACGGCCACGCAATGGGGATATTGAGCTATGACGACGAGACGGTGGCGCCGAGGGGGTCGCGGATACCGAGGGGAAAGACCATGGGGGTGCTCTCGGAGCTCAGCTATAAGCTCTCCACCGGGGACGAGGCGAGGGCGGTATTGGACGGGCTGAAGGAGCACTACGACGAGCTCTCCCCGGAGGATAAGCGGCGGGCGGATATAAGGGAGAAGAACATGCGGGAGCTCAGGGCCATACCGGTGGAGGAGTATGTGGCCTACACGGAGCTTTTAAACGACGCCTCCAACGTGTGGCGGGAGGCGAAGGCCAAATCGGACTATAAGCTTTTTGAGCCGTATCTGGGAAAAATAATCGAGACGCAAAAGCGCTTTGCCGGTCTCGTGGCCCCGGACATGGACCCCTACGATTACTGCCTTGACAGGTTCGAGGAGGGGCTGACGCAGGATAAGTGCCAGGAGTTTTTTGGGGCCCTGAGGGGGAGGATAGTGCCGCTTCTTGAGAGGATAGAGGCATCAGGGCCCATAGAGGACGGTTTTCTCAAAACGCATTTCCCCGTAAGCGCCCAGCGGGAGCTTGCGAAAAAGCTCATGGAGATAGAGGGACTGCCGGAGGAGAACTGTATTCTGGGCGAGGTGGAGCACCCCTTCACCACGGCTTTTTCAAAGCACGACGTGCGCATAACCACGCACTACTATGAAAATAACTTCCTATCCTCCATGTACTCCGTTATTCACGAGGGCGGACATGCCCTATACGATATGCACTCGGAGGACAGGTTCGTCTTCACCTCCCTTGAGGGCGGCGTGTCCATGGGGGCGCACGAGAGCCAGTCGAGGTTTTACGAGAACATCATCGGGAGAAGCTATGAGTTTGTGAGCTTCATCTACCCGGAGATAATAAGGCTCTGCCCGAAGCTGGCGAGCCGCTCCGCCCGTGAGCTTTGGAGGGCCGCAAATGTGGCAAGGCCAAGCTTAATTCGCACCGAGGCCGACGAGCTTACGTACCCCTTGCACATCATGGTGAGATATGAGATGGAAAAGGCCATGATGAAGGGGGAGGTGGATACCTCGGAGCTCCCCGATATGTGGAACAGGCTGTATAAGGAGTATCTTGGTATCGACGTGCCGGACGACAAAAACGGCATTTTGCAGGACTCCCACTGGTCCGGCGGGGCTGTCGGGTACTTCCCGTCCTACGCGCTGGGGAGCGCCTACGGGGCTCAGCTCCTTGCCAAAATGCGGGAGGAGGTCAACGTGGCGGAGACGGTGAAAAAGGGCGAGCTTAAACCGGTGAACGACTGGCTTGAGGAGCATATATGGAGATACGGCTGTCTATATAAGCCGGCGGAGCTCATGGAGAGGGCCTTCGGCGGGCCCTTCGACCCAAAATACTACACCGACTACCTTGAGCGGAAGTTTACGGAGGTGTACGGGCTGTGAGCGTTACGGTCACGAGAGAGAGGGCCAATTTAGGCCACAGCGAGACGGCGGGGCTTGTGAAAAAGGCCGTGGCCGCGGTGCTTCTGGCCGAGGGGATAACCGAGCCCTGCCGGGTGGACGTGCTCTTGACGGACGATAAGGGCATAAGGGAGATAAACTCGGAGCACCGGGGGGTGGACGCGGCCACGGACGTGCTGAGCTTCCCCATGAACGAGCTCACACCGGGGCGCTTTGAGGCGGAGTCCTGCGAGAAGGACTACGACACCGGGGAGATAATTCTGGGCGACATGGTCATCGACATTCCAAGATGCGAAAAGCAGGGGGAGGAGTACGGCCACGGGTACAAGCGGGAGGTGAGTTACCTCGCGGTGCACTCCACGCTCCATTTACTCGGCTACGACCACATGGACGAGGGGCCGGAGAAGGCACAGATGCGATCGCGCGAGGACGAGATAATGGAGAGGCTAAAAATAGGAAGATAATTATACTAATATCTAATTAAAACAAGCCATTCGCGACGGTCTTTTTCGCGTCATGCGGCGTCAGCCGCCTTGGAAATACCAATGGGTATTCCCTGCGGCGTCTTCCTTGCCTGACACGAAAAATCCTCGCCGCTCGGTGTCTTCTTTTAATTAGATATTAGTATTAATGCTCAAAATAAAGAAAGTTGAGGATCACCTATGATAAAACGTACAGCTCTTGTTACAGTAGTGGGAAGGCCAAACGTGGGCAAGTCCACCCTTGTCAACGCCATGGTGGGGGAGAAGGTGTCCATCGTGACGCCGAAGCCCCAGACCACCCGCAACCGCATTTTCGGCGTGGCCGAGAGAGGTCAGACACAGCTGGTCTTTGCCGACACGCCGGGCTTTCACAAGGCCAGGACGAAGCTGGGGGACTACATGGTGCATGTAGTGGATCAGTCCGTAGAGGACGACGTGGACGCCATATGCCTTGTGGTGGAGCCGGTGGCCAATATAGGCAGGCAGGAGGAGGGGCTTATAGCAAAAATAAAGGCCTCCCGTGCCCCGGCGGTGCTGGTGATAAACAAGATAGACACGGTGGAGAAGCCGGAGCTCCTGCCCGTTATTGCGCTATACGCCAAGGAGCACGACTGGGCCTCAGTGGTCCCCATATCCGCGAGGCGGGGGCAGGGGCTGGATATACTGTTTGACGAGCTTGAAAAATTTGCCAAGGAGGACCAGCAGCTCTTCCCGGAGGACATGATAACCGACCAGACCACCCGGCAGATGTGCGCGGAGATAATAAGGGAGAAGCTCCTTTTAAATCTCCAATCCGAGGTGCCCCACGGCACGGCGGTGGAGATAACGGTATTCAACGAGCGGGAGGACGGGGTCACGGACATAACCGCAACCATATACTGCGAAAAGGAGAGCCACAAGGGGATAATCATCGGCAAAAACGGCGAGAAGCTCAAGGCCGTGGGCGAGGCCGCCAGACGCGATATGGAGAAGCTTCTGGAGACGAAGGTATATCTCAACACCTGGGTGAAGGTGAAGGAGAATTGGAGGGATTCAGGGGCGAATCTCAAGACATTCGGGTATACGGAGTAAAAAAATTTACCTCTCATAATCCACGCGCCGGTACACAACATAATATCGGACGGGGAGAGAGGTATTTTGATGGACGTAAAAGGATTATGGCGGCTTTTCTGGGCGACGGGGGATATACGTATATTCCTGGCCGCCAGGGGCATGGAAAATAAGATAGAGGGAGAACGGACGGCCTGAGGGCCGTCCGGGGGCTCAGATGTACATAACGACGCCGGGACTTGTCCTGAGAGAAACGGAATATAAGGAGTCGAGCCGCATTTTGACGGTGCTGACGGCCGCCAACGGGAAGATAACCGTAAATGCCAAGGGCGCAAAGCGCAAGGGGAGCAAGCTGGCGGCGGCCACGCAGCTACTGACGCTGTCGGAGATGACGCTTTTTGAGAACAAGGACAGGTACACCCTGACGGAGGCGAGGAGCGTGGAGCTTTTCAGGGGGCTCCGGGAGGATATATCGAAGCTGGCGCTGGGGACGTATTTCGCCGAGGCGCTGGAGAGCCTGTCCGACGAGGACGCGCCGAGCCCGGAGCTGCTGTCATTGGGGCTCAACGCCCTCTATGCCCTCTCCGAGGGGCTCAACTCCGACGGGATAATAAAGGCGGCCTTTGAGCTGAGGCTGGCCTGCCTTTCGGGCTTTGAGCCCATGCTGGACGAGTGCCGGGTCTGCGGAAAAAACAGCATGACGTCGCCGGTGCTGTCACTCACCGGCGGGACGGTGTACTGTGCCGCCTGCCGCCCGGAGGGGGCGGGGGAGTGCGTGACGCTGACGCCGGGGGTGCTGGACGCCATGCGGCATATAGTCTCCGCCGACCCCAAGAAATTATACTCCTTCACCGTGGGGCCGGAGACGGAGCGGCGACTTTCTAAAATTTGCGAGGCGTACCTTCTGACCCAGCTTGGGCGGGGGTTCAGGACGCTTGATTACTACAAAACTGTGAGATAGGTGATAAATATGGATTTTGAACTTGGATTCGGCGCGGGCACGCAGAAAATATCCGTGCCGGATAAGAACATTCTGGCGGTGCTCACACCCAATGAGGTGGAGCGGGGACTTACAGGTGAGGCGGAGGTGAAAAGGGCGTTATGTGAGCCCATCGGCACCGGGCGGCTCCGGGACATTATAAGGCCGGGGGAGAAGATAGCCATAGTCACAAGCGACGTGACACGGCCAATGCCCACATATAAGGTCATGCCGGCGCTTTTGGACGAGCTGTACGCCGGGGGAGCGAGGCCGGAGGATATTACACTTGTCTTCGCCCTTGGGAGCCACAGGGCGCAAACTGAGGCCGAGAGGGAGCATCTGGCCGGGGAGCGGGCCTATAAGGAGATAAGGTGCGTTGACTCAGACCCCGCGGACTGCGTACATATGGGCGTCACAAGCCGTGGAACGCCGGTGGACATATTTGCGCCGGTGGCCAGGGCCGACAGGCGCATATGCCTTGGGAACATCGAGTATCACTACTTCGCCGGGTACTCAGGGGGCGCAAAGGCCATAATGCCCGGCGTGTCCACAAGGGAGGCCATACAGCTAAACCACTCAAGAATGGTGGAGGACACCAGCTGTGCCGGAAATCTTGAGACCAACAACCTCCGGGCGGACATCGAGGAGGCCGGGGACATGTGCGGCATAGATTTTATCCTCAACGTGGTGCTGGACGAGCACAAGGAGATCATTAAGGCCGTGGCCGGAGACGTGAAAAAGGCCCACCGGGCCGGGTGCGAGTTTCTCGATAAGCTCTACATGAAGAGGATACCGAAAAGGGCCGACATCGTGGTGGTGTCCCAGGGGGGCGCGCCGAAGGATCTTAACCTCTATCAGACCCAAAAGGCCCTTGACAACGCAAAGCACGCCGTCAAAAAGGGCGGCACGGTGATACTTGTGGGCTCCTGCCGTGAGGGGCTGGGGGAGAGGGTGTTCGAGCGCTGGATAGCCGAGGCCCCCGACGCCCACAGCATGATCGACCGGGTCATGACGCGCTTTGAGCTTGGGGGCCACAAGGCCGCCGCCATTGCCATGGTGCTTGAAAACGCAAAGGTGGTGCTGGTGTCGGAGCTTCCGGAGGATACCGTCCGCTCGGCCTTCCTGACGCCGGCCCGCTCGGCTCAGGAGGCGCTGGAGGGGGCCCTCAGGGAGTACGGGGAGGACGCAACGGTGATAGTGATGCCCTACGGCGGGTCCACACTGCCCAGGGCGGAAGGGAGATAAAATGAGAAAATTTGACAGAGTATTCGTGATAGTGCTGGACTCACTCGGCATCGGGGCCCTGCCGGACGCGGAGGAGTACGGCGACAAGGGGACGGACACCTTCGGGCATATCGCGGAGAAGATGGACCTCAAAATACCGAACCTGCAAAGGCTGGGCATATCAAATCTCCACCCGCTTCGCAACGTCCCGCCGGCGGAGAGGCCCATGGCCTACTACGCCTCCCTCCGGGAGACGAGCCCGGCCAAGGACACCCTGACGGGCCACTGGGAGATGATGGGCATACATACCACAAAGCCCTTCAAGACCTTCACCGATACGGGTTTCCCTCCGGAGCTCATCGCGGAGCTTGAAAGGCGCACGGGCCGCAAGTGCATCGGCAACAAGTCGGCCAGCGGCACGGAGATCTTAGAGGAGCTGGGCGAGGAGGAGATAGCCACCGGGCATATGATAGTCTACACCTCCGCCGATTCGGTGTTGCAGATTTGCGGCAACGAGGAGACTATGGGGCTTTCCGAACTCTACCGGTGCTGTGAGATAGCGAGGGAGCTCACCATGCGGGACGAGTGGCGCGTGGGGAGGGTCATCGCAAGGCCCTACGTGGGCAGGAAAAAGGGCGAATTTAAGCGCACCGCCAACCGCCACGACTACGCGCTGAAGCCCTCAGGCAGGACGGACATGAACGTGATGGCTGACGCGGGGCTGGACGTTATCGCCGTGGGGAAGATAAACGACATCTTTGTGGGCGAGGGCGTGACGGAGGCCTTGAAGTCAAAAAGCTCCGTCCACGGCATGGAGCAGACAATCGAGATAGCGGACAGGGATTTTACGGGTATGTGTTATGTAAACTTGGTGGACTTTGACGCCCTCTGGGGACACCGTCGGGACCCCATCGGCTACGGACAGGAGATAGAGAGGTTCGACGAGAAGCTGGGTATGCTGATGAAGAAGCTCACGGAGCGGGACCTTCTCATTCTCACCGCCGACCACGGCAACGACCCCACCCACACGGGCACGGACCACACAAGGGAGCGTGTGCCCTTTTTGGCCTGGTCACCGTCGCTTACGGGGGCCGGGGCGCTGCCGGAGCAGGACACCTTCGCCGTTATCGGAGCCACGGTGCTCGATAACTTCGATCTTGGCCTGCCGGAGGGGGCCATCGGGCGCTCGATACTTGGTCAGCTTAAGTGAGGAGGAAGTATTATGTCAACTGAGGAGCTCTGCCGCAAGGCGGTGGACATGCTGAAGATGGCCTACGTGCCATATTCAAATTTCCGCGTCGGCGCGGCGCTGGAGTGCGAGGACGGGACGGTGTACACCGGCTGTAACATAGAAAACGCCGGCTACACCCCAACCAACTGCGCCGAGAGGACGGCTGTTTTCAAGGCCGTCAGCGAGGGCCACAGGCGCTTTAAGCGCATAGCTGTGGCCGCGGACACGGAGCGCTTCACCGCCCCCTGCGGGGTGTGCAGGCAGGTTTTGAACGAGTTTTCGCCGGACATGGAGGTCATACTCGTCAACCGGTCGGGGAAGACGAAGACGCTGACGCTGAGGGAGCTGCTGCCGTACGGGTTTGATGGGTCGTATATTGAGGAGAGTGGGGGGAGGTAGGGGCCGATGCCCACATCGGCCCGTGTCCCGATATTGCAACGCCCCGTTAAAGCGCACATAATATTACGCGTCGATTTAGGCCAGAGGTCAAATTGGCGCGTCGGGCCGATGTAGGCATCGGCCCCTACGGGTGTTTTTTAGGGGGTGCGGCAAAAACTGAGGGCCTCGCTTCCTCAGTCGCCTGCGGGCGACAGCTCCTCCTACGAGGAGGAGCCAGAGGAGAATAAGGGTGCGGCCCGGAGGGCCGCGATTGGAATTGCCGCCTGCGGGCGGGACGGGGGAGCGGGCGGGTTTGGAACCCGCCCCTACGGGTTGGTTGGTAAATTTCCTATAATAGTCGTAGGGGAGGGTTCTAAACCCTCCCTTTTTAAATAAGCGCCGTAAGGCGCAACATTTTTGGGTGGCGGAGTACGGATATTCGGCCCACCCCGACCGGCGCGGGGCGCGGCCACCCCTCCCAAGGGAGGGGCGTGAGGTGCGGGCTATTGGGGGTGAGGCAAAAACTGAGGGCCTCGCTTCCTCAGTCGCCTGCGGGCGACAGCTCCTCCTACGAGGAGGAGCCAGAGGAGAACAAGGGTGCGGCCCGGAGGGCCGCGATTGGAATTGTTGCCTGCGGGCGGGACGGGGGAGCGGGCGGGTTTGGAACCCGCCCCTACGGGTTGGTTGGTAAATTTCCTATAATAGTCGTAGGGGAGGGTTCTAAACCCTCCCTTACGTTTTTTCGTTATGCCGTTCTATCCTGCTCTATTAGCAGCTTCAGGGCTTCTACGCCGACTTTGATGGCGGAGGAGGTGTCGTGGGTGTGGGTTTGGTCGAGGCCGGCGGCTTCGCGTTCCTGATTCCAGACTACGTGGAAGCAGCTGCCGCAACGGACCTTGAGGGCGGAGGCCACGACGAAGAGGGCTGCGGATTCCATTTCGCTGGCCTTCACGCCAAGACGCTTCCAGGATTCCCACTTATTGAGAAGCTCGTAGTACACGGGACTGCGCTCAGGGGCGTGCTGGCCGTAGAAGCTGTCCTTGCACTGGACGACGCCGGTGTGGTGGCGGTAGCCCAGATTTTCTGCGGCCCTGCGGAGGGCAAGAGTCACGTCGAAGTCCGCCACGGCGGGAAACTCGATGGGGGCGTACTCAAGGCTCGTGTGCTCGTAACGTATGGCGCCGGTGGCTATGACCACGTCGCCGCTCTGGACGTCGAGGTCGATGCCGCCGCAGGTGCCCACGCGCACGAAGGTGTCCGCGCCGATGGCGTGGAGCTCCTCCATGGCTATGGAGGCGGAGGGGCCGCCGATGCCGGTGGAGCAGACGGAGACCTTCTCGCCAAGAAGCGTGCCGGTGTAGGTGGTGTACTCACGGTTTGAGCGCACGAACTTCGGCTCGTCAAAGAGCTTGGCTATCTGCTCGCACCTGCCGGGGTCTCCGGGGAGAATGACGTAGCGTCCCACCTCGCCGGGGAGAAGTTGTATATGATACTGTCTTTCCATACGGTCCTCCCGGAACTATCGTTGTCCCTTGTCGTAGGGTATGCCCTCGGCCTTGGGGGCTCTGGAGCTCTTGGAGGTCAGGGCAAGTACCACCAGTGAGATTATGTAGGGTAGCATGTTGTAGACGGTGCTGGGGATATTGAGCCGGGCCAGAAAGCCGATGCCGGAGTAGACGCTGGCAAGAGCCCGGAAAAGGCCGAAAAGGAGGGCCGTCAGGGCTATGCGGGTGGGCTTCCACTGGCCGAAGATCATGACGGCGAGGGCCAGGAAGCCGAAGCCGTAGACGCCGGCGTCGAATTTCCACTCCGAGGCGCTGACCATGATGTAGCATATGCCGCCGAGGCCCCCGTAGACGCCGGAGATGAGCACGCCGGCCCAGCGCATCTTGTAGACGTTGATGCCCACGGAGTCCGCCGCCTGGGGGTGCTCGCCGCAGGCCATGAGACGCAGGCCGAAGCGGGTCTTGTAAAGGAGGATATAGGCCACCACAAGGCCCACGATGGCCACCAGCATGAACCAGTTGAACTCAAAGTTACCTATCTTTATGAGGAAGCTTTTCTTGGGCTCGATGTACTGGATCGAGGCGGAGACGTCGTTGGGGTTGGCGGCGGTATTCATGGCCTTCACAAAGACGGTGGCCGCCGCGGTGGCCAGCATGTTCATGGCCGTGCCAACGATGGTCTGGTCGGCTTTGAAATTGATGGCCGCCACGCCAAGAAGGCAGGAGTAGGCCACGCCGAAGACGATAGCGCCTAAAATTACGGCGATGACCATGACGAAGGGGGGAAGGCCGGGGAAAAAGCGCATTACCAGCGCTCCGCCCAGAGAGCCGATGACCATTATGCCCTCAAGGCCCAAGTTTATAACGCCGGAGTGCTCGGAGAAGCACCCGCCAAGGGCCACCAGCAGCAGGACTGAGGCAAATATGAGGGTGTATTGCAAAAGTAACAGCATTACTCCTCGCCTCCTTTCTCATGTTCGGCGATGACTTTGCGGGCCTGCTTCTCCTCGCTCTTGGCAAGGCGCGAGCTTATGGCGTACTTGAGGAAGAACACGAAGCCGCAAAGGTAGATGATTATGGACGAGATGAGGTCGGAGATCTGGGAGGAGTATTTTGTCAGGTCCACATACGCGCCGCCGTTTGTTATGTGCTGTATGAAGTAGGAGGAGAGTATGGACCCCACGGGGTTAAGGCCCCCAAGGAAGGCCGCGGCGATGCCGTTGAAGCCCATGCCGGGGACGCTGGACTGGGAGCAGGACCACTGCTCGTAGTCGGACAGGTAGAGGAAGGCTCCGCCCAGAGCCGCTAAAGCGCCGGAGATCATGAGGGTCAGAATGATGTTGCGCTTCTCCGCCATACCGGCGTATTTGGCGGCGTTTTTGTTGTTGCCGGTGGCCTTCAGCTCATAGCCGAGCTTGGTCTTGTTGAGAAGGACCAGTATGACTATGGCGATGATCACGGCGAGGGGTATGGCGATGGTGACGTAATTATTGTTGTTGAAAAGCTTGTTAAGGCCCAGAGAGGGGATAAGGGAGCTTGGGGACTCGCCGGTGATGTGAAGGGTGTAGGGGCTGGTGGGCTCCTTGACGTTTGATAGTATGGTGTTGGCCCCGTAGAGGGCTATCCAGTTTAGCATGATGCCGGATATGACCTCGTTTACGTTGCAAAGGGCCTTGAGGACGCCAACGATGGCGGCGTAGACGGCGCCGGCCAGCATGGCAAGGAGTATGCAAAGGACCCAATTTAAGTGGAGCGCCAGCGCGCAGTAGAGGCTGACGGCGCTACCCACCACGTACTGCCCGGCGGCACCGATGTTGAATAGGCCCACCTTATAGGCAAAGAGCACCGACAGGGAGCACATGAGAAGGGGGGCGGTCTTGACCAAGGTGTTGCCTAAGTTCTTGAGCCGGAGCTTTCCGGAGGAGAAGTGCATGAAGTTTTTGATGACCTCCACTATGGAGGAGGCCGCGCCGGAGGGATTTATAAAGAGAAGGACTATAAATCCCAGAAAAAGGCCCACTATGATGCACGCAAGTGAGGCTATCAGGGTCTGGAACGCGTCGTTTTTCAAAAGCTTTTTCATGAGATCACCTCGTCTCTCTTAGCGCCGGCCATGTAGAGGCCCAGCTCCTCCTGAGTGGTCTTTTTGGGGTCGAGCTGGCCCACGATCTCGCCCTCGTACATGACCAGTATGCGGTCGGGCACGTCCATGACCTCGTCAAGCTCAAGTGACACCAGCAGTACCGCCTTGCCCGCGTCCCGCTGGGCCACAAGCTGCTTGTGTATGTACTCGATGGCTCCCACGTCAAGGCCGCGGGTGGGCTGGACGGCCACCAGAAGGTCGGGGTTTTTGTCTATCTCACGGGCGATTATGGCCTTTTGCTGGTTGCCGCCGGACATGGCGCGGGCCATTGTGACGGGGCCCTGACCGGAGCGCACGTCGTACTGGTCGATGAGCCTCTCGGCGTAGGCGCGTATGTTCTTCCTGCGCAAAAAGCCCATCTTTGTAAACTCAGGCTCGAAGTAGCGCTGGAGCACCATGTTGTCCTCAAGGGTGTAGTCCAGCACAAGGCCGTGCTTGTGGCGGTCCTCAGGTATGTGGCTCATGCCGCCGGTACTGCGGCGGCGTATGGGGGCCTTTGTTATGTCCTTGCCGCAGAGCTCCACGGTGCCGCCGGACAGGGGCTCAAGGCCGGTAAGGCCGTAGACCAGCTCCGTCTGGCCGTTGCCGTCGATGCCGGCGATACAGACTATCTCGCCACGGCGGACCTTGAAGGACACGTCGTTCACGGCGTTTTTCTTGTGGCCCTTGGAGGCCACGGTCATGTTCTTCACGTCCAAAATCACGTCGCCCGGCTTGGAGGGCTTTTTCTCCACGTGGAAATTGACGTTACGGCCCACCATCATGGCCGAGAGGGCCTCGGCGGTGGTGTTTTTCGTCTCCACGGTGCCGATGTACTTGCCACGGCGCAGGACGGTGCACCTGTCGGCCACGGCCATTATCTCCGCCAGCTTGTGGGAGATGAAGAGTATGCTCTTGCCCTCGGCGGCAAGGTTCTTCATGATGACCATGAGCTCGTCGATCTCCTGAGGGGTGAGAACGGCGGTGGGCTCGTCGAAGATGAGTATCTCGTTGTCACGGTAGAGCATCTTGAGTATCTCGGTGCGCTGCTGCATACCGACGGTTATGTCCTCGATGAGGGCGTCCGGGTCCACATGGAGGCCGTATTTTTCCGAGAGGGCGAGAACCTTGGCCCGCGCCTCGGCCTTTTGAAGAAAGCCGGCCTTGTTGGGCTCCACGCCTAAAATGATGTTGTCCAGCACCGTGAAGCACTCAACGAGCTTGAAGTGCTGGTGGACCATGCCGATGCCCAGACGGTTGGCGTCGTTGGGGTCCTTTATGTGGACCTCCGCGCCGTCCTTTTTGATAACGCCCTCCTCAGGCTGATAGAGGCCGAAAAGGACGCTCATCAGCGTGCTCTTTCCCGCGCCGTTCTCTCCCAAAAGGGCGTGGATCTCGCCCTTCTTGAGCTGGAGGGTGATGTTGTCGTTTGCGATGATGCCGGGGAAGCGCTTTGTTATGTTCAGCATCTCTATCGCGTACTGTTGGTCCAAATCGCCTTCCTCCTTTTCTCATTTATTTTGCAGTAAATAAGGTATTTACCAAATAGAGACGAGGCGGGAGCCTCGTCTCTATTGACGTGCGGGGGATATGGATTTACGCGAGGGTGCCCTGGTCGTCAAGGGCTATGACGGTGGCGTAGTCACCGGCCTTGACGCTGACGTCGTTGGAGACCTTGACGGTGCCGTCGAACATGGCCTTCACGAGAGCGTTATAGTCGGCCTCCTGGAAGCCGTCGGCATACTGGGTGGTGCCCAGCTGGACATAGTTGTCGGCGGGGGTGGCGGACACGAGGCCAAGGGTATCGACCTTTCCGCCGTAGTCGGCGAACTTGCCCTCAGCGACGGCGGTGAGCAGCGTCTTGACGGTGGGGGCAAGGCCCTTCATGGCGGAGGTGACGGTCATACCGTCGCCGTAAGCGCCGTCGATGATGCCCTTCTGGTCGACGTCAACGCCGATGATCTTCTTGCCGGTGCTCTGGGCGGCCTCGGCGGCGGACTGGTAGATGCTGCCGCCGCAGGCGAAGATGATCTCGGTGTCGCCGGCGCACCAGGTGTCCATGGCGGCCTTGACCTCAGGCTTGGGGCCGAAGGCGTTGCCGTAGAGGTAGTTGAGTGTCACGTCGGAAAGGCCAAGCTCCTTGGCGGCGGCGTCAACGCCCTGCACGAAGCCGTAGCCGTAGCGCTGGACAGCGGGGACGGGCATACCGCCCAAAAATCCGAGGTGCTTGTAGCCAAGCTTAACGGCGGCGTAACCGGCCATATAGCCGCAAAGCTCCTCCTGATAGGTGGCGCAGTAGAGGTTGGAGGGGATAGAAAATCCCTTGGGCAGGTCGCCCTCGCCCACGTCAAGGGCGATGAAGGTCACGTCGGGGTAGTTGCCGACGGTGGCGCCGAGGGCGTTACCGAAGGCGTAGCCGGGGGTGACGACGACGGTGTAGCCGTCGTCAATGGCGGTCTCGATCATGGTGATACGGTCCGCGTCGGAGTCGCTGGCGGGCTTGTAGTACTTGAAGTCCGCGCCGTTCCCGTCGGCGAATTCCTTGCACGCCTCATAGGTGGTCTGGTTGAAGGACTGGTCGGTGATGTCGCCGTAGTCGGTGATCATGGCAATCTTCATGTCGGAGCCGTTGTTCTTCTCTCCGCCGCAGGCCACGAGGGCCAGAGCAAGCGTGAGAGCGAGGATCAAAGCCAATACCTTTTTCATAATTTTTCTCCTTTTTTTATTTTGGGCAGCGCCCTTTTGAGCTCATTATACACCACGCCGCGTATTAAATCAATCAAATATTTACAAGTTTCAGATTTTTTTCGCATAAATCGAATGATTTAATTATGTAAAGTTTATATTTTGCTCATTTCCACCGCGGTTTCAAGGGCGATTTTCATCATATTTGTGAAGGTGTTCTGGCGGTCCTCGGCGCTGAGCTCCTCGCCGGTGACGAGACTGTCGGAGATGGAGCAGATGGCGAGGGCACGTTTGCCGCAGTAGGCGGCGGTCATGTAAAGGGCGGCGGCCTCCATCTCCACGGCGAGAGCGCCCATTTTCGCCCACTTCATGGTGGAGGCGGAGGCGTCGTAGAAGGTGTCGGAGCTATAAAGGTTGCCCACGGGCATGTTAACGCCCAGCCGCCGCGCCACGTTGACGCAGGTCTCCAGAAGGGTAAAATCGGCGATGGGGGCGAATGTGCCGGGAAGGCCGTACTGGCTTGCGAAATTGGAGTTTGTGCACGCGCCCATGCCGGCCACCACGTCACGGAGCTTCAGCTTGTCGCTCATGGCCCCAGCCGAGCCGATGCGCATTATGTTCTCCACGCCGTACCAAGTGTAGAGCTCATAGGAGTAGATGCCGATGGAGGGCATACCCATGCCGGAGGCCATGACGGAGACGGGCACGCCCTTATATTTGCCGGTGTAGCCCTGAACGCCGCGGACGTTGTTCACAAGGACCGGGTCGTCAAGGAAGGTCTCGGCTATGAATTTGGCTCTCAACGGGTCACCGGGCATGAGGACCGTTTTGGCAAAATCGCCGGGGGCGGCGCTGTTGTGTGGTGTGGCCATATTTATCACTCCTTCTCAGTAGGCCGACTTGTCGTTGTCGGCGTTTTTCACTATCTTTACTATCCTGCTTGTGCCAAGGCGGGAGGCACCGAGGGATATGAAGTCCTCCGCGTCCTTTAAAGAGGAGATGCCGCCGGCGGCCTTTATTTTCACGTGGGGCTCCACATTGGCGGCAAAGAGGGCCACGTCCTCCCGCGTCGCGCCGCCCCCGGCAAAGCCGGTGGAGGTCTTTATGAAGTCCGCGCCGGAGCGGGAGACTATTTTGCAAAGCTCGATTTTCTCCTCGTCCGTCAGGAGGCAGGTCTCGATTATGACCTTGAGTATCCTGTCGCCGCAGGCGGATTTCACGGCGCGTATCTCCTCAAGGAGGTCGTCCCACCGGCTGTCCTTGGCCCAGCCGATGTTTATGACCATGTCTATCTCGTCCGCGCCGTTTTTCACCGCGTCCGCGGCCTCAAAGACCTTGACCGCCGTGGTGGAGTAGCCGTTGGGAAAGCCGATGACGGTGCAAATCTTGAGCCTGTCGCCCACGTATTCCTTGGCGGCCTTCACGTAGCTTGCGGGGATACACACGGAGGCGGTGGAGTAGCGGATACCGTCGTCGCAGATACCGCGTATGTCCTCCCACGTGGCCCCCTGGGACAAAAGTGTGTGATCTACCCTCGACAAAATTTCCTCGACCTTCATTGTGACCACTCCTTTTCTTATGATTTTTATATTTTTTCGGCGGCGACGCCGATTTTCTGACCGTATTTTACCGGGGTCTCAACACCGTTAGCGGTGTTTTCTATGTAGATTTTGTCTATTTTAGCGTGTGTTTGGGATAAAAGGGCGATCACGGTACTGCCGCCGTAGAGGAACATGCCCTTCTCCGCGCCCTTTTCGACCTTCGCGGCTTCGGGCTCGTGATTTTTGATCCTTCCCACCAAGAGCGCCCCGACCTCCATCTGAATAAAATTGCCGAGGCTGTCGCCGTGGATAAGTGTGTACTCACGGGAATTCTCGGTAAAGACTGGGACGGCCCCAAGGGCGATGGGGCGGACGGTGTGGAGTTTTCCGGGGATAAAGACGCTCTTTTCCTTGTAGCCAAAGTCCATATAGCAGTAGCGGTGGTAATTATCCACGCAAAGCCGGAATATGAGGGCCCAGCCGCTGGAAAATTCCCGCCAGACCGGGTCGCCGCCCAGAAGGGAGGGGAGGGTATAGCGGGACTGCTTTACGGGCAGGACCGCGCCGTCCTCCACGCGGTAGACGGAGAGAAGGCCGTCGCAGGGGGATATGAGGGCGCTGGGGGACAGGTCAACGGGCCTAAGGCCGGGCTTTATCTTGCGGGTAAAGCAGTCGTTGAAGCAGGTGAAGTTATCCGCCTCGTACTCGGAAAGGTCGATATTAGATTTTTTGACGAAGGGGGAGATGAGAAATTTGGAGGCGGGGGTGTCGAGGAAACGGCCAGCCGCGCGGGAGAGACCGGGCAGGGTCAGGACTTTGAGACAGGTCCGGCCGACGGCGGTGCGGTACAAAAGCTCAAGGGCGCTCATTTCAAAAGCTTCCCCACGAGCATAAGGGCGAACTCCACGGCCCCGATGGCTATCATAAGGAGGATACCCTTCAGTCCCGGCTTTCTTATCCGAATCTTCACGAGGAAGGCGACGGCGCAGAATATGGCGGTGGCGAAGTACATCATGGTCACGTCGGCAGGTATGATGTACTGCAAAAGCTGTATGAAGGGGAAGATGAGGGAGACGGTGGTCACGGGCATACCGGTGTAGTATTTCCTCGCGCCGGTCTCGGATTTTTGCCGCTCCTCCTCGGTGACGTTGAAGTAGGCAAGGCGGATAAGGGCCGCTAAGGCGTAGAGAATGAGCACCGCGATAAGGACGAACTCGACGATAAGAAATACGGCCTTACCGGCGTTTACGCCAATGGCGTACATAACCGGCGACCAGCGGAGCATGGCGACGCCGATGGCAACGGGCAGTACGCCGAAGGCCACAAGGTCGGAAAGGGAGTCTATCTGTATGCCGAAGGCGCGCTGTAAATCCGTCCGGTCCTTCTTGCGGCGGGCCACCTTGCCGTCAAAGGCGTCGCACAGCCCGCAAAATAGGAGAAAGAAGGTGCCGATGTAGGGGTGGCCCGGTCCCGCCAATGACACGACGATCCCGGTGCAGGCGGAAAGGAGGCTGGCGTAGGTCAATATGACCGTGTAGTCGTAGAAACCAATCATAGCTGTCGCTCTCTCTTTTTTATGATCAGATATTTTATAAGAGTCACGGCCCCGCACAGGAGCACGCAGATGTAAAAGGATATGGCGCGGGAGAGAAGCTCAAAGTCCACCACGTCCCGGTGGGGAATGAAGCTGCCGAAGCCGTCAAGCATCAGGTAGTCTGAGACGCCCATGGCTCCGGGAATGGGCACGGCGTTGGAGCCTAAGACCGTCATGCACTGTACGGCCCAGACGCGAAGGGCGTTCACGATCCCGCCGCCTGAGGCGAGACACAAAAAGAAGGGCACGCACAGGACGCACAGGCGCTGGAGAAGATTTAAAACAAAGGACCTTATGAGCGCCGGACGGTGGGACATTATGAGGGACGAGTACTCAGCGTAGGAGGACATGTGCTCGGAAAGCTTTTTCTGCCGCTCCTCCTCGCGGCGGAGGAGCTTTAAGGAGCAGAGGATATGGAGGCCGCCCCGGCATATGCGGTGGAGGAGCCTTTCGTTGACGATGAGCATTATGAAAAAGGCGCCGAGGACGAGCTGGATAGCCATTCCCACGATGATAAGAATTTTCGATACCGTGCCGAAGGCGGCGAAAATGTTGGGCTGGAGGATAAGGGCCAAAGCTCCCAGAACTATGATGGAGAAGGTGTACATGGTGAGGTTGACCAAAAGGGAGATGGTGGAAATGAGCGGCGGCACGCCGTCCTTTATCATGAAATAGGCGCAGGCGGGCTGTCCGCCGGTGGCCGAGGGGGTTATGGCGGAGAAATATATGTCCGAGGCGGACCAGGCGAAGGCGTTTTTGTGCCCGGAGCCGCAGTCGAAGGCGCGGCAGATGGAGCGCACGGCCTCGCCCTCAAAGAAGATGAAGCCCAGCATACATAAGAAAGCGCAGAGGACGTATGGGACCGAGGCGCGCTCAAGGTAGTCCATGAAGGTATCGAGGGTAAAGGAGCGGCTCTGGGACACTATGGCGTAGACGCTCAGGGCCGCGATGACGAAAAATAGAAGCGACCAGAGGAGCTTGGAGCGGGAGGAATTTTTCATAGGGTTTCTCCGAAAATGCCGTTGTTGAGTTTCTCAAAGCACCTGCCGGCCCTTGTCCTGCGGGAGAGGAGCTGGCCCAGCTCCGCCACGATAAGGGCGGCGGGTATGTCCACCAAGACGTGCTGTTTGACAAGTACGGTGGAGGCGAAAACGAGAAGGGTGAAGACGAGGCTCCCCCATTTGTAGGCGCGGGGGAGGCTTTTCGCCTCAAGGGCGCAACGGAAGCACAGCCAAGACTCCGCGCAGTGGACGGAGGGGAAAAGGTTGTCCGGCGCGTCAAGGGAGTAGATGAGGCGGGTGAGCTTTTCAAATATGCCGTCGCCCACTACCTCCGGCTGTGACATGGTGGTGGGGAGGAAAATAAAGAAGAGGCCGCATATGAGCTTGGATATTATCTCCCCGGCCATGACGCGGTAACAGAGCTCCTCAGAGTCACGGCAGATGAGGATATAGCCTAAGACCCACTGGGGGTAGGCAAGTATATATATGAGTATGAAAGACGGAACGAAGGGAATGGCGCTGTCGAGGGGGAGGGACAGGTCGTAATGCACGGCGTCCCGGAGAAAGAGGCGCAGGACGAAATACACAAAGCAGTTTATCGTGAGCGCCGTCAGGAGCGGTATCCGGGCGTATTTCGGAATGAGCTTTTTCATGTGGGAAAACCTCAATTGATGCCGAGATTTGAAGGAAAAGCTTCAGATAATTGGCCGCGTAAATACAGTAAATTCATAAAATCCTGCAAAATTGCGTTATTTTTTTACAAGTATATCATATTTTTGACCGCTCGTAAACCCCAAAGAGGAAATTTGGTGGCGATTTAAAGTAAATATCTCATGAAAAAACGCCCGGTATGAACCGGGCGGGGGAAGATATATTTAAAGCTTGCATCAATCGGCGAGGTATTTTGTGAGCTCGGCGGGGGTGTCGAGGGTGGCGACGGCCCCGGCTTTCTCAAGCTCCTCCCGTGTGCCGTAGCCCCAGAGGACGCCGGCGGTAGCGATGCCGCACTCCCGCGCGCCCTCCACGTCGTACTTCCTGTCGCCCACCATGAGGACGCGGGATAAGTCGGTGATGTTGAGAGTTTCCAATATGTACCGTATGACGTCGGACTTCTCGATACGGCCGATCTTCTCCTCGGAGCCGCCCATGAAGTCGAAATATTTGCTGAGCCCGAAGTGGCCCATGACCTGATCCACGCCGTACTGCCACTTGGAGGAGGCCACAACGAGGCGAAAGCCGGATTTTTTGAGGGAGGACAGCATGTCCTCCACGCCGGGGTAGACGCTGTTTTCAAACATACCCTTCGGCAGGTAGTAGTCGAGGTAGTGGCCCATGACCTCCTGAAAGCGCTCCAAGGGCACGCCGTAGGTGACGGTGAAGGAGTATTTGAGGGGTGGGCCCACCACGCGTCTGAGCTCACTGTGGCTCTCAGGCTCCATGCCGATGGAGCTCAGGGCGTGGTGGAAGGAGTTCATGACGCCGGGGGCGGAGTCGGTCAGCGTCCCGTCAAGGTCAAAAAGTAGGGTGTCAAATTTACGCATGTGTCTACCTCACAGCTTTGTTATGAAGGCTCCGGCGGCCTTGAGCATAAGGCGCTTCTCGGTGCCGGAGAAGTTGACGGTGAGAAGGGCGTCGCCGGGCATACTTGTGACGGCGGTGACGGTGCCCTCGCCGAAGGCCTTGTGGCGAATTTTGTCGCCGGGGCGAAGAGAGGGGAGGGAGGCGCTTTGGGGTGCGGAAACGGTCTTTTTCGGAGCGGCGGAGACCGCCGGGGCGCGGCGGACGGTGGGCTCGGAGCCTCTCTCCATGTAGGCCCTCCGGGGGCTTGTGAAGCGGGGCCCGTCGTCGAAGAAGGTCTCACGCCTTGCGTAGTCCATAAAGTCCGGGTCCGGCTCACGGGTGAGGGAGATAATGGGCTTGTCGATGTGCTCGTCGGGTATCTCCTCCACGAAGCGGGAGACGAGATTTGAGGTGGTGCGTCCAAAGAGCATTCTCCGGCGGGCGGCGGTGAGTATGAGCCGCGTCTTGGCCCTCGTCAGTGCCACGTAACAGAGCCGCCGCTCCTCCTCCATCTCCGCGTTGTCCCCGATGGAGCGGCTGGAGGGGAAGATGCCGTCCTCCATACCGGCCACGAACACCCAAGGAAACTCAAGGCCCTTGGCAGAGTGCATGGTCATCATCACAACGCTGTCGGCCCCGGCGTCTAAGGAGTCGAGGTCGGTGTAGAGGGCTATCTCGTCAAGAAAGCCCGCCAGAGTGGGGTTTTCCGCCCGTGAGGCGTAGCTTACGATGTTGCTTTTGAGCTCCTTTATGTTGTCTATCCGGGCCAGGGCCTCGTCAGAGTCGCCGAGGGAGGCCTCGTAGCCCGTTTTTTCAAGGAGGGTGTCGTAAAACTGGTCGAGAGGGACCGTATCGGCCAAGGAGCGGAGGGACATTATGAGCTCTAAAAAGGCCATGAGCTTCGCAGCGGCTGACTTGAGCTCCGGGAAGCTACCCGCGTCGGCGGCCACGTCGAGTATGGGGCGGCCCTCCGACGATGCTATGGAGCGCAGGCGCTCAACGGTGGTGGGGCCGATGCCACGGGGCGGGGTGTTGATTATACGGAGCACCCGAAGGTCGTCGGCGGGGTTGTGGACCACGGATAAGTAGCTGGTCATGTCCTTTATCTCCGCCCGGTCGAAGAATCTGGTGCCGCCCACAACGCGGTAGGGTATGCTCATGCGCTTGAAGGCGTACTCAAGGCGGTTTGACTGGGCGTTCATGCGGTAGAGGACGGCGAAGTCAGACCAGCGCATACCGGCGGCCACGCCGTCCACGATGCTCTCGGCTATGTAGGCGGCCTCGGCATCGTCATTGTCCGCCATATGGAGGGTGAGCTTCTCGCCGTCCCCGGCGTTTGTCCACAGGTTCTTGCCCTTGCGCTCGGTGTTGTTTTTTATGACGCTGTTGGCCGCGCCGAGTATGTGGCCGGTGGAGCGGTAATTTTGCTCAAGCTTTATGACGCGGGCGCTTTTGTAGCGCTTTTCAAAGGAGAGGATATTCTCTATGGTCGCTCCCCGGAAGCGGTAGATGGACTGGTCGTCGTCGCCCACCACGCATATGTTCTCGGTGCCGCCGGCCAAGAGGCTCGCCAGCATGTACTGGAGGACGCTGGTGTCCTGATACTCGTCCACCAGCACGTATTTAAACTGTCTCTGCCAGCGCTCCCGGACCTCAGGGTACTCACGAAGGAGCTTCACGGTGTAAAGTATGAGGTCGTCAAAATCTAAGGCGTCGGCGGAAAGAAGGCGCTTTGAGTATTCGCTGTAAGCTTGGGCTATGAGCTTTTTTCTTGGGTCGTAGCCCTTTTCGGCGCTGGCGGCGTAGTCGGAGGCGGAGAGCATGGCGTCCTTGGCGCGGCTTATCTCGGCGAGGACCTGCCGGGGAGGGAAGACCTTCTCGTCCATGTTGAGCTCCCGGAGAACGCGCTTCATGACGGCCTGACTGTCGGCGGAGTCGTAGATGGTGAAGTCCGAGGAGATGCCCAGAACGTCTATACTGCGCCGGAGTATACGCACGCAGGCGGAGTGGAAGGTCATGGCCCACACGTCAAGAGCGCCGGGGCCAAGCTTTGCCTGAAGGCGGCTTTTGAGTTCGTCGGCGGCCTTGTTGGTGAAGGTTATGGCGATTATACGCCAAGGCTCCACGGGGTCTAAGGCGCAGAGGTCCCGGACGGCCTCGCTGACGTTCCCGGCGGAGGCACTCTCCAAAAGGGCAAGGTCGCTCTCGGTGGCGCTATCCGGCACCTCGTCGCAGTCCGAGGCCCGGCCGTAGCGAATGAGGTTGGCCACGCGGTTTATGAGTACCGTGGTCTTGCCGCTCCCGGCCCCGGCCAGCAGTAAAAGCGGCCCCTCGGTGGCCATGACGGCCTTTTGCTGCATGTCGTTGAGGGAGGCGAAGTCCCGCGCGATGATTTTCCGCCGCGCGGCGGCGAAGCGTTTTTCAAATTCTTTTCTGTCCATATATGTACCTGCTGTTAAAAGGTTTCAGTTTATTATACACCATGGGAGAGGATTTTTAAAGATAAAAATGTGAAAAGAGGTGGCGGCATTATGCTTTATGATAGACAGAAAAATATTTTAGATATATAATTTTTGTAAATGAGCGTCAGATTTATCTGAAAAAGTTGTGTATATAGGTGAGAGGAGGATCTGTATGGAGGATAATGAAATTATCCGGCTCTACTGGGACAGGAATGAGCAAGCTATAAAAGCGACATCTGATAAATACGGCCGTTACTGCAAGGCCATAGCAAGGAACATATTAAATTGTGAGGAAGACGCGGAGGAATGTGTAAACGATACATACCTGAGGGCGTGGGGCTCCATGCCAACGCAATGGCCCGCGCGGCTGGCGACATTCCTTGGTAAGATCACGCGGAACCTGTCCTTTAACAGGTATAAGTATCAGCGCGCCGGGAAACGTGGCGGCGGGGAAATAGCGCTTGTTTTGGACGAATTGACCGACTGCGTTTCAGACGTTGAAGATGTGGAAGGAGCGATCGACAGGCAGGAACTGATAAAGGCTATTGATTCATTTGTCGGAAATCTTTCGGAAAGCAGGAGACGTATATTTGTACGCCGCTATTGGTACGCGGACTCAGTCGCGGAAATCGCAAAGGACAGCGGTATGCCGGAGGGAACAGTATCAAAGGCGCTGGAGCGAACAAGAAAACGGCTGAAGGTATATCTGACAGAAAGGGGCTTTGAGATATGAAAAAGGAGGACTTCTTTGAGGTCTTGGGCGAGATGGACGACGATATTGTAAAAGACGCAAAATCAGCTGTGAAAGAAAATACAAACAAAAAGTCCGCATGGGCCAAGTGGGGAGCCGTCGCGGCTTGCATTGCGATTGTTTTGGCATTGGTAATTCCGCGTTTGATAAAGTTACTCCCAATTACTTTTTCCGCTCCTAAAGGAATGTATAAGATTGGAACAGTATGGGAGACAGACCAATTTACTTTTTGCGTTGTGAACGCAGCATTTTGTTATGAGTATCAGACCGAAAACGGAGATATTATTACCCCGGACGATGGCTGCGGATTTATTGCTGTTGAGTACAGCGCCGCGTACGCGCGAAATGTAACGCTTTCAAAATACGTGCTGAAAAAAGGCGACATATATTCTGAGTCTCATACCGCTTATATGGAACCGATCCAATTAACAGGCAATACCGCGGAGGTTGGCAACGACTATATACTCCTATTCCCGATCCCGTTATCAGAATCAGACGCGGATACTTTTTCGCAAAGTTCTTATTCGCTCAATGTAGAGATCGACACAAGCGAGAGAACATATGCCAAGGATTTTTCGTTGGCTCAATGATCTGTGTTTCCTCACCCAACCAAATTAAATAATTTTCGCACGTCCCCCACTATTTTCAAAGGCCCTGCGGGCCTTTGAAAATAAGATAAAAAATCGGTGGGAGCCGGGAGGCTCCCACCTTGAAAAAGAGGATAAAATGAAAAAGGTGAATCGATCTTGTTTACGATACCTATTCTAATCGGTAAATTTTAAAAGATAAACATAAAAATATTTCAAAAGTATTAAATTTGAATTTATATTTGATTTACAATTATGTTAACCTGTCCCAAAACAGGGAAAAGGCGTGAAAAATCAGTCAAAGGCGGGGCCGAACCAGGCGGGGGAGGCGTCGGAAAGGGGGGCGGGGGAGAGCATGGCGAAGTCGCGGGAGGCCTCTCCGGGGCGGGCGGGGGCGCGAAGGGAGTAGCTTTGGACGCCGAAGGCCCGGCAGATGAGCTCGGCGGCGTCCCGCCTGTTGCCGGAGGGGACTATGAGCTCAGGGATAACGGCCACATTCTCGTGCTTTTCCACGATGGCGGCGCAGCGCTCACGGCCGCTGACCACGTAGCAGAGGCCGCCGCCGTACATTTGGCAAAGGCGCTCCTGAAAGGTGAGGACGGGGATACCAAGGTCAATGTGGGGGGTATCGTGCAAAAGCTCCTCCCGGAGGGCGGCGTAGCCGCGGACGGTGGCGAAGGTGACCGAGCCCTCAAGGTCTCCGTCCCGGTCGGCGGAGGTGAGCTCCGAGACCTTGAAATATGGGGCGAAGCCGGAGGGGGCGTAGTAGTCGAAAAGCTCCTTTTCCGCCGGGACCACGAGGGTGGGGCCGGGTATGTCGCGCATGGCGGCGGAGAGGACCCGGCGGCCGATGCCGCGGCGGCGGCACTCCGGCAGGGTGCCGAGGGCGTAGATTTCCGAGCAGGGGCGAAGGTCCCCGCCGGTCACAAGCTCCCCAAGGCGGAGAATGTAGGCCGCGGAGACTATCTTGCCGTCAGTAACGCAGACGCGGGCCATGCCGGGGGAGTATAGAAGCTCAAAGAAGCTGTCTATATATTCGTCCTCGTCGCAAAAGACGGTTTTCCACAAAGATTTAAGCGCCGCCTCGTCGCCCACGCGGGAGGGGCGTATTTCCTCACTGCTCATATTGTCCACTCCACGTTGAATTTGTCCACCATGAATGCCGGGTGATAGGACTGCTTGGCAAGGCGCAGGTTCTCTATGCCCATGTCCTCCTCACGGTTAATATAGGTAAGGCCGGGGTATTTATTCAGCATGTATCTGGCAAACTCCTGATTTATGACGGTGTAGGCGCCGTTCACATGGGGGCTGGCCTTCTCGAAATGCGTGTTGAGGGTGTTTTTGGAGATCATCTCGCCTATCGTGAAGGCGGCGGGCTCACCGTCGGCGATTATTATGCCGCCGTCAAAGCCCACGTCGAAGTATATGGCCAGCGCGTTGTGTATTGCCTCGGCCTCGCCGGCGTAGTCGTAGTCGCGCTCGGCCTCCATGTCCGCAAACCACCTGGCGGCCATGTCACGGCAGAGGCCCAGATTGTCGCGGGTTATGGGCTCAAAGTGCCACTCGTGGTCGGCGGTGAAGCGGTTCACGTGGTTTTTCTTGGAGTGGTAGCGCTTGCCGGAGAGCTCCGCGAGGTCGGAGGCCAGGTACACGTAGTCGGAGTAGTCCTTATCGCAGGTGATATTCGGCTCGCGGTCGGAAAGGCCGGTGAGGGACGAAAGGGCGTCCTCGGTGACGCCGCGGATTATGAGGCGGTGGCCATTTATCCTGGCGTCCTCGGCTATGGCCCTCACGGCGGGGGCCAGATCGCCGACGCCGGCGGGGTAGAGGTACATTATCTCCCCGTGAAGGCACATCTTGACGAGGAGCCTGTCGTTTACACGGCGGACGTAGGAATCTATGTTGAGGTCCCAGCAGTAGATGTTGCAGAAGCTGAAGTCGGCGCTTTTGACGTCGGCGGCAAGAATGAGCTCATGTATCCACTTGAAATCAGCCGGGGTGGGCTTGCGAAATTGCTCCATACGGGAGGGGTTCACATCCTTTTATCTTGTGTATGTACCGGGGCACAGCTCCCTTATTTTAGCCTGAAGGGCCTTGAGGTCGTCGAAGGTCTCCGGCTTTTTCCGGGGGTCCCGGAGAAGGGCCGCCGGGTGGTAGAGGGCCATATACTGCACGCCGTTTATATCGAAAAACTGCCCGTGCTCGCGGGTTATTTTGAAGTCCGGCTTTATGAGCACCGTGGCGGCGATGCGTCCGAGACACACAACTATCTTCGGCTTTATTAGGTCCATCTGGGCCCTGAGCCAGCCGATGCATGCCTCCTGCTCCGTGCCCAGTGGGTCGCGGTTCTTGGGGGGACGGCACTTGACGATGTTGGCGATGTAGACGTTCCGGCGGCGGTCAAGGTCGATGAGTGTCAGCATGGTGTCTAAAAGCTGTCCGCCACGGCCCACGAAGGGCTCGCCCTGAAGGTCCTCGTTCTCCCCCGGCCCCTCGCCCACGAACATAACGTCCGCGTCGCGGACGCCCACGCCGAACACAAGCTTCGTCCGGGTCTCATAGAGGGCGCAACGGGTGCAGTTTTGCGCCGCGCGTTCAAGGTCCTCCCAAGTCATAAAGCTATCCCTCTTTCGTTTTTTTACAAGTATACCACAATGGGAAATAAATTCAAGGGGGAGGTTGGCTGCCGTGGGGCATTTTATCGGGGGCTGTCCGAAGGGACGGGGGGCGGGCGGGTTTGGAACCCGCCCCTACGGGGTGATGGGGGATTTTTCAATAGATGGCGTAGGGGAGGGGTGTATTCGTACTCCTCCCCCTACCCCCTCCTCAGGGAGGAGGGGCGACCGCCACGCCCCACCCCCTCCTCAGGGAGGAGGGGCGACCGCCACGCCCCACCCCCTGCCCCCTCCCAAGGGAGGGGCTTGTGGGGCGGTGGACGGAAAAAAGCCCCCTCCGGCTGTGTGGGCCGGAGGGGAGGAATTATTGTCAGGCTCTGGGGGAGAGGTAACCCTCGCGGGGGGTGAGGGAGAAGCGGTCGGCGAGCTGCCACATAGCGTCGTCGGTGATGGTGTTCTTGATAGGCAGGTGGGCGATCTTCATGTAGATCTCGGCGGCCTTCTCGGCGGTCTCGATGAGGCCGAAGGTCTCGTCCAGATCCTTGCCCGCGCCGTAGATGCCGTGCTGGGCCCAGACAACGAGGCGGGCGGTGTTCATCTTCTCCGCGGTGGCCTCGCCGATGGAGTTGGTGCCGCAGAGCATCCAGGGAAGGACGTTCACGCCCTCAGGGAACACCACGATGCACTCGGTGCACATCTGCCACAGGGTCCTTGTGAAAGCCTTCTCATTGAGGTCGTGGACGTAGGTCATGGCCAGAAGGTTACCGGGGTGGCAGTGCATGACCACGTGGTTTTCGGGGTCAACGGCCAGACGGGCGGCGTGGCTCATGAGGTGGGCCGGGAGCTCACTTGTGAACTTGCCGCCGTCGGTGTAGCCCCAGAGAAGCTCGGCGGTGCGGCCGGAGTCCTTGACCCGGATAAGGCCAAGGTTCACGTCGGGGGCGTACCGGACGTTCTTGAAATATTTGCCCGTGCCGGTGACGAGGAAGTATTTCCCGTCAAGGGTGGGGGCGTCAAAGCCGGTGGGGATCTCGCGAATGACTGAGGTGAGGTCTAAGTACTTGGCGACCTCGTCCTCCTCGACCATGAGGCTTATGTTGCCGCCGTTGCGCTCGTCCCAGCCGTGGTCGTACATGTTGGTGGCGGTGCGGATCATCTCGATCATGAAGGGGGCGGTCATTATGTCCTTGCGCTTCAGCTTCTCAACGGTGTCGTTGACGACGACGCTGACCTTGCCGGCCACGTCCTTGGCCGCGTCCACGGTCTTGTCCTTGAGCTCGTTAAAATCTATATCCTTAAGTGACATTTTATTTACCTCCCATTACGCTCTTTTTGAAGCGACACGCGCTTCGTATTCCTTTATCTCCGGGAGCCACTGGCCGTCAAGGGGCTTACTTTCCCTGCGGCAGTACTCGTCCCACACGTCGCCGAAGGGCGCGGTTTTGAGGTCCTCCTGCAGCACCATGAGGGTGGTGAAGTCGCCGGTATCCTGAAGGCGCTTCTCCTCCGCGCAGGGCTGGAGAAGGGCGAAAAGCAGGGCCTTCTGGAAGTTGCGGAAGCCCGTGACCCAGGCGGAGACGCGGTTTATGGAGGCGTCGAAGTAGTCCAGGGCCAGCTTTACGCTGCCATCTAAGCCGCCGCAACGGACGATCTCGCGGGCGATCTCACGCGTCTCGTCGTCAAAGAGCACCACGTGGTCGGAGTCCCAGCGTATGGGACGGGTGACGTGGAGGGCGATCTCCGGGAAGAAGGTGAGAAGGGCGGGTATCTTGTCGCTGACCACCTCGGTGGGGTGGTAGTGGCCGTTGTCCATAAGGGGTATGCACTTTCCGGGGTTGGCGGCGGCGTAGCTCAGGGCAAACTCGGCGGATCCCACGGTGTACGCCTCCACGCCGATGCCGAAGACCTTACTTTCCACGCAGGGCTTGACCTTGTTAAAGTCGTAGGGCTCGGAGAGTATCTCGTCGATGGCCTCCCGGTAGCGCACGCGGGGGCCCATGCGGTCGCCGGGCACGTCCTTCAGGCCGTCGCCGGTCCAGATGTTCATGACGCACTCGCCGCCCAGCTCGTCGGCCAAATACTGGCTTATGCGCACGCAGGCCTTGCCGTGGTCTATCCAGAAGCGGCGCGTCTCCTCATTGGGGGAGGAGAGGGTCAGAGGGTCGCACTTGGGGTGGGAGAAGAAGGTGGGGTTGAAATCGCACCCAAGGCCGCGGGCCTTGCAGAAGTCCACCCATTTTTTGAAGTGCTTGGGCTCCAGCTTGTCCCTGTCGGCCCAGTCGCCGTCCTCAAATATGGCGTAGCTTGCGTGAAGATTCATCTTCACCTTGCCGGGAATGAGCTTCAATACCTCGTCGATGTCCGCCATGAGCTCCTCAGGCGTTCTCGCGCGGCCGGGGTAGTTGCCGGTGGTCTGGATACCGCCGGTAAGGGGCTTTGAAGGGTCGGTGTCAAAGCCGCGCACGTCGTCGCCCTGCCAGCAGTGGAGCGCCACGGGGACGCTCTTGAGCTTCGCCATTGCCGCCTCGGCGTCCACGCCAAGGGCGGCGTATCTCTCTTTTGCCTCGCTGTAACTCATATGTGTTCCTCCTTCATTTGAATTTTAAGATTTCCGATAGCCGTGGCCTCGATGGGGAGGGCCACGACGGTTTTACCTGTCGCTTCCTCGGTGAGGGCGTTGAGATAGCCGTTTTTGGCTCCGCCGCCCACGATGTAGAGCTTTGAGTATTTTCTGCCCGTGTTGGCCTCCAGCTCCTCAAGGGCCTTTTTGTACCCAAGAGCAAGGGAGCGCATGGCGCAGTTGAAGTAGTCGCCGGTGGTCCGAAGGGCCCCGCCGGTGGCGCTGTCAAAGGCCCGGACCATGCTCTCAGGGGCCAGAAACTCCTGACTTGCCGAGTCCACGGTGGCGGTGTTTAAGCTTTCACGGGCCATGTCGACTATTTTTCCGAAGTCCGTGTCCGGGCAAAGCTCCGCGCGAAGGCGGTTGACGAGCCACATGCCCATTATATTTTTCTGGTAGCGGTTATAGCCCACGCCGCCCTCGTTGGAGTAGTTGGCGGCCATACTGCCCTCGTCCGTAATGGGCCTCGGCGTCTTGACGCCCAGAAGGGACCAGGTGCCGGAGGAGATGTAGGGCTCGGACCCGTCCATGGGGATACCCTCAACGGCGGAGCCCGTGTCGTGGGTGGCGCAGAGCATGGCCTTTATGCCCTTGTAGGTGCCGATGACGGCTCCGGGCATAGTCAGGTGCGGGAAAAGGCACCGGGGAAGGCCGAGCCTGTCCGTTATCTCCCGGTCAAATTTGCCGGTGGCGGCGGAGATGAGGCCCTCGGTGGTGGCGTTGGTGTACTCACGGGCCTTCACGCCGGTGAGGGTCCACATGAGGTACTCCGGCACCATGAGAAGGCCGGTGACGCCCTCAAGCCTGCCGCTTTTCTTGTCCTCGTAGAGCTGATAGACGGTGTTGAAGGTCTGGAACTGACAGCCCGTCCGCCGGTAAAGCTCCTCGAAGGGCACGATGGAGTGCACCTCGTCGATGACGGCCTGAGTGCGGCCGTCGCGGTAGGCAAAGCAGGGAAGCACGGGCTTTTCGCCCCGCATGAGCACGTAGTCCACGCCCCAGGTGTCGATGGCGAAGGACTCTATCTGCCCAAACTCCGAAAGGGCCCTGTCTATGCCCTCCCGAACGTGGTTGGCGAGAGCCTCCATGTCCCAGATGAGGTGGCCGTCCCGCTCCGTGACGCCGTTGGGGAAGCGGTAGACCTCTTGGGTCTTGAGCTCTCCGCCCTCATTCCAGCCAACTAAGTGGCGGCCTGAGGACGCGCCGATGTCGATTGCCAGATAATACTTCATTCTATCACCCCTTATGAAAATATTATACAGTTTTCACATGGGTCTTCAATGACGGAAAAATTATTTATTGTATCCGATTTTGCGTTTTTCCTTGACAGGGAGCGCCGGAGGATATACTATTCACACAGGGGGTGTGAAAATGAGAGAAGAGGTCGTCCGCAAGCTGTCGGAAATTTCCGACGAGGAGCGGGAGATACTGGGCGGCGAGGGCGTTGACATGACCCTCTACAACAGGACGGGCGGGACGGTGCTGGAGCCGGGGGAGATACTCAAATCCGGGCATCTTTTCGGCATACGCACCCACACGAGGTTCGCGCCCTTCCCGCGCCACAGCCACACGTATGTGGAGATGGTCTACGAGGTCACGGGCTCCACACGGCACATAATAGACGGGACGGAGAGGCTGGAGCTTCGCTCCGGGAGCCTTCTTCTGCTGGGGCGTGGCGTGGAGCACGAGATAATGCCGGCGGGTGCCGGGGACATAGCGGTGAATTTCATACTTGTGCCGGCGTTTTTCGACTCGGCGGCCATGTCAATAGGCGGGGCCAACGCCCTGAGCGTATTTTTAAAGAGCAATTTAAGGCAGGGGGACAGCGACGGGGCGTATCTCGTCTTTGACGTGTCCGACGACCCGGCCATTGAAAACCTGCTGGAAAACATGGTGATGCTGGAGCTTGAGGGGGCCGACTTCCAGCGACAGGAGCTTCAGCGGGGGACGCTGGAGCTTTTGATGCACCACCTGTCCATGAAGGCCGAGAAGCTCCAAATATCGGGAAGGCGTGACAGGGAGCAGGCCACGGTGCTCTGGGCGCTGGGCAGGATAGAGGGGGACGTGCAGTGCACCCTCTCGGAGCTTGCCAGAGAGCGGGACCTGACGCCCTCCACCCTCACGAGAATGCTCAAGCGCCGGACGGGGAGCTCCTTTACGGAGCTTTTGCACACGGCGAGGTTCAACAGGGCCGTGGCGCTCCTGACTGAGACGGACCTTACGGTGGCGGACATAGCGTACAACGTGGGGTACGAGAACACGGCGTTTTTCTACCGGAGGTTCGAGGAGAAATTCGGGTGCACGCCGGGGGAGTACAGAGAAAAAGAAAAAGGGTAAGCCCGGTAAATTACGGAGGGGACAGACGTCCCCTCCGTGATTTTATTCGCATTTTAAATTTTTGAAGGTGAGGCCGGAGCATTTTTGGAGGATTAGGCCGAGGTTGCCCTCGGCCAGAGTGCAGTCGGTGAACTCCATGTCGCGTATTTCGTGGCCGGGCTTTGAAAAGCCAACGAGCTCGATGGCGGGGGTGCGGTGGAGGACGTGGTCGTGGTCAAGGCTCTGGCCCAAAATGCGCACGCGCTCGAAAAGGCAGTTTTCAAATACGGGCTGGTCGGGGCCGGGCACGCCGTCGTCGTTGTAGGGCACGGAGTGCATGAGGACTCTCGCCACGGTGCAGTCCGTGAGGCGAAGGCCCCGGACGCAGCCGCCGCGCTTGGGGGTGGCCTTTATCTCTATGCCCTGCATGGCCTGTCCCAGGTCGCAGTCCCAGACCCACACGTCCTCCACGCCGCCGCTCATCTCGCTTCCCACGACGATGCCGTGGCCGAAGGAGCTTTCACAGTCGAAGATACGCACGCGCTTTGTGGGGCGGTTTATCTCGTTGCCCTGGGGATTCTTGCCGGACTTCACGGCCACCATGTCGTCGCCGGTGAAGAAGCGGCAGGCAAAGAGTGTGCAGTCCTCGCTGGAGTCCGGGTCCCAGCCGTCGCCGTTCCACACGCCCTCCGAGAGGAATGTGCAGTGGTCGGTGAGTATGCCCCGGCTATATATGAAGTGGAGGTTCCAGCTGGCGCCGTTTTTGAGGGTCAGGCCGGAGATACGGACATTTTCGCAGTTTGACATGTTTATGAGCCGGGGGCGGACCCGGCCGGGAATGGTGTGGTCGTTTTCGCAGGTGGCCACGAGCTGGGCGTTGGCGGCAAGGTAGTCGCGAAGGCGCTCGCGCTCGGTGTCGATGACGTTGAGGCAAAGCTCCTGTCCGCCGGAGGCCACGGTGCCGTGACCGTAGATGAGCACGTCAGCGCAGTTTGGGCCGGAGGCGTGGTCGAGAGTGCCGAGGTTGAGAAGGCTTGAGTAGCACTCCTGCTCTATGCCCTCAAAGCGGCTCCATATGCGGGGCTCATAATCGCGGGGGTCAGCTGTGCCCTGCAATGTCGCCCCCTCGTCGATGTAGAGGGACATGTGGGAGTGGAGCCGGAGGGCCCCGGTCATGTAGGTGCCGGCGGGGACGTAGACCTCCTGATTTTCTCCGCAGGCGTCGATGGCGGATTGGAGGGCGCGGGTGTCCATGGTCACGCCGTCGCCCACAGCGCCGAAGTCGCGGACGTTCAGGCGTACACGGACCTTTTCGGTCCTGACAGTCTCAGGTCCGAAAAGGTGGTCGCCGCCGCGGACGAAGACGGTGTGCCCGGTGTCGGGGGCCAAATCTTCCACGGTGAAGTGGGTCTTATCCACAGTGTATTCCGCGCCGTCAACATTGACGGCGTAGGGGCCGGGGACGGCCTTCTCCCACCAGAGGGTGAGGGAATCGGAGGTGGTCGCGTAGTAGAGCCTGCTCATAATATCTGCCCGCTTTCTTTGAATTTGTTATAGAGCTCCCAGTCCGTGGGGTGGTTGTCCTCCACCAAAAGCACCCTGATGGGCCTGTCCCGATTTGACATATAGGCCAGGCGATACCACCTGTCGTGGGCGGGGGAGTCGCCAAGCTCACGGATATAGCCCATGAGCTTTTGGAGCATGAATGCCGTGTGCTTGTAGTCGGCAAAGCAGTCGTTTTGGTAAAAGCCGGTGAAGATGCCGCTCTCGGAGGAGCGGAGCGCGTCATCGGCGTCAAGGAATAGCTGCGCCGCGTCGCCGAAGGACATGAAGGCGTGGAGGTAGTCGCTGTTTTCAAAATACGCAAAGCCCTCGCCGAGCTTCACGCCGGCCCTCGCGCCTAAAAGCTGGAGGTGGGCCTGTAAGGCTATGGGCTCGCCGCCGGCCTCACGGCATTTTTGCCAAAGGGCCTCAAGGGCGGGGAGGGCCTTTTTACAGAGACCAGCAAAGTATTTGGCCTGCTCCGACAGCGTCCCGGCGTCCGTGAGCCAGCGAAGGCCGGGGGCGGGGGAGAGGCGGTCGAGGAAAAACTGGTGGACTATGAGCCTCGGAAGCTCGCAGTAAAACTGCTCCCCCGCCCGCTGGTCGGGCTCCGGGCCGAAGGGGAGCTGGGCGCGGCTGTAATCACGGTAGCACTCCGCTATCTTCTCGGAGCCGCCAAAATAGGTGGCGGCGAACTCCCGGCTGTGGCTTGCGTCGGAGATATTTTCTCCGTACCACTTTTTCCTTATGGCGTCCAGCATGTAGGCGTGGGGCCTGATGTTGGAGCAGTTTATGAGCCAGTACTGAGAGAGGTTTTTTGAAAATACCCGGTCGAGCTCATTATTAACGAAGTCCACGCTCACGGGGAGCATTGTAATGTGGGCCGCGGCCTGGAGGTCGTAGAAGGAGACGTGATAGTATATGCCGCCGTGCTCCTCCGGCTTATCCGGCAGGGAGGAGACACGGGGATCGTGGTTCCCACGGCGGCGGGTGACCATCTTGCCAAAGCCGTTGTCGGCACGGATCTTTATTATGTCGGGGTCTATGTCAACGAAGCCTTTTGCGTAGAGCTCCATGACCTCGCCGTAGAGATTTGTGCAGAAAACCGGGTCCTTTACGTATTTTTCAACGATCTTACGCTGGAGGCGTATCATTTTGCTTATCATGGCCCCGCGCTTTTCGTCGGTGTCGTATTTGCCGGTGGTGTCGCTGGCCCAGAAGGGGGAGTCCCCCTGACCGCGAAAGCCGAGACACCAGACCACCTTCATATTTTTCTGGGCAATGACGGCGTCCTCCCACTGCTTTTGAAAAAGGTCGGGGTGGCTGTCGTAATTGGGCTCCAAATCCGGGTATTCCCGGAGGAAAAACTCGGCCCCCAACGCCTCGGCGTGGTGGTGGGTGATGTAGAGGCCGTAGGAGGAGGCCAGATCGCGGTATAAGTGGGAGTCTTTATCCGTACCCGGTATGACCATGTTGCCGCCGCAGCGCAAAAGCGCCTCGAAGGCCATGCGCCAGGGCTCCGCCTTGTCGCCGTTGACGGCCCAGTGGGAGATGAGCACCTCGTCGTTTATGAACCAGCCCCGGTACCTGACCTGGGGCTTTTTGCCTGTATAGACGCCCTCCGGTACGGATACGGACGGGATCTTTTCGATTTTTACGCCTATCCAGAACCAGAAGGGAGGTATGCCGAGGAATTTTTCGGATATGTAGAGAAGTCCGTACACAAACCCCAACTCGTCCCCGGCGGCGACGGACATAGCGTTATTACGGACCTCCACGATAAACTCCTCAGGCCGGGACATGGGGGAGGGGAGGAGGGATATTGTATTGCCCTTATCCTCCGAGGGCGCGAGGCGTTTTGAGATGTCGCGCGTTAAAATTTCGGCGGCGTTCTCCACGGCGGGGCCAAGGGGCTCCGCGCCGGCGACGCGGGTATTTGAGGTTATAAGGAACATGTCACTCACTTTCCTTCGCTCCGGCGGTGAGCTTCTCCCAGAGGCGGACGGCGCCCTCAAAGCGCTTTTCGTCCTTCTCGCTGAGTATCACGCGCCTGCCGACGTAAAAGCCATCGAAGGCCGTCTGGCCCTCAAGCTCCGTGCCGGACATGTCGAGGAATTTAACGTATGTTCCAAGGTCGAGATTTGCAAGCACGGGGCAGTTTTCCCATGGGTAGACCATCTCGCGCCAGCGGTCGGAGGAACTCTCGCCGTCGCCGCGCTCAGGCTCGGAGCCGTCAAGGTAGGCGAAGGCCGCTATGCGGCTCTGGAAGCCCTCCGGGTCGTCGGTGAGTATGATATAGGTGTCGCCGGAGCTTAAGTCCACGGTGAGGCGGGTGGTGGCGGCGGAGGCAAGGTCGGGGTTTAAATAATCCGTAGATTTGAAGCTCATCTGGTACTCATTGAGCTCGACGATCACCTTGCCGTCGCCATTGAGGTCCTCGCCAAGCTCGGAAAGGCGCGCAGTCAGGGCCTCGTGTACCTCGTCCGGCAGGGCGTTGGCGCTCACGTAGGCCACGGTGTAGTCGGGCTTTGTCCTGAAAAAGATGTCGTGTACGAGAAAGCCCAGCATTATAAGGCCCACAAGGCCCAGAAGGAGCCACTTCCAGTTGTAGGCCCACCAGTTGCGGCGAAGCTCCGCCTTGGTGTAGACGGGCTTGGGGTCGGGCTTTACGTCCTTATATTTCCATCTAAAGTACTCACCGGCCATATCATTTACCCTCCGATCTGTGTTTTTGCTTCTCAAGCTTTCTCTGCTCCTCCACGGCCTTCTCGATGCCGAAGGTCTCGTTCATGGGCTTGTAGAGCGTGAGGACCGTTATCAGCATCGTGAGCCAGAAGTTGAAAAGCACGTAGAAAAGAAGTGAGAAGGGGTAGGCCACCACAATAAAGAGCCAGTAGACTATCTCAAGGGCGGTGAGGATAAACGTCCTTATGGGGTGGTTGGACGAGAGAACGATGGAGTTGAGCAAAAGCCGGCCGAGGGGCAGGTCCACCACGGCTATCTGGAGGACGGTCCACTTGGCGATGGCGGTGGCCACGAATATGCCGGCGTACATGGCTATACGCAGGAACATGTCGTTGCCGTCGCTGCCGGCGTGGGTCATCATGAAAAGCTGAAAGCCGAAAAGGGTCCCGGCGATGAGGCCGAAGATCGCCGAGGGCTTGAGGTTGCGCTTCCATGCCCTGCGGTAGCTCTGCCACCAGTCGCCGGGGTGCTCGTTGCGCATGGCACGCATGATGGTGTCGCAAAGGCCCACCAGCTGGGGCATGAATATGACGCCGCCCACGGGCCCGCCCACCAGCATGTAGATCATGCCGTGGGAGGCCACCGCGAGGAACATGGATATGATGTACACAAGGGCCGTGGCCCCGGCGAGAAAGCCCGCGCCCAGAAGGGCGAAGGTGTCCCGCGACATTATCTGCAAGAATTTTCTAAAGCCCCCCTTGGGCTCCGGCACAACCGGGCCGCCGGGGCCCATACCGGCCAAATTCGGTGAAAATATTCCCATGACAACGCCTCCGTAATGAATTTGTATATGATTTGAGGTAAAAATATTTATTACCTGATAGAATAAATCATATTGTTTGCCATGTCCCGCGGTTCCGCCCACGGGGCGGGAGCGGGACGGCATTAAATCAAATAATATCTGTCTTGACAGATATTATCCCACCAAACCGACAGATTTTCAAGTCCGAAAGGGGAGAGGGTAGTAACATTTTGACAAATACGATACTTTTTGACATGCCGGGTTACTTTGTGACATTGGAAAGACATTGCCAATGAAGTTAAAATAGCTTAACGGCATGAAGACGCCGATGTGGACAGGAAGGAGGCGGGCGCGTGGAACATCTATCTCCCGGAAGCGATTCCTTTTCCGATCTCACCCTCACTATCGACATGAGCCACTTTGTGGACAGGGGAGCGGACTGGCGCGAGACAAAGACCAGATCCGGCTATACCTTTTGGAACATATATAAGGGGAGCGTGTTCATCGAGATAAACGGACAGACCCACGAGGCCGGACCGGGGGACAGCGTGCTTTTCTACCCCGGCAATTCCTTCACGGCCTGGGCGGGGCCGGAGGGGTGCTCCTACCACTCCATGAGGTTTTTCATGGAGAAGGGCAACCACTACGACATACTTGCCGGGAGCAACCTTGCGGGGATATACCGGTCGGCGTCGCTTAATCGCAGGTGCCTTGACTTTTGCAGGGAGTACAGGAGCAGATACACGTCGAACAAGGGACACTCAGTGAGGTTTTACGCCTTTTGCTTCGACTTTCTGGCGGAGCTCCTTGACCCGCCAAGGTGCGAGGAGCACTTTTTTGAGGACGAGCAGGCCGCCGACGACACGCTCATAAACCGTGTGGCGGACCAGATAGGCCGGCATTTTACGGACAACCTGCAAATAAAGGACATGGCCCGTGACGCGGGTATGAGCGAGAAATATTTTATAAGGTATTTCCAGCGGTATTTCAATATATCCCCGAAGCAGTATATAATCGAGCTTCGTATGCAGTACGCCGCGGAGCTTCTGGCTGACACCTCGGACAGCATCGCCGCCATAGCGGAGAAGATAGGCTACTCCGATCAGTACAGCTTTTCCAAGGCGTTTCGGAAGTATTATAACGAGTCGCCAACGAGATTTCGCAAGCTCATGCTCAGGTAGCGCGGTAAATTTTCCTTTTTTTCAGCTTTTTTGGAAGAAAATTGGCAGATGTTAAAAATATCAATAAAGAGGTTACTTTTTGACATTAAAAGTAACCTTTTAACATTGGAAAAGGCTAAAACGGATTGTACAATATGACAATAAGGCGCACCGTGGGCATCGCTGTGCTCATGTCCGCCGGTATCGGGTACTGACGGCGTATACAGGGACCGCCGTGGGCGCCCGATAAGGAAAAATGAGAAAAGGGAGGAATACAATGAGCAACTCAGCGACTGCCACCCTTGATAAGCCCGTTGAGACCGCGAAGAAGCAGAAGCCGGTCAAGACCAAAATGCCCTGGGGCAGAGCGTTAAAGCAGCACTTCTGGCTTTATCTGATGCTCGTACCCGGAGTTTTGTGGATGCTTATCTTCTGCTATCTGCCCATGGGCGGACTTGTGATGGCATTTGAGAACTTCAACCCCTACGCCGGAAGCGGCGGACTTATCAGCGCCCTCATGGAGAGCGAAAAGGTGGGCTGGAAGAACTTCCAGACACTCTTTGTGGGTACGGACTTCATGAAGCTTTTGAAGAACACCCTGTCCATCTCCGTCTGGAACCTGCTGATCGCGTTCCCTGCGCCGATCATCTTCGCGCTCATACTCAATGAGCTCCGTCTCATGTGGTTCAAGCGCGTGTCCCAGACGCTTGTCTACATACCCCACTTTGTCTCTCTGGTCATAGTGTACGCCCTTACGAGCCAGCTTTTCAACGCTCAGGACGGCTTCATCTACAAGTTGATCGAGAGCATAGTCGGCGTGGGCAACGCGCCGAACATCATGGGCTCGCCCAAGTACTTCGTCCCGGTGCTCATCGGCCAGACGCTGTGGAAGGAGACGGGCTACGGCACCATCATCTATCTGGCCGCTCTTGCCAGCGTGGATCCTCAGCTCTATGAGGCCGCCCGCATAGACGGCGCGGGACGCTGGAACCTCATGTGGCACGTGACACTGCCCGGAATACGGAGCACCGTGGTCATCATGCTCATCATGAAGGTCGGCGCTATCCTGAACACCGGCTATGAGCAGATATTCCTTCTCCAGAACGCCACCAACGAGTCGGTGTCCGAGGTGTTCGATACCTACGTGTATAACAAGGGTGTCCGTAGCGGACAGTACTCCTTGGCGACCACGGCGGGACTATTCAAGTCCGTCGTCAGCCTGATCCTCGTCCTCTCGGCCAACAAGTGCGCCAAGCTTCTGGGCGAGTCGGGACTTTATTGATGGGAGGCGGAGAATATGGCAACTAAGGCTGGAAAGATAGAAAAGGGCACAACAGGCTTTAATCACCGCTCGCCCGGAGATATGGTCATCCAGATCATCTTCTACATCATTACAGGTATCGCGGCGCTCATATGCGTCCTGCCCTTCCTTTACGTGTTCGGCTCCTCCTTCGCCAGCGAGCGCGAGATTTTGGAGCGCGCGTTCTTCATTATCCCCAAGCAGCCCACCGTCAACGCCTACACCTACATCTTCCATGAAGGCTCGGTGTTCAACGGACTTAAAAACTCCGTCATAGTCACGGTAGTCGGTACGGCCATAAATATGTTCGTCTCCTGCACCATGGCCTACCCCCTGAGCCGCAAGTACCTGAGGGGCCGCAACTTCTTCATGAACATGGTCATCATCATCATGCTCTTTGGCGGCGGCATGGTCCCCAGCTACCTGCTTATCACCAACCTTCTGCATCTGGGCAACTCCTACTGGGCTCTGTGGCTTCCCGGAGCCATGAGCGCCTTTAACATGATCATCATCAAAAACTACTTCCAGGGCATCCCGGACGACCTGGAGGAGGCCGCCGTTATCGACGGCGCCAACGACCTCTACATATTCCTGAGGGTCATGCTCCCCCTGTCCGCCCCGGTGCTGGCCTCCGTGTCCCTGTTCTATGCCGTGGGCCACTGGAACGCCTACTTCGGCGCGATGATGTACATCGACGACCAGTCCAAGGAGGTCGTTCAGATATGCTTAAGGCGTATCATCATGCTTACGAGCGCAATAAACGACAGCGGTACCATCGACTGGGGCACTTGGGGCGCGCCTCCCACAAAGGCCGTCCGCAATGCCACCACCGTTGTGGCCACAGTGCCTATCTTGGTGGTCTATCCCTTTATCCAGAAGTTCTTCACCGCCGGCGTCATGGTCGGGTCCGTGAAGGGCTGAGATACGGTTTACACGCGGCGTGAGCCGTTTGTAATAGTAAAAATGACGGCCGAAGGGCTGTCGAAAAACAAAACAGGAGGATACTTTATGAAAATGAAAAAAGTACTTGCTCTTGTTCTTGCCACCGTTATGCTGGTAAGCGTCCTGGCTTCCTGCGGCGGCAGTAAGAACGAACTCAAGGATGGCCAGATCTCGGTCATGACCATCAGCCTCTACGGCGGCGAGATGTCCGAGACCAAGGACAAAGACGGCGCTGTCCAGAAGGCCGTTGAGGAGTACACCGGCGTTTCCCCCGTGTGGCAGTTCGTCTCCTCTGAGGGCTACGGCGACAAGCTCAACATGACCCTCATGGACAAGGACAACATGCCCATGATCCTCACCTTCTCAGGCGACATCTCCACCACCATCATTCAGGCCGCTCAGAACGACGCGTTCTGGGACCTGAGCCAGTTCATCAACCCCACCGACTATCCCAACCTTGCCCAGTGCCCCGATAACGTGAAGGACATTCTCACCGTTCAGGGCAAGTGGATCGCCATCCCCACCATGCGTGAGACCGGCCGTTACGGTCTGAGCTACCGCGGCGACTGGGCCGACAAGCTGGGCATCGAGAAGCCCAAGACAATTGACGACGTCTACAACATGCTCTACGCCTTCACCTACAACGATCCTGACGGCAACGGCAAGCAGGACACCTACGGCCTTGAGATGCAGTCCGGCTACGCCGACTATCTCAAGATCATCTTCTCCTGGTTCGGCATCACCCCCGACTGGGTGGAGAGAGACGGCGTCCTTGTCCCCGCGTGGGAGACTGACGAGTACAAGCAGGCCTGCGACTGGATACGCAAGCTCACCGAGGACGGCATTGTACGTCCTGACTGGGCCTCCGTCACCGCCGACGGCTGGGGCGAGCAGTTCCAGAAGGGCAATGTGGGCGCTTTCGTCGATACCCTGGACGGCGGCGGACGCCGCGCATGGAGGTATTACAGGGACAACAAGGTCGAGTCTGTGACCGACACCCCGTCCCCCGATCCTGAGAACCCCGATTACGCATGGGCCGAGATGGTCAGCAACATCAACGGTTACACCGCCTGCCTGGCCGTTTACAAGGGCGGCTTCCTTATCACCAAGGCCGGCGCCAAGACCGAGGAGGACGTGAAGAATTGCCTTAAGTTCCTCGACAAGATGAACGACAGCAAGATGCGCGCTCTTGCAGAACTTGGTATCGAGGGCGTCAGCTATCACATGGAGGACGGCTACGCTGTGCAGGAAAAGGGCGTCGAGGCCCAGAACCTGCCCAGCCAGGGCCTGAACCAGGTCATCGCTTACCTGCCCTTCACCATTGACGACGCCGTCCAGGCCAAGCCCGACGTGGCCGGCGAGAAGTGCCTTGAGGCCGAGGTCGAGGCCCGTCAGTATGCCCTTATCAACCCGGCTCTTGCCTATCAGGTACAGTCCGAGACCTACGTCAAGGAGTCCAGTAACATCTACTCCAAGGTCACCAACGCCATGATCAGGTACTGCGCCAACCAGGGCACATGGGACGAGTTCCAGGCCGCTGTCGCTGAGTGGGAGTCCCTCGGCGGCGCCCAGATCAAGGAAGAGGTCAATGCCGCTTATCAGGCCAACAAGGGCTGATCTCGGCATAAATTACATAGCATCATAGCATCATAAGTGTGCGCCGCGCCGAAAGGCGCGGCGCGCTTTTTGCGTAAGTAACCTTGAGACAGGGTTGAAGTTTTGCGCAATTGTGGTAGACTGTAATTTACGGGGCGGTGAGAGGGCAAAAGGCTTTTGGGCTCTCACGGCTCCGCAATCAGGAGCGGGAACGTATTTTTTGCGCAGTAAAGGAGAACGACATGTTTTTTATACCCGCGGGACTATTCTTCGTGTTTTTCTATTTCAACATAAC
>CANREY010000004.1 GCA_947629755.1 uncultured Oscillospiraceae bacterium | reverse complement strand
ATCATTTTCTGGATCCTCATCCCTTGCAAAACCGCAAAGGCAATTCTCTGATCTTCGTCGCCCAAAGTGCGAAGAATTTGCAACATTTTTACACCCTCGGTGAAGATCGTTTCCTTTTCATTTGCATTTTGCAATTCTTTTGAAGAGCTCATGGATTTCACCTCCCTATCGCGTACTTTCAGGTACGCTTTGCGTTTATTATAATCCGCATTGCGTACTTTGTCAAGCGGAAACAGAAATTTTTGTTGACATTGCGCACTTGACGTGTTAATATACAGAAAAAAGAGGTGGTCTGATATGGAAAATTCACTCATAAGTGAGCGAATTTTGTTTGCGAGGGAAAGTTGTGGCCTTAATCAAGAGGAATTCGCAAGACGGTTAAAAATGACGAAATCTGCAATTTCTGGTTATGAAACGGGAAGACGAATTCCTCCGGATAGCGTGTTGCACACAATATCCTTGACTTTTGGCTTTGATGAAGATTGGCTTAAATACGGAATTGGAGATCCTGTTGCTCCAAATCCAGATGACGCATTGGAAGAACTTTTTAAACAATTCGGTTGCTCCGATTTTGAAAGGGCTTTTTTGTTTTCGTATTTTTCAATGTCGGATAAAGACCGAATGACCTTCTGCGCTTATGCAAAAGAGCTGGTTGAAAAAACCGTTGTTGAGCTCAAACGTTTTGAGCAAAGCGAAAAAAATCCATTGGGCGTAAGCGGCACCTCCGAAAATTCATCATTTATTGACCCAAATGCCGATGAGGACGCTTATGCCAAACTTGCTCGCGAGCAGAGGCGCAAAGAAAAGAAACAGGATGCGTGAGCCTGATTTGTGAACGCCTGCGGCGCGGACTGCCGATGTGGTATGGGCCTCTCTCTAAGTGAATAATGAATTGGCGGAGGGGATTCCCTGTGAAGCAAAAAGAGGGAACCAACCATACGGTTGATTCCCTTTTTCCATATACGAAGGAGGTTTTTGGAATGGCAAAGCGTGCAAAGTTACCTGAATACGGTCGATGCAGAATGTTGCAGGCATGGCCTGAGTGGGATTGCTCCGTCCATGCCGACGTTGCCCAAATTGACCGTCAAGAAAGAGCGATGAACTATCCGTTTTCCTTTGAGATTGACTCTGAGACCAAGACGGCGCGGTTTTCGAGCACATCTGATCTTTCGTATTATGACACAACCTTGGCAAGTTGCACTTGTCACGACTTCGAAGACCGTCATCTCCCGTGTAAGCATATATACCGTTTGGCAGCCGAGCTTGGTATTATTGAGATATTCCGAAGGAAACCTGGCGGCCAGGACAAAGATCTGCTCGAAAGTGTGAAAAACTCTTCAAATATCGATGAGCACCCGGAGCAGCTGAAGCGTATTGAGAAAGCGCGAGAAACAAAGTGCGCCCCGCTCTCAATAGACTTTGATAACCGAATGGCCACTTTCGGAGGCTCCGGAAAGGTGCCCTATGAAACGACGGTCGATACCTGCACTTGCCGGGATTATTTTGTTCGGAGGCTGCCTTGCAAGCATATATATCGGCTCCGTATTGAACTTGGGCTAACGGGTGGAGATAATGGGAAAAAGTGAAATTGATATGGTGTCCGGAGAAGTGGATTCCTGTGTAATCTATGCCCGGTATTCGACCCATAACCAGAAGGATGTCTCCATCGAGCAGCAGGTGGCAGATTGCGAGGACTATGCCCGGTCCCTGGGCCTCCGGGTGGTGAAGGTCTACGCCGACCGGGCGCTCTCCGGGAAAACGGACAAGCGTCCCCAATTCCAGGCCATGCTCCGGGATTCTGCTAAAAAGCGGTGGTCCTATGTCCTGCTATGGAAAATCGACCGGTTTGCCCGGAACCGCTACGATTCGGCCACCTACAAATTCAAACTGAAAAAGAACGGGGTCCGGGTGCTCTATGCGAAGGAGTCCATCCCGGAGGGGCCGGAGGGCATCCTTTTGGAGTCGGTGCTGGAAGGGTCCGCCGAGTATTATTCGGCGAACCTCTCCCAAAACATCCGGCGGGGCATGAAGTATAATGCCCAGGATTGCAAGGTCAACAGCGGGGCAATCCCTTTCGGCTATTGCAAGGGGCCGGATGGCCGCTTCGCCCTGGTTGATGCCGAGGCCGAGGTGGTCCGGGAGATTTTCAGGAAGGTGGCCGAGGGCGTCCCCTTTGTCGAAATCGCCAATGACCTAAACGGGCGGGGTATCCACACGAAGCGGGGTGGCCTGTGGGGCCGGACCTCTTTCCATCGGATTCTGGTAAATGAGACTTATACCGGCGTCTACTCTTTCGGGGATGTCCGAATTGAGGGCGGGGTCCCTGCCATCATCGACAAATCGCTTTTCCTTGCGGTGGCCGAGCGACTCCGGACCAAGAAAAACCCCCAGGGGCGTCACCGCGTAAACGGGGAGTATCTCCTGACCGGGAAGCTCTTTTGCGGCCTCTGCAAATCTCCCATGGTGGGTGTCTCCGGGACTGGGCGGAACGGGGACCTGCATTTCTACTACTCCTGTCAAAAGCGCCGCTCCGAGCATACCTGCCCGAAGGAAAACGTGAGCCGGGATTGGCTGGAGCGGGTGGTGGTGCAGGCCACCCTGGACTATGTCCTGAAGCCGGAGGTCATTGAATGGATGGCCGACGCCGTCATGGCCTATCAGGAGCGGGAGGCAAATTCCGCCGTGCTCCAGGGCCTCCGGGACCAGCTTTCCGAAAACCAGCGGGCCTCCGGTAACGTCATGAAGGCCATTGAGGCCGGGATCATCACCGTGACCACGAAGTCCCGGCTCATGGAGCTTGAATTGGAGGCCGACCGGCTGAAGGACGCCGTTGCCCTGGAGGAAGCCGCCCTCACCCATGTGGAGCGGAGCTTCATCGTCTACTGGCTCGAAAAATTCCGGGATGGCGACATCAATGACGCCGACTTCCGGCGGAAGGTCATCGGCTCTTTTGTGAATGCCGTCTACCTGTGGGATGACCGGATCCGCATTGCGCTCAACTACTCCGGCAGGGGATCGTCCGTCGATGTGGCCCTGGTTATGGATGCTGAAGCCCTCGCAGGGCCGGAGGGGCGGTTCGTATTAGCTCCCCGGCCCTCCACCATACCTGTCGAAAAAGGCCTGTCGGCCTTTTCCGACAAGGGGATACGTGCGAAAAAATGCGCGAAAAGGTCTGCGGACCTATTCGCGCATTTTTTCTGCCGTTTTGCTCCGCGCACGGCCTCGTCGTCGCTGATGCCGCTTTACCTCGCCCTCCCTGCGGTCGGGCTCAGGCGCTGGCATCGCTCCTCCTCTCCCCAGCGGGCAACAGCCCGCCGGGGGCCCCGCCATACACTACGCAAAACAAAAGGTAATTTTCGCGCCGCGCATGTCGCCGCGAAAATTGATTTGAATGTAAAAAGCTAAGCCAGCGGCGGAGCCGCTGGCTTAAATCATTTTTTCGGCTGGAAATCCGGACCCAGATCGCCGGTCATCCAGTGGTGACGGCAGAGGCCGATGTATTTGTCGTTGGCGCCGAGGACCACCTGGGCGCCCTCCTTTAAGACCTTGCCGTTTTCGTCGAAGCGGGCGTTGAAGGTGGCCTTCTTGCCGCACCAGCAGACGGTCTTGACCTCCTCTATCTTGTCGGCCATGACAAGTAGCTCGTAGCTTCCCGGAAAGAGCTCGCCCTTGAAATCCGCCCGGAGGCCGTAGCATATGACGGGTATGCCGCAGTCGTCCACTAAATGCACAAGGTACATGACCTCGTCCTTCGTCAAAAACTGGGCCTCGTCCACGATTATGCAGTCGTTTTTCTGAAGCTCGCTGTCCTCCATGGAGCGCATCTCGTGAAAATAGACGCAGGGGTATGTAAGGCCGATGCGGGAATAGACCGTGTGGTCCCCGTTTCTTGTGTCAAGCTGGGGCTTTACCAGCAGGACCTTCTGGCCCCGCTCCTCGTAGTTGAACCGGGCCATAAGGGCGTTGGCCGTCTTGCTGGAGCCCATGGCCCCGTATTTAAAGTAGAGCTGTGCCATTTTGTTACCTCCGGAGGGCGTTTTTTATGGCGTATGAGGTTATAATACCACTCTTTCCGACGATATTCAACATAATTTCGCCGATCGTGACCGGGGGAGGAAAAAGAAAATTCCGAAATTTTTGTAAAATTACAAATATGCTATTCCAATTTTGGTGAAAGTATATTAAAATAGGAAAAAACAATATATTCGACCGGGGAGGACATATGGACACAAAACCTGTATATAAGAGAGTGCTTTTAAAGCTATCCGGCGAGGCCCTCGCGGGCGAGCGGGGCTTCGGCCTTGACTTTGACGTCATCGAGAGCGTCTGTAAGGTCGTCAAGGAGTGCGCCGACATGGGCGTGGAGATCGGCATAGTCATCGGCGGCGGGAACTTCTGGCGCGGCGTGAAGGACGGCGGCGGCAGAATGGAGCGCACCCGCGCCGACCACATGGGCATGATGGCTACGGTGATGAACTGCCTTGCCGTGGCGGACGTATTGGAGCACATGGGCGCCGAGGTGAGAGTGCAGACCGCGGTGCAGATGAGCTCCATCGCGGAGCCCTATATAAGGCTCAAGGCCGACAAGCACCTTAAGAAGGGCCGCATAGTCATATTCGGCTGCGGCACCGGCAGCCCCTATTTCTCCACGGACACGGCGGCGGTGCTGAGGGCGGCGGAGATAAACGCGGACGTTATACTTTTAGCCAAGAACGTGGACGGGGTGTACTCCGCGGACCCCAAGCTGGACCCCAAGGCCGTAAAATTCGACCATATATCATATGACGACGTGCTGGCCCAGCATTTGGCCGTCATGGACACCACGGCCACCAGCCTCAGCATGGACAACAATATCCCCGTCCTGCTCTTCGCCCTGAAGGACCCGGAGAACATAAAGCGGGCCATAATGGGGGAGAAGATCGGCACGGTCGTGAAGTGAGGAAAAAACCGAGAGTTTTTCAACATAAAATTAAGGAGGTCAAACCATGTACACCGACGACGCAGCTTTTAAGGAATACCTTGACAAGATGAACAAGACCATCGAGGCGCTGGAGGCCCAGTTTGCCACCGTTAGGGCCGGGCGGGCCAACTCCGCCGTGCTCAACCACCTGAGAGTTGACTACTACGGTGTGCCCACGCCCATAAACCAGGTGGGCACCATCTCCTCGCCGGACCCAAGGACGCTTGTCATACAGCCCTGGGACAAGGGCCTTCTCAAGCCCATTGAAAAGGCCATACTCGCCTCCGACGTGGGCATCAATCCCCAGAACGACGGCTCCGTCATACGCCTCGCCTTCCCCCAGCTCACCGAGGAGCGCCGGGCGGAGCTCATAAAGCAGGTGAGGAAGTACGCCGAGACGGCCAAGACCGCCGTGCGCAACGTGCGCCGTGACGCCAACGAGAAATTCAAGAAGATGCAGAAGGCCAGCGACGTCACCGAGGACGATCTGAAGATCATGGAGAAGGACCTTCAGACCATGACCGACGACTACATCAAGAAGGTCGACGAGACCACGGCAAAAAAGGAAAAGGAACTGACCTCCATCTGATGGCGGGCGCGGATCAAAAAACGGCGGGGCAGGGGACGGTCCTGCCCCGTCATATTGCGATAATAATGGACGGCAACGGGCGCTGGGCCAAAAAGCGGGGCCTTCCCCGCACCGCCGGTCACGCCGCCGGGGCTGAGACCTTCCGGCGGATAGCCTCCTATTGCCGTGACCTCGGTATTGAATACCTCACCGTCTACGCCTTCTCCACGGAAAACTGGAAGCGCTCAGCCGACGAGGTGTCGGCCATTATGGGCCTTCTCAAGAAGTACCTTGAGGAGGCAATCGAGAAGATGCGCCGGGAGAACGTGCGCATAAGGATATTAGGGGATCTGACGCCCCTGTCCCCGGAGCTCCGGGCGCTCATAGACCGGGTGGAGGCCATCGACGAGACGCTTGAGACCCACACTCAGGCCAACCTCTGCGTAAATTACGGGGGCCGGGACGAGATCGTGAGAGCCGTCAAGGCATGGGAAGCCGACCCCGACCGCGGGGAGCTTACGGAGGAGGAGCTATCGAAGTATCTCTACACCGCAGGTATGCCGGACCCGGACCTGATAATCAGGCCCAGCGGGGAGGAGAGGATATCCAACTTCCTTCTCTGGCAGTCGGCCTACTCGGAATTTTACTTCACCGACGTCCTGTGGCCGGATTTTACGCCAAAGGACATGGACGCGGCCATAGCGGCCTATCAAAAACGCGACCGGCGCTACGGCGGCGTGAAGAAATAGGGAGTTTATCATGATAAAACCGTCACACCTCAAAAAGGGCGACACGGTGGCCATTGTGAGCCTCTCCGCCGGCACGCTGGGGGAGAGTTGGGCCGTCCACAAGCTCGCCATTGCCCAAGAGCGCCTGGAGCGGGACTTCGGCCTTCATGTCAAGGTCATGCCAAACGCGCTAAAGGGCAGGCAGTATCTGTACGAGCACCCTGAGGCCAGAGCTCGCGACCTTATGGACGCCTTCCGGGATAAGAGCGTGAAGGCCATATTCAACGCCATCGGCGGGGACGATACCATAAGGCTGCTCCCGTACATCGACTTTGACGTGATACGCGATAACCCCAAGATATTCACGGGCTTTTCCGACACCACCACGAACCACTTCATGATGTACAAGGCCGGCCTCATATCCTATTACGGGGCCAGCATCATGAACAATTTCTCGGAGTACGTCAGGATAAACGACTACACCGACCGAATGATCCGCAAGACCCTCTTTGAGCCCTGCGAGACGCTAAAAATACCCTCCGCGCCATACTGGTACGACGACGAGGACGGGAAGATATGGTGGAGCGAGGAGAACATGAATACCCTAAAGCCCTACCACCCGGAGGAGATCGGCTACGAGGTCCTTCAGGGCGCGGGAGCCGTGGAGGGGGAGCTTCTCGGCGGCTGTGTCGACGTATTCGTGGAGCTTCTGGGGACGTCCCTCTGGCCCGCAAGGGATAAGTGGGCGGGAAAAATAATGTTTTTGGAGACAAGCGAGGACGACACCTCCTGCGAGCTTCTCACGTGGTATCTTCGCAACTTCGCGGCCCAAGGGCTCTTTGATGTCATTCAGGGTATCATCGTGGGCAAGCCCGCGAGACGGAGCAAATATGAGCCCTATAAGGAGGTCTACCGCAGGGTGGTGGGTTTCGAGGCTGGGCATCCTGAGCTCCCCATACTTTATAACGTGAATTTCGGCCACGCCGAGCCCATCGGCATAATACCCTACGGCGTCAGATGCCGGCTGGACGCGGACAGGAGGACGCTGACGCTTTTGGAGCCGGCGACGGCGTAAACTATTGAGGGAGAAGGTATTTTTATGCTTTTGACACGGACGATAATGGCGGCTGTGATGATCGCGCTTTTGCTTGTGCTGGCCCTGTGGGCCCCGGCCTGGTGTCTGGCGGCGGTCATAGCCGTTCTCGGCGTCATAGCCGTATATGAGCTCATGCGCACGGTGGGGAAGGTGACGGATCTACGTATGCTCGTCTATCCCGGCCTCTCCGCCGCGGCCATACCTCTTGGATTTTACTTCGGCTACGCCGAGCTCACCATAAGGATCGCGCTTGTATTCCTGATGGTGGCGCTCTTTGCCGAGGCCATATTCACCTACGGCACGGATAAGGCCGTGGGATTTTCCACCGTGATGTCCGGGCTTTTCATCGGGGTGCTGGTTCCCGTGTGTATGTCGGCCTTACTACAGCTGCGTATGATGGAAAACGGGGGACTTCTCATAATAATGGCCTTCGTCATAACCGCGGTGTCCGACACCGGCGGCTATTTCGGGGGAATGTTCCTCGGCCGCCACAAGGGGGTCGTGAAGTGCAGTCCCAATAAATCCCTTGAGGGCTTTATCGGGAGTTTCATCGGCGGAATTGTGGGTATAATGATATTCGGGCTCATAGTGGACAAGGCCGCCGGCATAGAGGTAGACTATCTCCGGCTTCTTCTCTACGCCTGCCTTGGGAACGTGACCTGCCAGATAGGCGACCTTGCCTTCTCGGTCATAAAGCGGGAGCACGCCATCAAGGACTACGGCAACCTTATACCCGGTCACGGCGGGGTGCTGGACAGATTTGACTCCATCATCTTCACAGCGCCCTTAGTGTACCTGCTCGTCTCCAATATACCGGCGTTTTGAGGGGATCGGCTATGGCAAAGACATTGACAGTGCTGGGCTCCACCGGCTCCATCGGCACACAGACGCTGGAGGCGGCGGAGGCGCTGGACTTTAGGATAACGGCCCTGACGGCAAATAGGAACGTGGATTTGATGGAGTGTCAGGCGAGAAAATTTTCGCCCGTTTGTGTCGCTATGGCGGACGAGGGAGCGGCCTCGGAGCTCAAAACCCGCCTTGCGGATACCCCCGTGCGGGTATTGTCCGGCGAGGAGGGCGTATGTGAGTGCGCCCGCATGGACGCGGAAATAGTGGAGTCCTCCCTCGTTGGCATCGCGGGCCTCAGGCCCACGTTGGCGGCCATAGAGACCGGGGGCAGGAGGATAGCCCTCGCCAACAAGGAGACGCTTGTCTGCGCCGGGAACATAGTTACCCGCGCCATAGAGGAGCGGGGCTGTGAGCTTATCCCGGTGGACTCGGAGCACTCCGCCATCTTCCAGTGCCTCATGGGCGGGAGGAAGAGCGAGGTCAAGCGTATACTCCTGACGGCCTCCGGCGGGCCCTTCAGGACCCTTTCAAAGGAGGAGCTCACCTCCGTGACCCCTGAGATGGCCCTTCGCCACCCCAACTGGGACATGGGGGCCAAGGTGACCATCGACTCGGCCTCCATGATGAACAAGGGCCTTGAGGTCATCGAGGCCATGCACCTATTTTCCGTGGAGCCGGAGAGGATAACGGTGCTGGTCCACCCCCAGAGCATAGTCCACTCGGCGGTGGAGTTTTGCGATAACTCCGTCATAGCGCAAATGGGCGTGCCGGACATGCGCCTTCCCATACAGCTGGCGCTTACGTACCCTGAGCGTCGCCCGTCGCTGGTCAAGACACTTGACCTTGCCGAGGTTGGTACGCTTACCTTCGAAAAGCCCGACACGGACAAATTCGGCTGTCTAAAAATAGCCCTGTCGGTGGCCAAGAGGACAGACGCCGCCCCGGCGGTGATGAACGCCGCCAACGAGGTGGCCGTCAGGGCCTTCCTCAACAGAAAAATCGGCTTTACCGAAATACCGGAGCTGATCCTCAGGGCCGTGGAGGATTTTGGAAAACTGCCCGCCCGGTCCCTTGAGGATATTCTGGCGGCCGACGAGCTCACGCGAAAATCAATAAAGGTGTGACAAAATGTACATTATCATCGCTATCATAGCCTTCGGCCTTCTCATCGCCATACACGAGTTCGGCCACTTCATCGTGGCCAAGGCGTGCGGGGTGAAGGTCAACGAGTTCTCCATAGGCATGGGCCCCACGCTTTTAAAAAAGCAGGGGGGCGAGACACTCTATTCCCTACGCCTCCTGCCCATCGGCGGATTTTGCGCCATGGAGGGCGAGGACGAGGACACGGGGGACGAGCGGGCCTTCGCCCGCCAGAGCGCGTGGAAAAAGGCGCTCATACTTGTGGCCGGGGCGGCGATGAATTTTATTTTAGGCTTTATCATCGTCGCGGTCATATACTCCTCAGCCGCCGCCTTTACCACAAACGAGGTCGTTGGCACGGCGGAGGGCTTCAAGTACGCCGAGAACGGCATCGAGGTCGGGGACAGGATATACTCCATCGACGGCCACCGGGTCTTTTACTCCTCGGACTTCTCCACCTATATGCAGAGGGCCGGGAGTACGGTGGACATGGTGGTCATAAGGGAAGGCGAGAAGGTGACGCTCCGCGACTACGGCCTGAAGCCGGAAAAGTACGCCGACGGCGTGCGCTACGGCTTAAACTTCGGGGTCGTCGAGGCTGACGCATGGCAGAAGATAAAGTACACGGGGTACACCACCTATAACTTCGTGCGCATGGTTTGGATGGGCCTCTCTGACCTTGTGACCGGCGCGGCGGGACTTCGTGACATGGCAGGCGTTGTGGGCATTGTGGGGGAGATAAACAACATGGGCCACGAGGTGGAGGAACAGCAGTCAAGACGCGCCGCCATTGAGCAGGTCATGTACCTTGTGGCCTTCATCGCGGTGAACCTTGCCGTCATGAACCTTCTGCCCATTCCCGCCCTTGACGGGGGCAGGATATTCTTCCTCGTAATAAACCTCATCATCGAGGGGATCTTCCACAAAAAGCTGGACCCCAAGTATGAGGGCTACGTCCACGCCGCCGGCATGGTGGCCCTGCTGGGCCTCATGGCCGTCATTATGGTCAGCGATATAATGAAACTGGTATAGCTCCCCGAAGGGTGTGAATTGATATGACTAAAGAAATCAACGTCGGAAACGTGAAAATAGGCGGCGGGGCGGCGGTGTCGGTGCAGTCCATGTGCAACACCAAGACCTCCGACGTGGAGGCCACCGTGGCCCAGATATTGAGGCTTGAGAAAGCCGGGTGCGATATTATCCGCGTGGCGGTCCCGGATATGGACGCCGCAAAGGCCGTGGGGAAAATAAAGGCGCGGATACATATACCCATAGTTGCCGATATACATTTTGACTACAAGCTTGCCCTCACCGCCCTTGACGGGGGTGTGGACAAGGTGCGCATAAACCCCGGCAACATCGGCGGCCTCGACCGTGTCCGGGCGGTGGCCAGGGCCTGCGAGGCCCGGCACGTGCCCATAAGGGTGGGCGTGAACTCCGGTTCCGTGGAGCGGGAGCTTCTGGCAAAATACGGCGGCCCCACGGCTGAGGCCATGGTGGAGAGCGCCCTGAACCACACGCGTATGCTTGAGGACGTGGGCTTTGGGGATATTTGTATCTCCGTAAAATCCTCCACAGTACAGCGCACGGTGGAGGCGTACAGGCTCATATCAAAAGCCTGCGACTACCCCCTGCACCTTGGCGTCACCGAGGCGGGTACGGAATTTGTGGGCGCCATAAACTCCGCCGTCGGCATTGGCACGCTTATCTCCGAGGGCATCGGCGACACCATACGCGTCTCCCTCACCGCCGACCCTGAGCGGGAGGTGGAGGCGGGCATCGCCATTTTGAAGGCCGCCGGTCTTCGCTCCGGGGGCGTCAGGATAGTCTCGTGCCCAACCTGCGGCAGGACGAACATCGACCTTGTGGGCCTTGCCCACGAGGTGGAGCTGAGGCTCAAAAACGTAAAGAGGGACATGACCGTCGCCGTCATGGGCTGCGCCGTCAACGGCCCCGGCGAGGCCCGTGAGGCCGACTTCGGCGTGGCCGGAGGAGACGGCGAGGGCCTTTTGTTCAAAAAGGGGCAGATAGTCAAAAAGCTCCCCTTTGAGAAGCTGGCGGACGGATTACTTGATTTGATCGGGGAGTCGGATAATGGCTGAGACAAAGAGCATACCGGTCCTCGACATGTTCCCGGACCTTCTCAATTCCGGCGCGCCTGAGAGCGCCCTCCGGGGGGCTCAGGTCACCGGGGCCACGGTGGACACGGGGGGCCGGACAATGACGGCGGACATAAGCTTTTTATCCCCGGTGGCCCCCGTATATATCGGCATGATGGAGCGGTACATAGAGGGGAGCTTCGGCCTTTCCCGCGTCACCGTAAACCCCACCTTCCCGGAGGACCGGGAGAGGAGGAGAGCCGCCGAGACAAGGGCAAACAGCGGCCCCGCCATACTCGGCAGGACCGTGCGAGCCGAAAATACGCCCATGAACACCCTGACGCTGGACTCAGGCCGCGTCTCCGTCACCGGCGAGGTGTTCTCCGTTGCCTCACACGAGGCGAGAAACGGGGCGTTCATACTCTCCTTCGACATGACCGACGGCACGGGCAGCGTGCGCGTGTCGAAATACATGACGGACGATGCCCAGAAGAAGGCCGCCCAGACCGTATCCGTGGGCATGAACCTCACCTGTCAGGGGAATATAACCTTCAACAAATTCGATAACGACATAGTGCTTGACCCCCGCGCCATCGCCGCGGCGGAGCCCAGACCCGTTCGTGAGGACACGGCGGAGGAGAAGCGGGTGGAGCTACACCTGCACACAAAGATGAGCGCCATGGACGCCCTCACGGACACCGCGGCGGTGATAAAGCGTGCCATCAAATGGGGCCACCCGGCCATAGCCATCACCGACCACGGCGTGTGCCAGTCCTTCCCCGACGCTATGAAGGCCGCCGGAGACAAGATAAAGGTCATCTACGGCGTGGAAGGATATTATGTAAACGACATCGACGACCGTGTCACCGTGCTTGGGAGCGCCGACGGGCCCCTCACCGGGGATTTCGTGGCCTTCGATCTGGAGACCACGGGCTTAAGCTCCATGTACGAGAGGATAACGGAGATCGGCGCCGTGCTTTTCCACGATTTTCAGGAGGTGGACAGGTTCCAGACCTTCGTTGACCCGGAAAAGCCCATACCGCCGGAGGTGACGAACCTCACGGGCATAACGGACGAGATGGTATCGGGAGCGCCCAAGGAGGCCGAGGCGGTCAAAAAATTTCTTGAGTTTGCCGGCTCCCGGCCGCTGGTGGCCCACAACGCCGGCTTTGACGTGGGCTTTATAGACGAGGCGTGCATACGCAATGGCTATGATTTTGACCCCACCTTTATCGACACGCTCATCGCCGCCCAGTCGAGGCTCCCTGACATGAAAAGCCACAAGCTGGATTTGGTGGCGGGTAGACTGGGGCTCCCGGATTTTAACCACCATCGGGCCTCCGACGACGCGCTGACCTGCGGGCTCATCTGGGCAAGCTTCGCCAAATCCCTCATGGAGGAGGGCGTGGAGAAGATAAGCGGGGTCAACGATGCCACCCAGCCCGGAAGGCGTCAGGCCGCCCAGCACAGAAGGCTCCGGCCACAGCACATCATAGTCCTGGCCAAAAGTCAGGCGGGGATAAAAAATCTATATAAGATAGTCACCGCCAGCCACCTTGAGTACCTCAAAAAGAACCCCATAATGCCAAAATCCCTCATTGAAAAGCACCGGGAGGGGCTCATAATCGGCTCGGCCTGCGAGGCTGGGGAGGTCTTCCAGTCCATAGTTGACAGGCGTTGCAGGGCGGAGCAGAGGCGCGTTGCGGAGTTTTACGACTACCTTGAGATACAGCCCATATGCAACAACATGTTCATGCTGAGAGGCGAGCGGCCGAAAGCAAGGGACGAGGAGGAGCTGAGGGACTTAAACCGCCGGGTTTTAGCTCTGGCAGATGAGCTTCACAAGCCCACCGTGGCCACGGGGGACGTGCATTTTCTGGACCCGGAGGACGAGATATTCAGGCATGTGCTCTTAGTGGCCAAGGACTTTGAGGACGGGGACAAGCCCCTGCCCATATATTTCAGGACCACCGACGAGATGCTCCGGGAGTTTGACTACTTAGGGCCTGAGCGGGCCAAAGAGGTGGTCATAACAAATCCCCAAAGGATAGCCGAAATGTGCGATATTGTCAGGCCCCTGCCTCCCGCCGGTAAGCTGTTCCCGCCGAAGATAGAAAATTCCGAACAGCAGCTAAAGGACCTTGTCTACGGCCGTATGCGCGAGCTCTACGGGGAGAACCCGCCGGAGATAGTCACGAGCCGCGTGGAGCAGGAGCTTCACGACATACTCTCCCGCCACTACGACGTCATATACATGTCGGCCCAGAAGCTGGTGCAAAACTCGCTGGAGCACGGCTATCTCGTGGGCTCCCGTGGCTCCGTGGGCTCCTCCATCGTGGCCTTCATGTCGGGGATAACGGAGGTCAACTCCCTTCCGCCCCACTACCGGTGTCCCAAGTGCAAGCACACGGAGTTCGTCACCGACAAGGGCTACGGCTGCGGAGCGGACATGCCAGATAAAAACTGCCCCGTCTGCGGGACGGAATATAAAAAGGACGGCTTTGACATACCCTTTGAGACCTTCCTTGGCTTCGGGGGCGACAAGGTGCCGGATATCGACCTTAACTTCTCCGGGGAGTATCAGGCCAACGCCCACAGGTACACCACCGAGCTTTTCGGGCCGGACCACGTTTTCCGTGCCGGGACCATCGGCACCGTGGCGGAGAAGACCGCCTACGGCTACGTAAAAAGATACCTTGAGACCACGGGAAAGACCGTGTCAAAGGCGGAGGAGACACGCCTTGCCCTCGGCTGCGTGGGCGTAAAGCGCACCACGGGCCAGCACCCCGGCGGACTTGTGGTCATTCCGCAGGATATGGAGATCTCGGACTTCTGTCCCGCCCAGCACCCGGCGGACGACCCGGACACGGACATAGTGACCACCCACTTTGAGTACCACTGCATGGAGGACAACCTCTTAAAGCTCGATGAGCTTGGCCACGATGACCCCACCATGATAAGAATGCTGGAGGACATGACCGGCCTCAACGCCCGTGAGATACGCTTAGACGACCCGGAGACCATGGGCATCTTCAAGTCCGCCGCGCCCCTTGGCCTTACGGACGACGACCCCATCGTCGGAAAGACCGGCTCCATCGGCATACCGGAGTTCGGCACCGGCTTTACACGCCAGATGCTGGTGGACACACAGCCGGAGGACTTTGACACCCTCGTGCGCCTGTCCGGCTTCTCCCACGGAACGGACGTGTGGCTTGGAAACGCCAAGGACCTCATAACCTCCGGCACCGCCTCGGTCCGGGAGACCGTTGGGTGCCGCGACGACATAATGCTCTACCTCATCTCACGGGGCATGGACCCGAAGCTGAGCTTTAAGATAATGGAGGCCGTGAGAAAGGGCCGTGTCAAAAAGGGCGGCTTTCAGGAGGGCTGGGTGGACACAATGAAGGAGCACGGCGTGCCCGACTGGTACATAGATTCCCTTGCCAAGATAGCCTACCTTTTCCCCAAGGCCCACGCTGTGGCCTACGTTATGATGGCCTTCCGCATCGCCTGGTTCAAGGTCCACAGGCCGTTGGAATTTTACGCGGCATACTTTTACCGCCGCAGTCAGAAGGGCGGCTTTGACGCCGTCATGATGTGTCAGGGCAAGGATAAGGCCGCGGCGGCCATAAGGAGCATAAAGGAAAACCCGGACTCCACCGACAAGGACGACGACCTTATGACCACGCTGGAGGCCTGCTGGGAATTTTATCTCAGAGGTTTCAGCTTTTTGCCTATTGACCTTTATAAGTCCGACGCTGTAAAATTCAAGGTGGAGGACGGAAAGCTCCGCCCGCCCTTCGTGGCCATATCCGGCCTTGGGGAGGCGGCGGCCCTGGACCTCGCCGAGCACCGAGGGGACAAGGAGTTCGTCTCCGTGGAGGAGCTGGGCATGAGCTGTACCAAGGTCTCCAAATCCCACATCGAACAGCTCCGGGCCCTCGGAGCTCTCGGAGCCATGCCGGAGACCAGCCAGATCTCGTTCTTCTGATGATCTCATAAGAACAAAGTCCTCATTTACACAGAAATAAGGAGGTTTACATATGAGCGAATTGGATATAAGCCGCGTACTGCCCGGTTGGCAGGTGGAGGGCGTGCTGGGGTCCGGGACCTTCGGCACCGAGTATCTCATAAGGCAGTCGGAGGAGAACGGGGCCTTCTCGGCCCTCAAGGTCATGAGGGTCCCGCCCCAGAAGGAGGCCATCGACAACGCCGTGAAGCTTGGCATTGGCCGGGACCTTCTGACGACCTATTTCGGAAAATTCAAAAACGACCTTACATGGGAGCTCACCATGTATAAGACGGTGGAGTCGCGGCACCTCGCCCCCGTGGAGGAGCTCGTCACCGAGGACGAGGCCGGCCCCGGCTGGACCGGGTATATGCGCACGGGCATCTATACCCCCATGGCCACGTATTTTGAAAAGGCCGAGGCCACGCCGGAGGACGCGGCCAGACTGGGCATTGAGCTCTCCTCCGCCCTTGAGGCGTTGGGCCGCTACGGGCTCATACACGGCGAGATTACGCCGGAGAACGTCCTTGTCACCGACGCGGGGAGCTTCGTGCTGTCGGATTTCGCCGTGAGAAGGTGCCTTGAGAAGGCCGGGAGCGGCATATTTGAGCGGGGAGACGAGTCCTTTGAGGCCCCTGAGGTGGGGGAGGAGAGAAGCTACTCCGCCCAGTCGGACATCTACTCTCTGGGCGCGCTCATGTGCTACACCGCCAACGGCTGCCATATGCCGGAAAACCGGGACCCCGGTCTCATAAAGAACATGGACCCGGCCCTTGAGGCCGTCATAAGGCGGGCGATGTCTGCGGACCCGGCCAAGCGCTACCAGACGGCCCAGCAGATGAGGGCCGACCTTGAGAAGCTGAGCATTGGGAAGAAATCTCCCAGAAGGGCCATGGCCGCCGCCGCGGCATTTGACGCGGTGAAGCGCAACGGCGGAGCCGCCATGACCGGCGCCGCCGCCACAGCCGTGGCCGCCAAGGCCGCTGCGTCCAAGGCCACGTCCACGGCCAAGGCCGCAACTTCTACGGCAAAAGCCGCCACGTCTACCGCCAAAGCCGCAACCTCTACGGCCAAGACCGACACTTCCACGGCAAAGCCGGCAACCACCGCAAAGCAGACGGCAAAGCCCGCCCAGCCGTCAGGCAAGTCCACGGCGGGCAAGACCTCACAAAAGGCCGGCGGCGCGGCGCAGCCTTCAAGCTATCAGACCACCCCCGCGCCCACTCAGCCGAAAGCGAAAAAATCAAAGGCCGGCTACATCGTCGGCGCGGTGACGGCCCTTTTGATAGTCGCCGCCGTGGCCGCAATCTGGTGGCCCAGGGCCGAGGAGGAGCCGGACCCCTCGGATTTCCCGCCGATCGTCACCGACCCATCGGACATCACGTCGCCCTCCGATACCTCAAAGCCCGACGACACCACCGATCCCAGTGACACCACCGGCTCAACCGAGCCCAGCGATACCACCGAGCCCAACGATACCACCGGCTCCACGGAGCCCTCAGGCCAGACGGAGCCCTCCACCTCCACGAACCCGCCCACGACCTCGCCGTCCTCGCCCAGCACACCCGCCACAAGGCCTGAGGCCGTCAACAACGACGTCCTCTACCCCTCGGATAAGCAGGTCATAACGCGAGACGAGCTCAGCGGAAAGACCGAGGCGGAGGTCCAGATGATAATAAACGAGATATACGCCCGCCACGGCTATATATTCGGCGGCAGTACCAGCGCCACCCAGCAGTACTTCAACTCCCAGAAGTGGTACGTGCCTGAGACGAGCAGCGCCTCCACCGTCGAAAAGCGCCTCAACGACACGGAGAATAAGAACATAAAGGTTCTGACGGAGTACAGATCCGAGCTCCGCAACCCCACAAAGCCCACGGAGCCCAAGCCAACCGGGACGAGGCCCTCCGAGCCCGCCCCCACCGGGACCGGGCCCGCCGCGACCGAGCCCTCAGCGCCGAAGACCCCAACGGACAACACGATCATCTTCCCCTCGGACACAAAGCTTTTGACGAACACGGACCTTGACGCCATGACTCAGGAGGAGATAGGCTTTGTCAAGAACGAGATATTCGCCCGCCACGGCTATATCTTCAAAAAGGCCATATACAGGGACTACTTCACAAATCAGCAGTGGTACACCCCGGTGACGGACGACTCCGAGGCCGTGGCGCGCATGTTCAACGACACCGAAAAGGCCAACGTGTCCACTATCCAGGCTTACGTCCACGCCAAGGGCTGGGAGTGACCAGTTTGACGGCAAAGGCCGTTGGCCTTTGCCGTCAAGGGGGGAGCGTGCGGAAAAATTTGCGAAAAGGTCTGCGGACCTATTCGCAAATTTTTCCTGCCGTCACGCCGCGCGCGCCGCAAGCGGCACACTTGCGTGACAAAAGGTATTTTTTCCGAGGCGCATGTCCTCGGAAAAAATATTTGAATTGGGGTTTTGGGGTACGCTTAGTTGGAGATTGTTGACAGACTGAGGGCCGCCTTGCGGCGGCCCGGTTTGTGAAATGATTTCAATTTTCGCCGATTTGACTGCGAATTTTTGTAAAGAGGTGATCTCATGTTGCACGGCGGCTCTTTTGGCGTCATGTTTCTTGCAATTTTCGCGCTTGTCTTCGGGTTTATCATCGTCGCCCTCGTCCGGGGCGTTGCCCAGTGGGGCAAAAATAACCGCTCCCCGCAGCTGACGGTTGACGCCACGGTGGTCGCCAAGCGCGCGGACGTGTCCGTCGCCCACCACCCCATGGCCGGGGACGTGACCGGGGCCCACGGGTACACCCACACCTCCACCACCACCTACCGCGTCACGTTTCAGGTGGAGAGCGGCGACCGCATGGAGTTCCAAGTCCCCGGAGACGAGTACGGTATGCTGACCGAGGGCGACGTTGGCCGCCTCACCTTCCAGGGGACGCGCTATCTCGGCTTTGAGCGGGCGTACTGACTATAATACTAATACCCAATTAAAACAAGACATTCGCGACGGTCTTTTTCGCGTCGTCGTCGCTGAACACGCTTTACTTCGGGCTCCCTTCGGTCGCCCTCAGGCGCTGTGTTCGCTCCTCCTCTCCCCACCGGGCCACGGCCCGCCGGGGACCCCGGTTGCGTCAGCCGCCTTGGAAATACCAATGGGTATTCCCTGCGGCGCCTTCCAAGCCTTACACGAAAAATCCTCGCCGCTCGGTGTCTCCTTTTAAATGGGTATTAGTATTAAAGCCCCCGAAGGCCGCGCTTTACGGAGATTGCGTGGAACCTGCACATCTCCTGACAGCAAAAGCAGGAGATGCAGTTCTTGCGCGCCATTGCCGCTTTCCCGTTTGCTATCTTTATTATCTTCTGGGGACAGCTCTCGGCGCATTTGCCGCACCCCACGCATTTCGCCCTGTCCACCTTGGGATAGGAGCGCAAAAGCGTATCCAGCACCTTCTCCGCGGGAGCGCGCAAAAATTTCGGCATCGCGTCGTCAAAGCCCACGCTTTTCACCGTGTCCGGCAGCTTAAAGGCCGGGGAGCAGGGGGTAACAGCGTCGCCGGTGACCGTTATTTCCTCCGGCACAAGTCCCATGGCCCCCGCCGCCCTTAGGTGCGGCATGTCCTCAGGCGCGAGGCCCATGAACCGGACGGCCGTCACATCGAGGGCATATACGTCCTTAGAGCACAGCGTGAGCCCCGTGTGCCTCACCGTGCCGCCGCCGGGGCCGTTGCCCTCCATGGAGTCAATGGCGTCCAGAAGGGTCAGATTCGGCCTCACCGTCTCGCACAGCTCGCAGAGCATGTGAGCAAAGTCGTCGATTTTTGGGTATCTTCTGTGCATGTCCGGCTTTTGAAGGCCGGGGATAGTGCCGAAAAGATTCTTCACCCCGGCGGACACCGTGGTCATGGCGTGGGTCTTGAGCTTCGGCAGGTTTATTATGTAATCCGCCTCAAGTATCGGCGTTATGATATTGAAGCTCTTTACCGTAAAGCCCTCGGCGGTCCTCTTCGCGCCGTAGGTGAAGTCGCGGTTCAAATATTCCTCGATCCCCGGCACTTTAAGGCCGGAGGCCGAGTAGACACCCCGCATGTACTCGGCGGTGAATATGCCGCCGGAGCTCTCGGCCACGACTATATTCTCAAAGCCGTGAGATTTGAGCCACCTTATCACCGCCTTCAATACGGCGGGATTTGTGGTCACCCCGGCGGAGGGCTTCTTGCCGTAGAGCAGGTTGGGCTTTAAAACTATCCGCGTCTCCGGCCTGAGCTCCGAGGCCACATTGAGGGCCTCGAAGTGCCGCGACACGGCCTCAAATACCGCCTCCTCGTCGTAGGAGCTGACTTTTATGGCGTTTACAGTCGACATACGCTGCCTCCGGAAGATTTTTCATGATCACTCATAGAATAACAGATTTCGGAATAAAATGCAATCCCGTATCACGCTGGCGGGAAAAGGAGCTTTGATGGAACTTGAATTTTGCGCCCCCTGCCTTTTCGGCCTTGAGGGGCCGGCCGGCAACGAGCTTCGGCATATGGGCCTCAAGAATGTCCGGGCCGAGGACGGCCGGGTGTATTTTACCGGCACTGAGCGGGACATGGCCGCGGCCAACATAAAAAGCCGCTTTGCCGAGCGGGTGCTTATCGTCGTGGGCAGGACCGAGGCTAAGGACTTCGACAGCCTCTTTGAAGGCGTCCGGGCCATGGAGTGGGAGAAATATATCCCCAGAACCGGCGCTTTCCCCGTGAAGGGCTATACGCACCGGTCCGCCATCACCTCCCTTCCGGCCCTCCAGCGCAGTATAAATAAGGCCGTGGCGGCGAGGCTGGGCCGCGCCTACGGCCTTGAGCGCCTTCCTGAGACAGGGGAGACATACCAGATACAGTTTGCCTTGGTGAGTGATAAGGCCACGCTCTACATCGACACCACCGGAGCGGGACTTCACAAACGGGGCTACCGCCCGGCACAGGTGGAGGCCCCAATCCGTGAGACGCTGGCCGCCGCTTTAGTGGACATAGCCGGCTACCGGGGCAAGGGCGACTTCTGCGACCCCTTCTGTGGCGGCGGCACCGTCGCCATCGAGGCCGCTCTGGCCGCCAAAAACCGTGCTCCGGGCATTAACAGGACCTTCGCCGCCGAGAGCTGGAAAAATATCCGCGCCGACTGGAACGACGTCCGGGAGGAGGCGCGAGGCCGTGAATTTGACCGGGACTACACCGTCTTCGCCTCCGACATAGACCCGGAGGCCGTGGAGATAGCTAAGAAAAACGCGCGGAGGGCCGGTGTGGATAAGCTGATTCGCTTTTCCGTGGCCGACGCCGGGAAATTCGCACTTTCGACAAATGGCGGCATTATCGTCACAAATCCCCCCTACGGCGAGCGGCTCCTTGATATTCGCGCGGCGAGGGAGATAATCAGCGCCTTCGGAAAAGCCGTGAGGGCCCGGCCCGGCTGGAGAGTTAACATAATATCCTCGGACCCTGAGCTTGAGCGCTATTTCGGAGCAAGGGCCGCCAAGGTCAGAAAGCTCTATAACGGCATGATAAAGTGCGGCTATTTCATGTTTTGATTTTTAAATAAGGTGGTTAGAGAAATGAGACACCTCTTTATCATAAACCCCGTGGCCGGGGGAAAAGCGTCGGACAAGGGCGAAGTGAAGCGGAAGATAGAGGACCTTATGGTATCGCGGGGTGAAAGCTTCGAGATATATGAGACCGTCGGAATCATGGACGCCGCCGAGAAGGTGAAAAGGGAGGCCATAAAGGGCGACGAGCTCCGGGTCTACGCCTGCGGCGGGGACGGGACGCTCTCAGAGTGCGCCCACGGCGCGGCGGGGTTTGAAAACTGCGCCGTCACCCACTACCCCTGCGGCACCGGCAACGACTTTGTCAGAATGTTCGGCCCTGACGCCGATCTTTTTCGGGATCTGGAGGCGCTGGTGGAGGGCCGTACCGCTCCGGTTGACATAATCGACGTAAACGGCCGGAAGTGCCTCAACATCGCCTCCATCGGCATCGACGCCCGCGTGGGGCTGGACGTGCACAAGTACTCAAATATCCCCGTGATAGGCGGGGCGGGTGGATACGTCATCTCCTTAGTTGTCAACGTCATCAAGGGCATAAACCGCCACTTTAAAATAGACGTGGAGGGGGAGGAACTGGACGGGAAATTCGCCCTCATCGCCGCCTGTAACGGCCAGTACTACGGCGGCGGCTTCAACCCCACCCGGACCGCCACCCCTGAGGACGGGGCCATGGATATGCTCATAGTGAGGGCCGTCTCCCGGATAACGCTGGCAAGGCTTTTGAAGGCCTACTCCTCCGGCCAGTACGCCAAATACCCGGAGATAATAAAGTACGTCTCAGGCCGGCACATCACGATCTCCGACGATAAGGAGTTCTCCGTCAGCATCGACGGCGAGGCATTGTACACAAAAAGGGCCGTGTTCCGCCTCATACCCGGCGGGGTAAACTTCATCTACCCCAGAGGCTGCCGGAAAGTCAGCGAAATAGTCAAATTGGATACGGCAAACGTTTAAATTCCCAATCAATATGTGCATAATGACTATTGCTTAAAGGTGACATTTGAGTTAATATATAGATAATTTAGCACTCAGGGAAAAAGAGTGCTAAACGAAAGAAAGCCAAGTTGAGGCGGGAGCCCTTCAGTCTCGCTTCGCTCGACAGCTCCCCTAAAGGGGAGCCGGACCCCTCAGTCCGGGCTGTGCCCGGACAGCTCCCCTTTAAAAAGGGGAGCCAAAAAGGTAGGACCCCTCAGTCCGGGCTGTGCCCGGACAGCTCCCCTTTAAAAAGGGGAGCCAAAAAGGTAGTTTAATTTTATATTATTCATACAGGAGGCAAAATCAGCATGAAGCTCAAACCGTTAGCAGACAGAGTAGTATTGAAGCGCGTCCCGGCTGAGGAGACCACAAAGTCCGGTCTTATCCTCACCAGCTCCGCCCAGGAGAAGCCCCAGGTCTACGAGGTCGTGGCCGTGGGCCCCGGCGGTTTCGTGGACGGCAACGAGGTCGATATGGAGGTGGAGGTCGGCGATAAGGTCATCACCGGCAAGTACACCGGCACCGAGGTCAAGTTCGAGGGCGAGGAGTACACGATACTCCGCCAGAGCGAGATCTTGGCTATTGTCGAGTAATCAGGGAAGGACCCCTCAGTCTCGCTTCGCTCGACAGATCCCCTGAAGGGGAGCCAAAAAGGAAATTTTGACCCTTCAGTCCGGACTGCGTCCGGACAGCTCCCCTTGACGCCGCTTCGCGGCTAAGGGGAGCCAAAGCGGAAATATTAATTAGATTGATTTGAATTTTAGGAGGCAAATATTATGGCAAAACAGATAATTTACGGCGAGGAGGCCCGCAGGGCGCTGGAGACCGGCGTCAACAAGCTGGCCGACACCGTTAAGCTCACCATCGGCCCCAAGGGCCGCAACGTGGTGCTGGACAAGAAGTTCGGCGCCCCCCTCATCACAAACGACGGCGTGACCATCGCCAAGGAGATCGAGCTTGAGGACCCCTTTGAGAACATGGGCGCACAGCTTGTGAAGGAGGTGGCCTCCAAGACCAACGACGTGGCCGGCGACGGCACCACCACCGCCACCGTCCTCGCTCAGGCCATGATCCACGAGGGCATCAAGAACGTGGCCGCCGGGGCCAACCCCATGGTCATGAAGCGCGGCATTCAGAAGGCCGTCGACGCCGCCGTGGCCGAGATCCGCGCCAACTCCCAGCATGTCACGGGCTCCGAGGACATCGCCCGCGTCGGCACCGTCTCCTCCGGCGAGGAGACCATCGGCCGCCTTATCGCCGAGGCCATGGAGAAGGTTGGCCAGAACGGCGTTATCACCGTTGAGGAGTCCAAGACCGCCGAGACTTACAGCGAGGTAGTTGAGGGCATGCAGTTCGACCGCGGCTACATCACCCCCTACATGGTCACCGACACCGACAAGATGGAGGCCGTTTACGACGAGCCCCTGATCCTCATAACCGATAAGAAGATAAGCAATATCCAAGAGGTCCTGCCCCTTTTGGAGCAGGTGATCCAGTCCGGCAAGAAGCTCGTCATCATCGCCGAGGACGTGGAGGGCGAGGCCCTTGCCACACTTATCCTCAACAAGATCCGCGGCACCTTCAACTGCCTTTGCGTCAAGGCCCCAGGCTTTGGCGACAGGCGCAAGGAGATGCTCCGGGACATCGCCATACTCACCGGCGGCGAGGTCATTTCAAGCGAGCTGGGCATGGAGCTTAAGGACGCCACCCTCAATATGCTTGGGCAGGCCCGTCAGGTCAAGGCCACCAAGGAGAACTGCATCATAGTCGACGGCGCCGGCGACAAGTCCGAGATCGCCGCCAGGGTCGCCCAGATAAAGAACGAGTACGAGATCACCACCTCCGATTACGACCGGGAGAAGCTTCAGGAGCGCCTTGCCAAGCTGGCCGGCGGCGTGGCCGTCATCAAGGTCGGCGCGGCCACCGAGACGGAGATGAAGGAGAAGAAGCTCCGCATCGAGGACGCCCTCAACGCCACCCGCGCGGCCGTTGAGGAGGGCATTGTGGCCGGCGGCGGCACAGCCTACGTGGTGGCCTCCAAGGCCCTTACAAAGCTCCTCAAGGAGACCCACGGCGACGAGAAGACCGGCGTTGCCATGATCGCCAAGTCCCTTGAGGCCCCCATCAAGCAGATCGCCGCCAACGCGGGACTTGAGGGTGCCGTCATTCTCAACAATGTGAAGGGCAGCAAGAGCCCCGTCTACGGCTTCAACGCCGCCACCGAGCAGTACTGCAACATGATCGAGGCCGGCGTTGTCGACCCCACCAAGGTCTGCCGCTCCGCTCTTGAGAACGCGGCCTCCATCGCCGGCATCGTCCTCACCACCGAGTCCCTCGTTGCCGACAAGCCCGAACCCCCCGCTCCCGCCGCCCCCGCGGCGCCCGACATGGGTGGAATGTACTAATTTGAATGAAAAGGTGGAGCCTTTTCATTCAAATTAAGGGAATACGTGCGAAAAAATGCGCGAAAAGGTCTGCGGACCTATTCGCGCATTTTTTCTGCCGTCACGCCGCGCGCGCCGCAAGCGGCACACTTGCGTGACAAAAGGTAATTTTCGCGACGCGCATGTCGCCGCGAAAATTGATTGAAAGGGGGTTAGCCCCTCCCTTTGGGAGGGGGCAGGGGGTGGGGCGAAGCGGATATTGTTGAATTATCCCGGCCGGTGTGTTAAAATAAACGCAAAGGCGGTGAGAAAATGTCAAATCGGGTGGACCTCCATATACACAGCTTATCGTCAGACGGGACGGATACGGCGGGGGAGATAGTGAAGAGGGTAATGGAGGCGGGGATAAGTATTTTTGCCCTGACGGACCACGACACGGCGGCGGGGCTTGAGGCCGTTGAGGGGCTCATACCGGACGGCGTGACGTTCATTCCGGGCATAGAGTTTTCCTGCCGTGCTGGCTCCGGCAGATGCCACATACTTGGCTACGGTTGCGACAGGACCTCGGAGGAATTTCAAAAAATACTCGCCTCCGGTGAGAGCTTGCGCCGCGCGAAGCTTGAGGCGAGAATAACATTTCTCGATGCTTCCGGCGCGAGCCTTCCAAAGCATGAGCTGGCCGCGCTCCGCTCCATGCCCAGCGCGGGAAAGCCCCATATCGCCAATCTTTTGGTAAAATACGGCCTTTCCGGCGATAAAAAGTCGGCGATGGACCTTATCGACCGTTGCCCCGCAAGCTCCGCACGCCTTGAGGCCCAGTACGTTATAGGCGGCATACTCCGCTCCGGCGGCGTCCCCGTCTGGGCACACCCACTGGGCGGCGAGGGGGAGCCGGAGACGGACGAGAGGGACCTTGAGGCGACGCTCTCGGAGCTAATGAGATACGGCCTTGCTGGCCTTGAGTGCTTTTACTCAAAGTATGCCTATGAAAAATGCCTCCTGCTTGAGAAAAAGGCCGTCGACCGGGGCCTCTTAGTCTCCGGCGGCAGCGACTACCACGGGAAAAACAAAAATATCGCGTTGGGGACCCTGAACGCCGACGGCGTAGACATACCGGCGGACAGGCTGACCGTCCTTGGGCGCTTCATGAGGTGAAAAATGAAAGCTGTTATTTTCGATTTTGACTACACCCTCGGCGACTCCACCGAGGGGATACTGGCTTGCCTGTCCTACGGCCTTGAAAAGCTGGGCTTCCCCCCGGCGGGGAGGGAGGAGATGCGCCGTACCATCGGCCTGTCCCTTGGCCCCGCCCTTGAGGCGCTGACGGGGTGCGCGGACCCTGAGAAGGCGAAGGAATTTACCCGTCTTTTCATGGAGAAGGCCGACGAGGTCATGGTGGCAAAGGCCGAGCTTTTCCCCGGAAGCCGCGAGGTACTGCGCGATCTTAAAAATCGCGGACTGAAGACCGGCATCGTCACCACCAAGGCGAGCTATCGCATATGGAAGATATTAGAAAAATGCGCCGCCCGTGAGCTTGTGGACGTCGTCGTGGGGAGCAACGACGTGCAAAACGAAAAGCCCCACCCGGAGTCCCTTTTCAAAGCGTCGGAGCTCCTCAAAGTCGACCTCTCCGACATCATCTACGTTGGCGACAGCGCCGTGGACGCCCGCTGCGCCGCCTCCGCCGGCGTGAAATTCGCCGGAGTGCTCACCGGCACGACCGCGAGAGCCGAATTGGAGCGCTACCCCCACGCCTACATAGCGCGGGACCTCCCGGCCCTCGCGAAAGAGTGGGAGTGCTGAAAAAGCCGTAAGAGGTGTCCGTTGCGCATCGAAGGACGGGCGGGTTTAGAACCCGCCCCTACTGAGTAAAAAAGAAAGTGCCCCATATTTTTGTAGGGGAGGGTTCCAAACCCTCCCGCTTTTTCTAAATAAAACCCCTCCCTTATAGGGAGAGGTAAATATTATATCCTGATTTCTATTATCTGAAGCCCCTGCTTCTTCGCGTAATTTATAGTCTGCGTCGTGCCCCCCGGCTTGCCGTCGTAAGCGGCGATCAGAAGTGAGCTTGAGTCCACCATATACCTGTTTCGCCGCAGCATACACTCAGGCGTATACTCCCTTGAGACAAGAGTACAGCTGTCGCACTGGTGGAGGAGATACCTATACCTCTCCTTGTCCTCCTCCGACCAGCCGTCGGCCTGTGTCTCGCAGGGGATAGCGGCCTCCAGCGTCACGTTCTCAAATTCGTCCCTCAGCTCCAGCACCGCCTCGGCAAAATAAGTGTCGCACCCCTTGGCCATGCCGCATATAAAATGCCGAAAGCCCGCCTCGGCCACGGCGTGGACGGTGTCATATATGCGCGTCTTGAGCTCCACGCACCTTTCGTCCCGCTCGTCATAGCGCCAGGGGAGCTTTTCCGGCCTGTGGCCTGTGAAGGAGCAGGAGCCGGATATATCGTATCCCACGTCATGGCCTCCTTACTTGATACTGCGCCCATTATACTACCGCCCGCCCTTTTTGTAAAGCCGTGAAAGTCTTGCAAGCCGAACCCTCCGGTGGTATAATATCCTCGGAAATGAAATCCGCGTAAAAACAAAATGGGAGGCTCCTTATGATATACAACGAACGTATAGCCGACATGTCCGTGGGGGACGAGCTTGAGGGCTTTTACATTCTGAAGCTGGCTCAGGGCAAGGTGTCCAACAACGGAAGACCCTATTTGAACGCCGTTATCGCCGACGCCTCCGGTGAGATGGACGCCAAGGTCTGGGACTACCCCGGCCCCATCGGGGCTCAGGACGAGGGGAAGATCGCCAAGGTGCGTGCCACCGTCAGCGAGTTTCGCGGCTCATTACAGGCCACCATTGAGCGGCTGCGGCTCGCCGACGAGCGTGACAGCTACGACCTATCCCTCCTTGTGCCCGTAGCGCCAATCGACGTGGACAGGTGCTATAAGGAGGTGGAGAGCCTTGTCGCCTCCATCGAGGACAGCGACTACCGGGAAGTGTGCGAGGCTATGCTCCGCCGTCACGGCGAGGCGTTTCGGACGATCCCCGCGGGCAAGAGCGTCCACCACAGCTTCATCTCCGGCCTTCTCATGCACACGGCGAACATGCTCCGCCAGGCCGATTTTATGGCTAAGCTCTACGGCGACGTGGTGGACAGGAGCCTTCTTCTTGCGGGTACCTGCCTTCACGACATGGGCAAGGAGGAGGAATTTCTCTACTCAGAGCTGGGCCTTGTGACCGACTACTCCGTCAAGGGCGAGCTTCTGGGCCACCTTGTCATGGGCGCTCAGGAGGTGGCCGAGACGGCGAGGGAGCTTGGCGTCCCGGAGGACAAGTCTGTGCTTTTACAGCACATGCTCCTGTCCCACCACGGTGAGCCTGAATTTGGCGCGGCCGTGCGGCCCATGTGCGCCGAGGCGGAGCTTTTGAGCTACTTAGACCTTATCGACAGCCGAATGGAGATATACAGGGAGAACCTCGAAAAGCTCCTCCCCGGCCAGTTCAGCCAACGCATATTCGCGCTGGATAAGAAGATATACAAGCACGAATGAAAAGCGAAGCGTCTTACCGCCAATGTCATCAAGCTAATATCCCTCTTAACGGCCGGTAGATTTCTTCCGGGGTGTATAATATTTTAAATGCTAAATGGGAGACCGTTCGATAAATCGAAGCTTGTGGAGGACAAACTATGGAAATACGAAATATGCGGCTTGATGACTATGACAGCGTATATGCCCTGTGGCTGAGTTGCCCCGGAATGGGATTAAATAATATTGATGATACACGGGAAGGTATTGCAAAGTATCTCGCTCGTAATCCTGACACCTGTTTCGTCGCGGTGGAGCAGGGCAATATCATCGGCGCAATTCTTACAGGACATGATGGCCGCCGCGGCTACATCAGCCACACCGCGGTATCGCCCGCCTACCAGCGGCAAGGTATAGGCAAACAAATGGTCGAAACCGCTCTAAACGCCTTAAAAGCGCAAGGCATCAATAAGGTCAACTTAGTTGCTTTTGCGCGCAACGACAAAGGTAACGCTTTCTGGGAAGAGATGGGCTTTACACAGCGGCCGGATCTGATATATCGGAACCGAACGCTTGTAGACATGGTACGCATTGATACTTAACAAATATCCTCACGACCAAACGGCCGGTAGATTTCTTAGCGTAACATTTAACGCCGTATAGTCGATTTTACGACAAACGCGGAAATTACAGAACAATGGAGAAAGTTATGTACAGAGAACTGATTTTGAAATTAACGCAAGACAGTGAGCTTGTAAAAATACAACCGCCTTGCCCCGAAGACGAGATAGACAGCGCCGAAAAAACAGTTGGCTATCCCTTTCCGAAAGAGCTGAGGGCGCTGCTTCAGGAATTAAACGGCGACAAATATCTTCTTTTGTCCGCGAAAGAGATCGCTGATCAAGCCGTGCTCAACAGAGAAACTCAAGAAATGTACAGCGATGAAGAATTTGCGAAAGAGCTGGATAAGTTTATATTTTTCGCGACAAACGGCTGCGGGGATTACTATTGCTACCGTGCCGGCCCTGACGGGATCATTGATGAAACCGCTATCTATATTTGGGAGCACGAAGAGTCTTGCTGGAAACAAGTAGCCGCAAACATGTCGGAGCTCATCACTCGATATTATAATGACGAAATTTAATGGGCATATAAATTCCCATTTGTCGTGTCCCAAAAGGGCGGTATTGTAAACGCAATACCGTCCTTTTCGCGAATATACGGCTCTCCGACGGGCGCGGGTTTTAACTCAAGGGCGCCCTTTTTCCGACCCATATTTTTAAGCATAAGCGAATATGGACAAAAAGTGACGGAATATGATGGTATCAGATTTCGTTGAGGTGGTGACCTTCATGCTTGCGATAACATTCGCGGCCCTTTTGTCCTATCCGTTTCTGCTTTTGCGCGTCTCTCCCTCCGCCGGGTCCTTCCCAAGGCCCCTGACGGCGGCGGAGGAGAGGGAGCTTTTGGAAAAGAGCGCCATGGGCGACGAGGAGGCCCGTGGGACGCTCATAGAGCACAACCTGCGCCTCGTCTCCCACATAATAAAGAAGTACTACACAAAGACCCGCGATCAGGACGACCTTATATCCATCGGCACCATCGGCCTTATAAAGGGCATCTCCACCTATAAGCCGGACAAGGGCGTGCGCCTTGCCACCTACGCCAGCCGGTGCATAGAAAACGAGATACTCATGTACTTCCGCTCCCAGAAAAAATGCGCCGGAGACGTGTCCCTCTCCGAGACAATAGACGCGGACGGGGACGGGAACAATCTGTCATTAATGGACGTCATATGCTCAGAGGACGACGTAGTTGAGCGCTTGAGCTCCGAGGAGATATACTCCCAGCTCCGAAATTGCGTGGAGGAGGGACTGGAGGACAGGGAGCGGGAGATAATCAAGCTCCGCTACGGCCTCTCCGGCGCGAAGCGGCTTACCCAAAAGGAGACGGCCTCGATACTGGGCATCTCCCGGTCATACGTATCGCGAATTGAGAAGAAGGCCCTTGAAAAGCTGAGAGTTATGCTTGAGAGGGACTGAAAACATGGGTTTAATATCATTTTTTTGTCATATTTATTCCAAAACAGCGACTATTCAGGTGAAGGTACCTTTACGAAGGAGGCGACGGCGTTGCGGGACGAGGCCATAATCCGGCTCTATTTTGAGCGGGACGAGCGGGCCATCGGCGAGACAGGGGCGAAATACGGCCCATACTGCTCAAAAATAGCCATGAACCTCCTCAGCGTCCCTGAGGACGCGGAGGAGTGCGTACAGGACACATATCTCGCCGCGTGGAACCGTATACCGCCGGAGCGTCCCACGGCGCTGAGAGTGTTTCTGGGGCGTATAACGAGAAATCTGGCCATATCCCGCTACCGGCGAAATAAGGCACAAAAGCGCTGCGCCGGTATGGAGGAACAGCTTGAGGAGCTGGCCGACTGCCTGCCGGGCTCCGAGGGGGCGGAGCGGGAGTTTGAGCGCCGGGAGCTTGGGCGGATAATATCCCGGTGGCTCGACAGTCTCCCCGACGGGGACAGGACGCTTTTCGTCCGGCGCTACTGGTACGGCGAGAGCGTGGAGGAGCTGGCCCGTGGCAGGGGAGCGCGCCCGAACACCGTGGCCCAGCGGCTTCGCAGGCTCCGGCTGTCCCTCAGGGACACACTTGAGAAGGAGGAGCTCACCGATGAGTAGAAGCTTTATCAAAAGAGCGACGGCCCTCATATTGGCCGCCGCCATGCTGGCTGTCGCCGGCTGTAATTATAAAAATGACCCCGCCGCCCAAAATAAGGCGGCGATAGCGCTGGCAAATTACCCGGACAGGCCCAAGTACCCCGTAAGCGATAACGGCCTCGACTACGACGAAAAGGCGTATGACGCGTGGCGCAAAAGCGATATAGACCGCCGCCTTGAGGGCGCGGAGCTCGACAAGATGTCCGGCGTCTGGGCAAAGCTTCTGCCGGCGCTGCTTGGGGGGAGCGATGAAAATATAGTTTGCTCCCCGGCAAACCTCTACGTGGCCCTCTCCATGCTTGCCGAGTGCGCCGGGGGAGAGAGCCGTGAACAGATCCTCTCCGTTCTTGGCTCCGGGAGCATGAGAGGCCAGCGCGCCCTGACGAAGCGCCTCTGGGAGGCCCTCTATAACGACGACGGCACCTATAAGGGACTGCTGGCAAACTCCCTTTGGCTCCGGGCGGCGGACAGCGGGGAGTATGAAAAGGCCGTCCTTGACACTCTGGCGAGGGACTACTACGCCTCCTCCTTTGCCGGGGAGATGGGCAGCGATGAGTTTGACGCGGTACTTCGTGACTGGCTCAACGGCCAGACCGGCGGACTTTTGCAAAAGGAGCTTGAGGGGCTGAAGCTTCGGGACAACACTGTGATGGCTATTGCCAGCACCGCCTACTTTAACGACGCGTGGTCCGCCAAATTCGACCCCGACATGACAAGTCCCGATACCTTCCACGCACTGTCAGGGGACGTGGAGCGTGACTTCATGCGCGAGACCACGCGGAGCTTATATTACTGGGGCGAGGACTTCGCCGGGGTGGCGCTCTACTTCAGGACCGGCGGCTCCATGCGGCTTTTGCTCCCCGACGAGGGGGCGGATATAGATGAGGTCCTCTCTGACAGCGCGGCCCTTGATTTTCTCACCCGCGACAGGATACCGGAGAGCGTTGAAAGGCGCGAGCTCGAAATACACCTGTCCCTTCCCAAATTCGACGTTACGAGCAACGGGGACATAAAGGACAGGCTCTCGGCTGTCGGCGTGACGGACGTGTTCGATCCTGAGGCGTCGGACTTCAGGCCCCTCATCGGGGAGGACAATATGTTCTCCGCCGCCGGTGAGCCTGAGCCCTGGCGTGTGTGGGTGTCTGAGGTCCTCCACGGGGCGAGAGTGAGGGCGGACGAGAAGGGCGGCGAGGCCGCGGCCTACACCCTTGTCATAATGGAGGGAGCGGGCGCGGCGGAGCCAACCGAGGTGGAGGAGATAGAGCTTACCTTCGACAGGCCCTTCCTCTTTTCCCTCATGTCCGGCGGCGTGCCCATGTTCGCCGGCGCGGTGTACGAGCCCTGACGAAGGAGGTACTAAGATGAAGAGAGAAGATATTTATAACGGCGTCACCGAAATAAGGGACGACATAATAAAAAAAGCGGAAAAAAAGAGCAACAAACGCCTCTGGCGGGGCGCTGTGGCGGCGGTGCTGGCGCTGAGCATAGCCGTGGCCGGCGTGGCCTTGTGGAGGCGTAACCCGTCGGCGGATATACCGGGCAACGCCGTCGCCGCGCCGGACGGGAGCTCCGATAAGGTCCAGACCGGAGCCGCCGCCCCCGGCGATACGGAAGACACGACGACGGCCCAACCGGCCCCCGAAGGCCCCGGCGCGGGAATTGGGATCGGCGACGCCCCCGGAGCGCCGAATGGAGGGAGCGGGACCGGTGATGCGCCCGTAAGCCTTCTGGCGGAGGTCACATATCCGGAGAGGGCCAAATACCCGGCCGCCTCCGACGGGAGCTACATCGGGACAGGCTATGACGAGTGGCTGCGGGATAAGCTCGACAGGGCCCTTACGGAGGCGGAGCGGGAGCGGTTTCACGACTATATTGCCGCCGTGATGCCGGAGCTTTTGCGCTCAAACGAAGGTGAAAACGCCGTGAGCTCCCCCATGAACGTCTATATGGCCCTGTCCCTCTTGGCCGAGGCCACCGCCGGGGAGACGAGAGAGCAGGTCATGGACCTTCTAAGAGTTGGCGGTATAGATGAGCTCCGGACCCTTTCCAAAAGGATATGGGAGGCATTATATAACGACGACGGCACATACCCCCTTACGCTTGCAAATTCCCTGTGGCTCAGTGACGACTGGGACTACTCGGAGGAGACGGTGAATCGCCTTGCCGATAACTACTACGCATGGTCCTTCAGGGGGGAAATGGGGAGCGAGGAATACAACGGTACCCTCCGGGACTGGCTCAACGGCCAGACCGGCGGACTTTTGGAAAATGAGATCGCCGGTATCGGCCTTGACAAAAACACGGCCCTCTGCCTTGCAAGCGCCATGTATTTCGGGGACAAGTGGGACGTCAAATTTGACCCGGAGAATACCGCGCCCGGCGTATTCCACTCGCCGGACGGGGACGTGGAGGCCGAATTTATGCGCCGGACCATAACCTTCGGCGGCACCTATTACTGGGGAGATAATTTCGGCGCAGTGGTCATTCCCTTCGAGCAGAGCGGCTTCATGTGTTTACTGCTCCCCGACGAGGGAGTGACGGTGGAGGAGATACTTCAGGACAAAACCGCCATGAGCTTTCTTGCCGGTGACATCGACGCGGCGGAGAGCCGGGAGATCAAAATAAGCCTGAGCCTTCCAAAATTCGACGTTGAGAGGCAGACGGACCTTGTCGACGTCCTCCGCGGCCTCGGCGTGACCGACGCCTTCACCCCCGGTACGGCGGACTTCTCCCCGCTTACGCCAAAAGCGGGGGAGAGCGGCGACGTCTGGGTCTCCAACGTCCTTCACGGTGCGAGGGTCGCGGTGGACGAGGAGGGCTGTGTGGCCGCGGCCTACACGGTGATGCCCCTCGCCGGCGCCGAGCCGCCCCCCACAGAGCAGATGGACCTCACCTTTGACCGCCCCTTCCTTTTCTCCGTCATAAGCTCCGGCCTCCCCATCTTCACCGGAACGGTCATAAACCCATAAAAGGTACAAAAAATAACAAAAGAGCCTCCTTTTCGGGGGCTCTTTTGCGTTATGTACGAAGAAAAATCAGTCGAGGATATGCGCTTTTTTGAGGGGGATCTTGAGGGCGGGGTAGAGGAGGGCGGCGCAAACCGTTGCAATCACGCCGTTTGCCAGCGTCACCGGCAGCTTTACGCTCAGCGTCTCCACCACCGCCACCTGCCACGTAAATCCCTTCACCAGAGCGCCGGAGAGGATATTTTTCGTAACATACAGCACGCAGTACGTCAGCGCCCCGCCGAGGCCGGAGATCCAAGTGCGCAAATTCTCAGGTTTTATGGGCGTTTTGTGCATTATTATGCCGCAAACGAAGGTCATGAGGAACTTATTTATAAAAGTCATCCAGAAATCGGCGGCCCAGGCGGGACTTATGAGGTCCACCAGCGCGTTGCCTATTCCCGCCGCCAGAGCGCCCGTCAGGGGGTCGAAGAGCATAGCCGCCAGAAAACACATGGCGTTGCCCACGGACAGCGCCGTGTTGCCAAGGGGGCTGGGGATTGGTATACTCACGAATTTCGTGAGCACGAATATGGCCGCGGCCAGCACGCCGGTCAGCGTTATGTTGCGGATACTGAAAAACTTTTTCTTTTCCATTTTTGTCTCCTTCCGGACCCCGGCCTTGACTTGCGGGGTCGATGGTGCTATTATACTCCTATCTGATACCACTAAAATACCCAGAACATAATTTTTTTATGGTATCAGTTGGAGGCGCGACATGGTAGATCTGACCTTTGACCTTGAACCCGGCTCCGAAAAGCCCCTGTATGAGCAGATATATGACAATCTGGTCCGGCAGATTCGCTCCGGGTCACTGCGGGCGGGGGAGCGTATGCCGGGTAAGCGCTCTCTGGCCACGGAGCTCTCGGTGGCTGTCAATACTGTCGACACGGCCTATCAGATGCTTGTGGCGGAGGGGTACCTTGAGGCGAGGGAGCGAAGCGGCTTTTTCGTACAGGAGGTGGCGGACACGCTGCCCCAGCGTGAGCTTCCCGCGGCCGCGCCGGCCGTCAGGGAGAGCAGGACGGAGACGCCGGCGGCCTTCGACCTCACCACCGGCGGCGTGGACACCACGCTCTTTCCCTTTCGCACCTGGGGAAGGATACAAAAGGAGCTTCTGTACGCAAGCCCGGAGCTTTTAAATCACGGCCACCGGCAGGGGGACCCGGAGCTTAGGGAGGCGCTGGCGGGGTATCTGCGCTCCTACCGGGGGGTTAAGTGCGGGGCGGAGCAGATAGTGGTGGGCGCGGGGGTGGAGTACCTTCTGGGTCTGGCCTCCCAGCTTCTGCGCGGAGGCACGGCGGCCATTGAAAATCCCGGATATGTACGCTCCCGGACCATACTTGAAAATAACGGCGTCCGGTGCCGGTGCGTGGATATAGACACGGCGGGGCTCCCGCCGGAGGGCGTGGAGGAGGCCGGGGCCAACATCTGCTATGTTACGCCAAGCCACCACTTTCCCACCGGCGTGACCATGCCGGCATGGCGGCGCTCTCAGCTTTTAAGGTGGGCCTCGGAGAGGCCGGGGAGGTATATACTTGAGGACGACTACGACGCGGAATTTCGCTTCGACATGCGCCCGGTGCCCAGCCTTCAGGGCATGGCGGGGCCCGACGGGCCGGTCATATACCTTTGCACCTTCTCGAAAAGCTTAGCGCCAAGCATACGCATCGCCTGTATGGTCCTGCCGATGAAGCTCATGGACAGCTACCGGGAGAGCTTCGGGAGCTACGCCAACACTGTTAGCCGCTTTGAACAGCAGACGCTCTACCGTTTTTTGCGTGACGGCCACTTCACCCGGCACCTTGCCAGAATGAGAAGCGTCTATAAATCCCGTATGCTGTCGCTTATCTCCTGCCTTGAGAGTGGATTTGGAAAGGAAAAAATAATTCTTGGCGGCACTCATACGGGCCTCCACCTGCTGGCGACGCTCCCTGAGGGGACGGGGGAGGCGGAGCTCATCTCCCGCGCCCTCGATAAGGGAGTGCGCCTTCGGGGGCTTCACGAATATTATATGGAGAGGCGGGAGGCCTGCCCCGACAACACCGTGGTGCTGGGCTACGCCTCCCTGCCTGATGAGAATGTGCCGGAGCTCACCCGGCGCCTCCTTGACGCTTGGGGAAAGCTTTAGGGCCCGTCACATTATCTGTCCCAACGCGATGGAGTCCACAAAGGCCCGCATTTCGTCGGGGGAGCGTATGCCCTTTGTCTTTGCCACAAGCTCCGCCCGCTCCTTCTCTGTCAGGGCGGAAAACCGGTTGAGAGCCTCCATGTTCTGGGCCAGCGACAGCCCGAAGCCCATGGGCATGGAGTCGCTGAAAAGATCGTAATACATACCCTTCACCTCCTGTGTATTTTGCCCGGAGAGGAGCGTATTATTACATGGGAAGCGTTATGGGCTTCGTATTGACTTTTCCTTTTACAGTGATATAATTTTAAAAACCTTAATTTGGGACGGCGAGGAAAAAATGGAGCGAACGAATAGCATCGTAAGGGTGAGCCTTATCGGCATCGCCGTAAATCTGGTGCTGGTGGCGTTTAAGGCGGTCGTGGGCTTTGTGACAGGGTCCGTGGCCATAGTCATGGACGCTGTGAATAACCTGTCCGACGCGCTCTCGTCGGTGATAACCATTGTGGGAACAAAATTAGCCGGTCGCGCTCCCGACCGGGAGCACCCCTACGGCCACGGGCAGATAGAGTATGTGACCAGCATAACCGTGGCGCTTGTGGTGCTTATAGCGGGCCTTGCGGCTTTAAGGGAGTCGATACTTAAGATAACCGATCCCGTGACGGCGAAATACTCGGCGGCGTCGCTAATAATAATCGCCGTTGCCGTGGTCACGAAGTTTTTCCTCGGAAGATTTGTCAGGGGACAGGGGAGAAGGCTCAATTCCGAGGCGCTGGTGGCCTCCGGGACCGACGCCATGTTCGATTGCCTTATATCGGTCTCCACGCTTATAGCGGCGTTTATCTCCATCATATGGCATCTAAACCTTGAGGGCTGGCTGGGCGCTGTGATTTCGATAATCATGCTGAAGACCGGCGTGGAGCTTTTGATGCGGGGGCTTGGGGAGATTATCGGCACGAGAGTGGACAGTGAGCTTTCCATCAAGCTCAAGGAGTACATATGCCGCCGTCCCCAGATACTTGGCGCTTACGATCTGGCCCTCCACCGCTACGGGCCGGAGAGGATAATCGGCTCTGTCCACATCGAGGTCCCCGACGAGATGACGGCAAGGGAGATACATGGCCTCACAAGGGAGCTTATGGAGGACGTTTTCAACAATTTCGGCATCGTCCTCACCGTGGGCATATACGCCTCCAATACCGTGGATCCGGAGATCGGGAAGATGAAGGAGACGCTGCGGGACATCGTTGGGGGATACGCCGATATTTTGCAGATGCACGGCTTTTATGTGGACACGGACAGGAAGCTTGTGACCTTCGACCTCATACTTGACTTCAAATGCGCCCGAAAGGAGCAGATACGGGACGGCATAATCGCCAAGATGGAGAAGCTCTACCCCGATTACACCTTCGCCGTGGTGCTGGACAGCGACATAAGCGACTGAGAAGTACGCGGTAGATATATAAACATGTAAGGAGAGAGGAGTATGGCAGGCTTTGTTATCGTGGGCTCCGGGTGGAGGGCGCGGTTTTTTATGCGCATCGCGAGCAGATTTCCGGGGCTTTTTGATTTAAAATACGTGCTTTGCAGAAGCCGCGAGAAGGCGGAGCTTTTGAGCTCGGAGCTGGGCGTGAGGACCACGTTCTCCGAGAGCGAGTGCGTCGAGGCAAGGCCGGATTTCGTCGTTGTGGCGGTGAGCAAGAGGGACAACTTCGCCGTGGCCGCCCACTGGGCGTCTCTGGGCCTTCCCGTGCTCATGGAGACCCCGGCGGGGTCCGATTTTGAGGAGCTTTGCAAGCTGTGGGAGATGCACGAGAGCGGCGCGAAGATAGCGGTGGCGGAGCAGTATTTTCGCTATCCGCTCATTGCCTCCGGCCTGCGGGCGTTGGACGGGGGGCTCATCGGGGAGCCGGACTGCGCGGAGCTGTCCCTTGTCCACGACTACCACGCCGCCAGCCTTATCCGCCGGACGCTGGGGCTTCACAAGCTCCAAAAGCTGCCGGAATTTACCGTAAATGCCAGAGAATACGTCTACCCCGTGGAGGAGACGGATTCAAGGGGAGGTCCCATAAAGGACGGCACGGTGAAAAAACGGGGCAGGGTCAGGGCGGACATCGACTTTGACAACGGAAAGAGCGCCTTTTACGACTTTGACGGCGTGCAGTACCACACGGCCATCAGGGCCCGGCACATAAACGTCCGGGGCGTCCGGGGCGAGTGGAACGACACGGTGATAAGATACGTGGACGGTGACCATGAGCCGGAACTTTTGGAGCTTCGCGCCGGGGCCGTGCCGGGGTACGAATCTCTCATGACGCCGGAGCTTGAGGAGATTGCCGCGAAATGGAACCCCTTCGTCCACATGGAGAACGCACAGGACGAGTACGCCATCTCAACGCTCCTTCTCGACATGGCCGCGTACATAAATGGCGGCCGGGAGCCCTACCCCCTCCGCGAGGCGCTGGAGGACGCGTATATGTGGCAAATGCTCACAAAAGCCCTTGAGACATGCAAGACCGTGAGCTCCGGCCCGCGTCCGTGGGCATGAACAGAAGGGCGGTAAATTCGGCCCACCCCGCCCGTCGCTTCGCTTGGGCACCCCTCCCAAAGGGAGGGGCTATCACAAAAAGGAGATGATACCGTGTTCGGGAAAAAGAAAAAGCATCTGCTGACCGCAAGAGTGGACACGACGGGGAAATATCCGGTGATCCTGTCCAGCATATGTACAGGCGAGCAGGTGGCCGGCTTCAGGGACAAGGTGACGCGTGATTTCACCGACGTGATGCTCATAAGGAATCGTGAGGATCTGGAGGAATTTATGGAGGTCTACGGTATAGCCGAGGCCGACATAAAGCGCGAGTGGTGATAAAAAATGACCGCTTATTGGCGGTCATTTTAGTTTGCCGGCAAAGGCTCTGCCTTTGCCGGCAAGTTAAGCGGTCATTTTTTTCTTCCCTTTCGTTTTTCCCGTATGCGCCTTGACTGGTAGTAGCAGTTATCGCACAGGCGGCCCTTGGGGTAGGGGCCTAAGGGAGCGCCGCATTTGGCGCAGAAGCTTATATTGTCGCGCAGGTTCTTGAGAAGTATCTCGTTTATCTCGTCCGCCACGGTCTCGCGTATATCAAAAAGCCAGTTCTCGTCCACCTCAAGGCCGAAGGTCCGGGAGAAGGAATAGTAGAGGTCCAGCCTCTTATAGTACTGCTCAAGCTCCAAAAGCGTGGGCTCCTCGCTGGCCATCGCCGGCTGCTCTATGGGCAGGCCCTGCTGGAACTTGAGAAGGTAGTCGAAGAAAAGGTCCTTTAAATGCTCGGCCGTCTCGTCAAAGGGGATATTGGCGGCCCGGAGCTCGTCCTCCTTTGAGAAGGTGATGCCCAGCTCCCGCATTTTTGATATTATCGTTATATATCTCGAAATATCAAGCTTCACGTAGGGCTCCACGGTTGGGAGCTTGTTCCACTGGGTCAGGACCTCCAAAAGGTCGAAATCCACCTGCAAAACGAGATCGGAAAAGCCCACCACGGCCTTTTCTATGGGCGGCACCGTGGCCTCAAGGCCGGCCTTTATGAAAGAAAGGTCCTTCGTGGCTCCCACGTAGCCCCGGCTGTACATGCCCAGCCTTCCGGCCCTGCCGGCGATCTGCTTTATCTCCTCAGGCTTCAGGGGCCGGCGCTCCACGCCGTCGAATTTCTCCGTCTCCATAAAGATTATCCGCCTGATGGGGAGGTTGAGGCCCATTCCGATGGCGTCGGTGGACACCACGTACTCCATGTCGCCGTTCAGAAAGCCCTCCATCTGCTTGCGGCGGGTGGCGTAGGGGAGAGCGCCGTAGATTATGGCGGGCTCCTTGCCGAGAGAGCGGAGCATGTCGGCGACGCTGAGCACCCCGACCTTTGAGAAGGTTATGAGCGCGTCGCCCGGCATGACCTTCGCCGGTGAGACCGTGCGATTCATGGGGATAAGGGGGGTGGTGCGCTCGTGGCGGACGACCTCATAGGTGTCGCCGCAACCGGATATTATGCGGATAAGGATATTTTCGGCCTCAGGGGCGGCGCAGAGGTGCACCTCCGGGGCGAGAACGCCCAAGATGGCCCGCGTCCAGGCGTAGCCCCGCTGGGGGTCGGCGATCATCTGGCACTCGTCAATGACTGCCACGTCGAAGTATCGCTTCATGTCCAGCTTCTCAGCCGTGGCGGCAACGTGGGTGTCTCCGGGGCGGCTGTCCTCCTCCTCGCCGGTGGACAGGGCGCAGTCCACCCTCGCGTCGAGGAGCGTCTCCTGGGCCTCCAGCGCCAAAAGACGCAATGGTGCCAAATACACGCCGGTGGGTGCCTGCATGAGCCTTTTAAAGCCGGCGTAGGTCTTGCCGGTGTTCGTGCCGCCGATGTGAAGTATGAAGTGCCGCCGCATGGCCCGCGCCTCAGGGTACTCGTCCTTAGGGTTCAATGCCACAAGCAGCTGAAGGCTTGAGCGTATGGCGGTGGGCACATACCAGACGGACCAGACCTTGGAAAGGCCGTCCTTGAAAAGCATACCTGTCGGGAAGCCGGGGGAGCGGAGCATGTCGCCAAGGGCCTCGCCGGAGCGCATCTCGCCAAGCTCGGCGATGGAGCGACAGCTTACGGCGTAGAGCACATAGGGATAACGCTCCAGCACCTTTTGGGTGTAGGGCTCACCGGCGTGGTTTGAAAGCCAGATGGCCGAGCGCGTAAGGCCCCGCAGAGGGCCGAAGGGCCGCTCGTCGCGTTTTCCGCCCTCAAGGGCAAGGAAATTCCCAAGCCAGGAGCTCACCTTGGAATAGGGCGGGTCCGGCTCGGCGGAGCTCAGGCGGCTGACAATGGCCGCGTGGTAAAATCCCGCCAAGGTCCACTCGTTGGAGCCGTCCTTTTCCACAGAAGCCCAAGAGGCATCAAAAAGCTGAGAGGCGGGGATCCTTACGGTACTCTCAGCGCTCTTGGGCGTGACGTGCTCCACCCGGTTATTTTTAAATTCCTCGGTCTCCTCCGCCGCTAAAACGTCGGAGGTCTTCCACACGCGAAAGGTGTGGCCGTAAGAGGTGACCACCCGCGGCTTGGGCAGAAGGCCGGAGATAAGCTCATTTGTCCAGCCGCGCTTTCTCAGAGTGCCTATCTTCATATCGCGGCGCTTTGACATATCGCGGCCCCCTTCCCTAAAATCAACAGTTTTTTGAAAAATACGTTTTAAATTTTCGCGCGCTTTTTTAATAATAGCACTTTATAAACAGTTTTCCAATACGTGAGCATAAATATTTTTGAAAAATCTGTTGTAAACCCGGACAAAATATTATACAATAATACATTATGCCCATCGGCGCAAGCTCCGGGGCGTTGGAATCATTTTGCGTGTAGGTTTACATAATATGAAAAAGCTTTTTTCGGCCGCGCTGGCCGTTATGATGATATTGGTCCTTGCCGCGTGCTCACACAGCGTGCCGCCGAACTACGTCCACTCGGTGGAGGACATGAACGGCAAGACCGTGGGGGTCCTGAATATTTCGGAGTCCGCGGGGTATATGGACAGGTTCGCCGGGTCCGTCACCGTCAGGCGGTACGAGACGGTGAAGTCCATGACCGCAGGACTTGAGAGCGGCGAGGTGGACTGCGTGCTTGCCGACGCCGGGACGGCAAGGCGCATGACGAGGCAGTCCGGGAGCGTCACAAGGCTCGATGAGCCCTACGCAGACTGCGACTACCGGCTCGCGGTGTCAGTGGATAATAAGGAGATGCTGGATAAATTAAATTCCGCACTCCGCAGGGCCGAGAGCAGCGGGGCCATGGACTGGGCCAGGGAGAACTACGCAAGCGAAGATAAGACGCTCCACGTCACAGACCCCGACAGGGACACGGTGACCGTGGGCGTGGAGCCGGGCTTTTACCCCTACGCCTTTTATGATGAGAACGGGGTCCTCTCCGGCATAGAGATCGACACGGCCTACGCCGTCTGCGACGAGCTGGGGCTGGAGCCGGAGTTTTTGACGGCGGAGCCTGATATGCTCCTCTACCTTGCCGAGAGCGGCAAATGCGCCTTCGCCATAGGGAGGCTTGCCAGGGACACGGGCAATCAGGCCGTGGCCTACACATCGGGTTACACACATTCAACACAGTATGTTGTTGTCAGGAAAGGATAGATTTTTATGGAACTTACAAAAATCGCGACGATCTTCGCCGATGCCGAAACTCTCGGCGGAAAAACCGTCACCGTGGGCGGCTGGGCCAGGACCATCAGGGACATGAAGAATTTCGGCTTTGTGGAGCTCAACGACGGAAGCTGCTTTAAAAACCTTCAGGTGGTGATGGAGCGGGAGAAGCTCGATAACTACGCCGACATCGCCGCCCAGAACGTGGGCGCGGCCCTTATCGTCACCGGCACGGTGGAGCTCACTCCCAACGCCAAACAGCCGCTGGAGCTCAAGGCCGCGAAAATAGAGGTGGAGGGCGTCTCCACGCCGGACTACCCCCTCCAGAAAAAGCGCCACAGCGTGGAATATCTTCGCACCATACAGCACCTTCGCCCCCGGACCAACCTTTTCTCCGCAGTATTCAGGGTCAGGAGCGTGGCGGCCTACGCCATACACACCTTCTTTCAGGAGCGGGGCTTCGTCTATATCCACACGCCCATAATAACGGGCTCCGACTGCGAGGGCGCGGGGGAGATGTTTGAGGTCACAACGCTCGATATGTCAAACCCGCCCCGGCTTCCCGACGGGAGCGTGGACTGGTCCCAGGACTTTTTCGGCAAGCGGGCCAACCTCACGGTCTCCGGCCAGCTCAACGCCGAAAATTTCGCCATGGCCTTCGGCAACGTCTACACCTTCGGCCCCACCTTCCGGGCGGAAAATTCCAACACCCAGCGCCACGCCGCGGAGTTCTGGATGATAGAGCCTGAGATGGCCTTCTGCGACCTTGACGGGGATCTTGAGGTCATGGAGGCCATGGTGAAGTTCATCATCAACACCGTTTTGGAGAAGTGCCCGGACGAGATGGCCTTCTTCTCCAGCTTCGTGGACAAGGGCCTTCTTGAGCGGCTCCACAACGTGGTGTCCAACGACTTTGCCCGCGTCACCTACACCGAGGCCGTGGAGATACTGAAAAAGCACAACGACAAATTCGACTACAAGGTGGACTGGGGCACGGACCTTCAGACCGAGCACGAGAGATTTTTGACCGAGCAGGTCTACAAGCGGCCGGTGTTCGTCACCGACTACCCCAAGGAGATAAAGGCCTTCTACATGCGCCTCAACGACGACGGCAGGACCGTGGCCGCCGCCGATTGTCTGGCCCCCGGCATCGGCGAGATAATCGGCGGAAGCCAGCGCGAGGAGCGCCTCGATATGCTGACCGCCCGTATGGCGGAGCTGGGCCTTCGTCAGGAGGACTACTGGTGGTATCTGGACCTTCGCCGCTACGGCGGGTGCCGCCACTCCGGCTTCGGCTTAGGGTTTGAGCGTATGGTCATGTACCTCACGGGCGTTTCCAACATTCGGGACGTGGAGCTCCACCCCCGCACCGTGGGCAACGCGGACTTTTAAGGAGAGACCATGGAGAAGAAAAAGTCCGGGACCTACGGCACGAATATCGACTTTAATAAATATAACCTCCGGCCAGCCGCCTCATATCTCGACGATATAAAAAGGCTCCAGAAGGAGCTGACGGTGACCCTCACGGGCCCCGGCGGCTCCGTCACAACGGGGAAAAAGGGCGGAGACGAGCTTGAGGCCACCATGGACGAGGCAAGAAACGCCGCGGACAAGCTTTTAAAGGAGATGGAGGCCAAGGGCGGGGCCATCACGCCCGACGCGCCCAAGACCGAGGCCGAGAAGTCCCCGGAAAAGCCGGACCTTGACAAGCTTTTAGCGGAGCTTGACGGGCTCGTGGGTCTTGAGGACATTAAAAAGAACGTCCGCAGCCTCATCAACCTTGCGAAAATACGAAAGCTCCGTCAGGAGCACGGCCTTCCCACCCCGGCAATGAGCCTGCACCTTGTGTTTATGGGCAACCCCGGCACGGGCAAGACCACGGTGGCGAGGCTCATCGCCCAGCTTTACTACGCCATAGGCGTGCTCTCTAAGGGCCAGCTCGTGGAGGTGGACCGCTCCGGCCTTGTGGCCGGCTTTGTGGGCCAGACCGCCATAAAGACGGGGGAGACCATAAAAAAGGCCATCGGCGGCGTGCTCTTTATCGACGAGGCATACGCGCTGGCGGCCAACACCGGCGAGAATGACTTCGGCCGTGAGGCCATAGAGACGGTCCTGAAGGGCATGGAGGACAACCGGGACGACCTTGTGGTCATAGTTGCCGGGTATGAGGAGCTCATGGAGAAGTTCATCTCCTCAAACCCCGGACTTGAGTCCCGCTTCAACAGGTACTTCGTCTTTGAGGACTACACCGGCGAGGAGCTTTATAAAATATTTGTCTCCATGTGCGATAAAAATAAATACGAGCTCACGGTGGAGGCTCAGGAGCTTGCCAAGGAGTACCTCACTCGGCTCTACGAGGAGCGGGACGACAACTTCGGCAACGCCAGAGACGTGAGGAACGTATTTGAAAACGTGGTCAGCGTCCAGGCCGACCGGGTGGCGAAGGACGAGGACATAGACAAGCGGGACCTCACCCTTGTGACAAGAGAGGACATCGAGGCGGCGTCAAAAATGTGATCGGGACGCCCGGCGGCTTTGGGGGTATTCATGATAGTATTGGACCTGGAATTTAACAGCGGTATGTACGGCGAGCGGCTGGAGGAGGTACTCCAGATCGGCGCCGTCCGCTCAGATAAGCTTGGCGGGCCCATTTTGGATACCTTCAACGTCTTTATAAGCCCCCGTGTCCACAAGCGCCTGTCGCCGGGTGCGCGGGTGTTGCCGGAGCTCCAGCGCTCCCTTGAAAGCGCCGTCACCTTCCCTGAGGCCGTCAGGGCCTTCTCCGACTGGTGCGGGGAGGAGACGGAGTTTGCAGAGTGGGGCAGGGACGACTTTAAAATTTTGGGCCGCAACTGCGTATACTGGGGCGTGGACGTGAAGCTCCCGGAGAGATATTACGACATACAGTCCGCCTTCTCAAAGACGCTCTGGCAGTCAAACGGCTTCCAGCTCTATACGGCCGTGGAGTACTGCGGTTTGCCCGACTCATTCGTCTTCCACAACGCCCTGAACGACGCGGTCTACACCTGCCTTGTGGGGGGATACATACGCCGGGAGGCACTTTTGGAGAGCGTCTGCGAGGTGACCGACCGGGACCTGCACCCGGTTTTGAAGCCCAAGATGCCGAAAAAGACCCAGACACGGTTGGGGCCCTTTGAGTCGCGGGACCTGGCCCTTAACAATTTAGGCTCCCGCAGGGCCACATGCCCCAAATGCCGGGAGCTTACGAGGGTACAGGAGTGGTACACCGCCGGGAACGGTACATATTACAGCAAATTTACCTGCCGGGAGCACGGGCAGTTTATAAGACGCCTCCAGCTACTCCGCCAGCCCGACGGGCGGTACTGGACATATAACGACACCCTGACCGCGTCGGCGGAGAACACCGTCAAGCTCGCCGAGGCCCAAAAATACGCCCCCTACCCATGCCGCCGCGCCCCCCGCCGCTCAAGGCCAAGGCACCGGGGCAGGAAAAAGTGACGGGCAGGGCGACATGTACAGGGCGGATAATTGAATATTCAGGAAAAACTCCCGTCAAAAGCGGGAGTTTTACTTGACGTTTACACAAAAATGGTGTAAATTAAGACGCGGACGGACAAAATATTTCCGTTAATTCATAAATTGTGAGGTGAGAGCATGGACGCTGGCAGTACAGGCGGCACAGTTGGACGAGAACGTACCGTGACCGGCGGGCCGTGCCGCGTCACCTTATGAGCTGTCGCTGTGCCTTGCGTGACCTTAAAAATAAAAGGAGGCAAGGTAAATGGCGGAAACAAACACCGAGATTCTGGCCTCTACCATAGAGGCGCTTATTGAGAGCAAGAAATATTCCACCCTCCGGGACATATTTGTCACCATGCGGCCCATGGACATAGCCATCGTTCTGGGGGAGCTGGGGGAGAACCGTCTGCCGCTTATGTTCCGGCTACTTCCGAAGGAGCTGGCGGCTGACACCTTTATCGAGATGGACCCGGACGAGCAGGAGCTTCTCATTCGGGGCTTCTCCGACGCGGAGCTCAAGGAGGTCGTGGACGAGCTCTACATGGACGACGCGGTGGACCTCATCGAGGAGATGCCGGCCAACGTGGTAAAGCGTATTCTCAAGTCCGCGGACCCTGAGATGCGCCGGACGATAAACGAGCTTTTGAATTACCCGGAGGACTCCGCCGGGTCAATCATGACTACGGAGTATGTGTCCCTGCGCCCGAACATGACCGCCGAGGACGCCATAAAGCGCATACGCCGCGGCGCGGTGGACAAGGAGACCATATACACCTGCTATGTGACGGACACCAGCCGTAAGCTCATCGGCTACGTCACCTTAAAGTCCCTGCTTTTAGCGGAGGACGAGACGCTGATAACCGATATAATGGGCACGGACACCATATCCGTGACAACCACCGACGACCAGGAGGAGGTGGCCAACACCCTCTCCAAGTACGACATGTCGGCCCTGCCGGTGGTGGACAAGGAGTCGCGGCTCGTGGGCATCGTCACCGTTGACGACGCCATCGACGTCATGGAGGAGGAGACCACCGAGGACATCGAGAAGATGGCCGCCATCACCCCTACGGACAAGCCGTACTTAAAGCTCACGCCATTTGAGATATGGAAGTCCCGTATACCGTGGCTCATGCTCCTCATGGTCTCGGCCACATTTACGGGCATGATAATAAGCTCCTTCGAGGGGGCGCTGGCAAAGTGGGTGGCCCTGACGGCCTTTATCCCCATGCTCATGGACACCGGCGGCAACACCGGCTCCCAGGCCTCCGTCACCGTGATACGCGCTCTCTCACTGGGGGACCTTGAGTTTTCGGACTTTTTCAGGGTCATATGGAAGGAGCTCAGGGTGGCGGTGCTGTGCGCCATATCGCTGGCTGTTGTGAGCTTTGCCAAGATAGAGCTTGTGGACGTGCTCATAATGGGCAACCAGAGCATCACCGTCACGGTAAATTTAGTGGTCTGCCTTACACTTGCCTTCACCATAATCTGCGCCAAGATAGTGGGCTGTACGCTCCCTCTTTTGGCAAAGAAGCTCGGCTTCGACCCCGCCGTCATGGCCAGCCCCTTCATAACCACCATAGTAGACGCCCTGAGCCTGCTCATCTATTTCCAGGTGGCGAGAGTGCTGCTGGGAATTTGAAAAAAACACTTGACACTTGCGCGCCGCTGGTGTATTATACTTAAGCACGCGCGAGTGGTGGAATTGGCAGACTCGCTAGATTCAGGTTCTAGTGTGCATTACGCACGTGCGGGTTCAAGTCCCGCCTCGCGCACCAAATCGAAACGCCCGGTTCTCCGGGCGTTTTTCTTATTTCCCTTGCGGCCGTAGGGCTTTGGGGTTTTTAAACAATTCATTTTTGGGGGGACAATTAGCGGCGGAGAGGGGGAAGTTAGCATTTTTTAAGGCACAAAATGCTAAGTAAAAACATGCAGTTAATTTGATCCTCAAGCTGTAACAGTAAACGTGATTTTTGCTTTTATCAGCGTGCGATGTAGGGATAAAGTGTCAAAAAGGCTCAAAAAGTGTCAAAAAGATTTACTCTGAGATGTTTACAAATTGAAATGGGCATAGTATAATAAAAATGCGGTGGGGCCCACCACCGTCAAGAAAAGGAGTGAACGGGCATGGCCACAAAGAGCATTTATAAGACTGTCCGGATAAAGGATAGCAAATCGGCCAAGAAGCTCGTCCGGGCGCTCGACGACGCGGCGGCGAAGCCGGGGTGCAGGGTGAGTTACAGTAGAAACGTCTCAGACGCAAACGCCGATGAAGTGAGGAAGATGTTCGGAAAAGGCTGATGGAAGGATTTAAAATCGTTAACGTAAGAGCGCTGATGGACGGCCTCGGAGAGGATGCGGCAAAAAACATCCTCTCCTCTTTTTCGTGCCCTCTTAACCTTGACGTACAGGATTTTCTAAGGTTCAAGGCCATAGATTTTATGAAGCAGGGATGGGCACAAACACATCTGGTTTTCGCGTCCTATAAAAAAGAGCCTGTCCTTGTAGGGTACTTCTCGCTTGCCAACAAATTTATAACCGTCTCAGCCAAGGCGGTCAAGGGAGAAACAAGAAAAAAGCTGGCGAAGCACGCTACATATGACGACTATTTAAAATCCTATCAGTTGGCGATCCCGCTGATCGCTCAGCTTGGGAAGAATTTTATCATGGGGTATAACAAGCTCATAACGGGCGATGAGCTTATGGGAATGGCATGCAACAAAATTAAAGCCATTCAGTATGACATTGGCGGCCGGTTCGCATATCTTGAATGTGAGGACAAGCCGAAGCTCATTGAATTTTATGAGCGGCACGGTTTCCGTGAATTTGACAGACGTCCGGTAGATTCGGATGAAACGGGGATACACGGAGATTGCCTCGTGCAGATGATCAGAATGTTCAAGGGAAATGAGTATACATAAATTATTCACCCGCCATGGATGGGTCTTGGCCGGAGGCTTTGACTTTCGGAGCTCATCCGTCTCGGTTTGGGGATATACATTGAGGGACCTTCGGGTGGGTAGTGTGAAATAGATATAACAGCCTTAAGAGCAATATACAATGTTAGATAGATTTAGGATTATTTGCTCTTGACAGGCACATGTTGTGCTGTAATATGCAAAGAAGCTCAAGATATTGTATGAGATGCTTAAGATATTGTGCAAAATGTATTGACAACGCGATAAAAGACGTGGTAAAATCAAATTGGGAAGAATAACACATGGAATAAAGTGAAAAGGAGGGACGTACCATGAAGGCTTTGGCGACTGATCTAAGCAACAATATACTTGAGCGTGGAAAAATTGATGGTATAAAAATCACTCCTATGAAGCTCCAGAAAATCCTTTACTATGTGTGTCGGGACTATGTTAAGGCAACAGGGCAAATGCCAATCGGCGAACAGTTTGAGGTATGGCAGTATGGGCCTGTGCTGAGCTCCGTTTATGGCGAATTTAAGGACTTCAAGGACAAACCTATAACTTCTTATGCGAAAAACGCTAATGGCAGGTCTTACAAGGTGAGTGAAAACGATAATCCGGTATTGATGCGGATCATTGATGTTGCGTGGGCAAAGTACAAAAACCTGACGGGGATACAGCTCTCCAAGATGACTCATGGATCAGGTTCCGGGTGGATCAAGGCATATATTAGAGGAGGCGGAGGCAGCCTTATTACTTTGGAGGATATGAGGAATGACACAACAGGCTAACGTTGAAACTGAAGGAAAAGAACAGTGCGGGCAGGAAGTATCACCGGGGCGGGAGGTCCCGGAAATAAATGAGGAAGTTGATAAGCCTTTTTTGCCACAAGTAACTACTGGGGAAGTCGCAAAGTATAAAGTCGATAACAATTTGGGCGAGAGACTGAATTTGACAGCATTTAAATTTAAAACAGGAAGAACAGTGCTGTTTTCTGCGATGATAGCCATGATCGTCCTTGTCGTTCTGGATGTGGTAGTGAAACGTCTTCTTGGCGCGCAGAGCGCCGACGGCATTTTAGAAAGCGCGTTTGAAGCGTTTAAACTGATCGCCATGACAGTATTGGGCTATATATTCGGAACATCGAACAACAACACAGAAGAATAGGGATACATTCACACCGCCCCGGATGGGGCGGTTTTTTATTGGCCGGGGCTACGATGTCCTCAATGTCGCCGAATATGGGCAGGGAATAGAGAGCGCCATTACAGGAAAAATATGTTATACGCCGGTGCGTAACGGGAGCTTTGGAGGTCGTGGAGTTACCACCGCTTGTGACTAAGCTTTTGCTGTTTTCATGTTGTGTTATACCCTCATTACCAGTTGTAAATCTGCGTGACCTCACCGGTGTTGATATTGACACAGCACAGGATCAGGTTGTTATGATGCGTAAAGCCGATGCCTGCTTGGCCGGTCATGGTGGTAGCATCTACAACAAAATAGATGTCATTATCGGAGCAAAAGGCAAGTTGGATATGATTAAGGCTTTCTATGTCCTCGTACAGTGACTTCAGGGACAGCTCCTTTTGAAATTGTCCGTCCAGACCGTATATGTAGAGGGTGTCCCCACCGGCGCGGCCGGTGCCGTCAATATAGTTATTAAAGCCGATGGGATTCGTGGTATCATTAAGGACGCAAAGATAATCGTCTGAGAAGATGGCGGAGCCGGAGGCGGTTTTCTCGCTGACGGCGGCCAGCCGCTCGTTCTCGCCGGTTGCGAGACTTGAGCGCCAGAAATCGTTGCCGGAAAGATAGAAGTAAATATAGCCTCCTATCACATACCATTGACTGACGGAAACGCCGGAGGTATCCCACTGGCCTACCTCGTCCGCGTTTGGGGTCTGCCAGACCTGAGTTACGCTTTTTTCGGCGGTGTCATAAGCGAAAAGGGTGTCCTTGACCGTTCTGTCGCTCTGCTCCAGATTCACCATGAAATACACAGTGTCCCCGTCCGCCCAGAGGTCATAGCGCGGGGCGCCCGTGTTTATCGTCATTCCGCTGTCTTCAAGCTCGGTACCCCATATCTTTTCCGCGTCCTCGATGTCTCCTCCAAGGGGCGCGGCATACAGGACGCCGCAGTACGGGAAATAGACCACACCCCGGTGCATGATTGGGTGACTCTGATATTTGGAGGTTTCACCGTTTGGCGTGAACTCCAAATTCTGAACCGCCTTTCGGTTCGTCCCGTCTGGGTCAATGGAGTATATCCTGTCGCCATAGTC
>CANREY010000003.1 GCA_947629755.1 uncultured Oscillospiraceae bacterium | reverse complement strand
AGCACCGGAAGGAGGACCACAAGGGTCAGCACCACCGTCCAGAAGCCGTTGAAGCTCCTGCCCTTTCGGCGAAGGGAGCGGAAGGGCACCGGGATATGGCGAAAGAGATTGGGGATAAAGAGACGAAGGGTCTCAGGTATGAGGTTGGCGGACATGGCGGGGAAGTCCCTCCCGGCGAGGGCCAGAGCGGAGGCGGGGGTGAGGAGGGAGAGGGCCATAAGGTCCAGCATTCTGAGGGCTCTGTCCGGGAATATGGCGGGGGCCACGGCGAGCAGGACGGTGGAGACCGTGAGGAAAACGCCGGATCTTGTGGGGCGGAGACTGCCGCGCAGGTAAATGGCCTCAGCTCCAAGGGCCGAGAGCACAAAGGCGGTGGTGCCCCAAGCCGGGACGCGGAGCAGATTTTCAAAGGAGAACACGTAAAACCACAGGGCCGACAGGGCGAGGGCCAATATGAGGGCCAAAATGTCGCCCCTTTCGAGCTTCGGAGGATCGGGGACCGTGGGCGGGAGGGATCGCGCGGGTGTAAGGCTGTCTTCCGAGGCTTGAGTGAGCTTTTCTTCCTTTTCGTCCATTTTAATCCTCCTTCCACTCCAATATGTCCCCCGGCTGGCAGTTGAGGGCCCGGCAGAGGGCGTCAAGGGTGGAGAAACGCACGGCCTTGGCCTTGCCGGTCTTCAGTATGGACAGGTTAGCGATAGTTATGTCAACCGCTTGGGCCAGCTCCGTCAGGGACATCTTGCGCTTTGCCAGCATCACGTCTAAATTTACGGTTATCATGGCGTCACCTCATATGGTAAGGTCGCTGTCGGTCTTTAGGTCGGCGGCCTTTTGGGTAAGGTGGCTCAATGCCGCCGCGCAGACGGTGACAGCCGCGCCGCAAAGGACGATGGAGACGAACACTAAGACGATGGAGGGGTGCCTCGCGCCCAGGGCAAAGAGGAACACCGCAAGCACGGCGTAGACGAAGGTGTCCGTCAGGGCAAGGCGGCTAATTATACGCAGGCGGCGGGCGTTCTTATCGCAAAAGCTGTTGTTTTTGCCGATCTCGGTGAATATGGCGAAGGCCAACCACAGGGCGGCAAAGCAGGGCACGGCGGACAGGGCTATGACGGCGGGGAAGGCGCACCCGCCGAGAGTGGAGGCCAGAAGCCCGCTCATGCCCCGGTCGAGGCAAAATAGCTCCACCTCCCGTGTAAGCGGCGGCAGGAAGAAGATAATGGCGCACGCCAAAAATACCGCCAAAAGGGCGACGACCGCCCGGAGAAGAAGGGATAATTCCTTTTGTCCCATATTTTTCAGCTCCTTTCACCGAGATAATACCACAGCGAATAGCGAATGTCAATAAAAATTTATTGAAAAACAATAAATATGTAAAATACGTCAAAATATCATAAATTTGCGGATTTTTTCAACAATGGTTGTTGATTATTTACATTTATTCTGTTATAATATACAAAACTGGGTAATCCGGCCCACGGAATTAGGGCAAAATCAATTAAAATATTATCAAGGAGGCAACAGCATGGGTAAGAACGTCATGGTAGGTCAGTCAGGCGGTCCCACTTCGGTCATAAACTCCTCCCTCGCGGGCGTGTACGAGGCTTCCCGCGCCAGGGGCGTCGAGCACGTATACGGTATGCTCCACGGGGTGGAGGGACTGCTCCAGGGCAAGTATGTGGACCTTTCGCAGAAATTCAAGACCGGGCTGGAGATAGAGCTTTTAAAGCGCACACCCTCAAGCTACCTGGGCTCCTGCCGCTACAAGCTCCCGGATTGGCGGGAGGACGAGGCCCCGTACAAGAAGCTCATGGCGCTTTTAGATGAGCTGGACGTGGGCTATTTCATGTACATCGGCGGCAACGACTCCATGGACACCATCGGCAAGCTGGCCGACTACGGCGAGCATGTGTGCTCCGACATACGCTTCATGGGCGTGCCCAAGACCATCGACAACGACCTGATGGTAACCGACCACACCCCCGGCTACGGCTCCGCCGCCAAATACATATCCGTGGTCATGAAGGAGATAATCCGCGACGCCACGGTCTACGGCTCGAAATACGTGACCATCGTTGAGATAATGGGCCGCAACGCGGGCTGGCTCACCGCCGCCGCCGCTCTGGCGAGGGGCGAGGACTGCGAGGGCGTGGACATGATCTGCCTTCCTGAGGTGCCCTTCCATGTGGACCGCTTTGTGGAGAAGGTACGCAAGATGCAGGAGACAAAGCCCAGCATCGTCATCGCCGTTTCCGAGGGCGTGAAGCTTGAGGACGGAAGGTACGTCTGCGAGCTCTCCGACGACCCCAGACGCGTGGACGCCTTCGGCCACAAGAACCTGACCGGTACGGCGAGGTACTTGGCGGGAGTTGTGGAGCGCAACCTTGACACAAAGACGCGTTCCATCGAGCTGTCCACCCTTCAGCGGTGCGCCTCGCATCTCACTTCCCGCACGGACATCACCGAGGCATATCAGGTGGGCGGCGCGGCGGCTCAGGCGGCTTTCCAGGGGCACACGGGAGAGATGGTGGCCCTCAGGCGCGTATCCAACAAGCCCTATCAGTGCCTGACGGAGCTCCACCCCATTTCCGAGGTGGCAAATCTGGAGAAGAAGGTCCCCTTAGAGTGGGTCAACGACACCTACACCGACATGCTCCCGGCGTTTTTAAACTACGCCCGTCCCCTCATTCAGGCAGAGCTCACGCCTATCTACATTGAGGGCCAGCCGTATCACATCTACTGCCCGGAGGCTTGACTTGGATTTGAAGGCCGTTCCGGCCTTCAAATCCAGTAGAGATTTTGCCGGTCCACTCCGCGCACGGGCGAAGCCCGTACACTCCGTGGACCTGAGCGGGAATTTTTCCGACGTACATGCCGCCGGAAAAATTATTGAAACTTATTCGCGTCTGCGGACGCGAAATCTGCGATGCTTTTTGGGGCCGCCGCTGGCGGCCCCGTTTTTTGATAAATTTAAATCAACACTTGACCTTTTTAAAACGTCTATTAGGTGAGAGCGCTCGAAAAAAGCGGAGAAAAGGACGGTGATAGTACGCCGGAGCTTTATGAAAAATACTGGTTGTGGCTCGTAGGTTTTGCTGAGAGGCTCGTCGGGGAGAGACAGGCGGCGGAGGACATCGCCCAGGAGGCCTTTTTGCGGGCAATGGCGAATTATAATGTCCTCGCGCCACTGGACGACCGGGGCAAAAGGGCGTGGCTCAAAAAGACGGCCAGGAACATATTCATAGACCAGCGCCGCAGGGCGAGGACCGTGGACGTGGAGATACCGGAGAGGCCCTTTGAGGAGGACTTTGACCGGGGGGCTGTGCTCGCGGAGATAGGAAGGCTCCCGGATACGGAGCGTAAGCTATTCTACCTTCGGTATTTCGCGGGGTTCGACTCCAAAGAGCTGGGGCGCGTGTTCGGCATGGAGCCCTCCACGGTCAGGTCGCGGTTAAGGTCCGCAAGGGCGAAAATAAGGAAAAATTATTTTGAGGAGTGAATCGAAATGGGAAGAAAACAGCTTAAAATAGACTGCGGGTTCTGCGACGCCACCAACGTCACCGAGGAGACGCTGGTGGGGTATGACGGGATAAGGATAAACTGCGGAGCCATGGCGGTAACTTCCGCGTCCAACAGGATACTGCTGAACAGCGGGGTGAAGGTCGACACGGGATCGGTGATAAGCGTGCCCGAAGGGGTGAAGATGGTGATAAAAACCGGGAGCTTCACCATCGAGCCGGGGGAGGCGCCGAAGGAGCCGACGGTGCTTATCGTGACGGGGAGCCTGACGGTCAGGGAGGGCGCGGGTGAGACGCTGGACGGCTACGCTGCCGTTTATGGGATAGGGAGCGTCACCTGCCCAAGGTCTTTGGCAAACAGGGTACATGTGACGGGGAACGAGACTGTCTACCCCGACGGGTATGTCCTTACTGATGACGACGTGAAGCTCGACAAGGTCTCCGGCCTTCGCTGGGCGGGGAAGAAGGTCTTTACGGAGCGCGCGGTCATCATCGACGAGGGGGCGGATCTGGACGCTCTTATAAAGTCCGGCGCGGTCTTCGCCTGCGAAAAGGCGGTCGTGCCCGAAGGGCTCGCCCGGAAGGCCATGGAGCTTTTGGAGCTTTCGGGTGACGGGAAGCTTACGGTCGTCCCGGAGGGCGTGGTCTACAAGGGCGGCGACAGGACGCTGACGAAGGGCCTTTTGAGAAGGGAAAACAGGCTGTGGATAGACGGGGGATTGACGGTGGAGCGCCGGGAGGCGGAGCTTCTGTCAAAGCTTGAGTACCTGTATGTGGAGGGGAGAGCCGCGATACCGGAGGAGCTGGAGGAGAGCTTTTTGAAGCTCGCGCCGGAGTGCGAGGACGTGTTCACCTACCGGGGAGAGCTCATATCAGGGCAGGACCTGGTGGTCGTGGACAAGACGATGCTGTCACGGTACGGCTTTGTGACGGTGCTGGACTGCGACGCGGTGAAGCTGGACGGGAGGCTCACCGACGGGGAGATAAGGACGGGCCTTGCCGTACATTACTGCGACGCGGTCCTCTGCGAAGCTGAGCAGATCAAGGCCGTCCGGGAGGTGTCCGAGAACGTGTACTACATCGGAGGAGAGGACGGAAACGGTGAGAACGGGGACGAGGACCCGGACACGGTGAGCATTAATTGCGGGATATATACATTTTGATCGCGAAGGCTTTGCCTTCGTGATCAAGGGGGAACGTGCGAAAAAAGTCACGAAAAGGTCTGCGGACCTATTCGTGACTTTTTTCTGCCGTTTTGCTCCGCGCACGGCCTCGTCGTCGCTGATGCCGCTTTACCTCGCCCTCCCTGCGGTCGGGCTCAGGCGCTGGCATCGCTCCTCCTCTCCCCAGCGGGCAACAGCCCGCCGGGGGCCCCATGGCACACTCCGCAAAACAAGAGGGGTTTTCGCAAGGCGCGTGTCCTTGCGAAAAATATTGATGAGAGGGACGCCTGCGGGCGGGACGGGGGGAGCGGGCGGGTCTGGGACCCGCCCCTACGGGGTGAACGGGGGATTTTCCATAGATGGCGTAGGGGAGGGTTCTAAACCCTCCCGCTTTGGAATAAGCGCCGAAAGGCGCAACCTTTTTGTGGGGCGGATATTCGGCCCACTTAGGCCTGCTGCGCTCGGCCACCCCTCCCAAGGGAGGGGCATATTTTGCGTTTTGTTGGGAGTGCGGTGGGGTGGTTGGGGGCGAGGGGTTACCAGAGGAAGGTGGAGGCGTTGCAGAGGGTCAGTATGGCCTCGGTGAGGAAGTAGTCGCCGTAGATGAGGTTGTGGTTGTGGCGGCGGTCGTGGTAGGCGACGGTGCAGTGGGTGAGGATACCGTCACGGGAGGGGTCCATGTCACAGCGGTCCTCCAAAAGGGCCAGCAGGAGGCGTTTTGCCGCCGAGAGGTAGCGCTCCTCGCCTGTTATGCGGCTGAGCTCAATGAGGCCGCAGGCGGCGCAGGCGGCGGCGGAGTCGTCCTCAAGCTCCGACTCCGGCGGCTGGAGGAAGTCCGAGGGGACGAGGAAGGAGGGCGGGAGCTTGGATATGAAGTAGTCGGCGCATTTTTTTGCCGCCGCCAAGAGCTCCGCATCGCCGGTGTGGATATAGGAGAGGGTAAAGCCGTAGATCGCCCAGCTCTGGCCGCGGGCCCAGGCCGAGCCTGGGGAAATGCCCTGACCGCCGGGGGCGTCGAGGACTGCGCCGGTCTCCGGGTCAAATACGACGATGTGGTTTACCGAGCCGTCGGGCCGCAAAAAGGCCCGGAGGGCCGTTTTGGCGTGGGCGTGGGCGACGGCGCGAAAGCGGGGGTCGTGGAGGTTCTCGCTTGCCCAGTATAGGAGTGGCAGATTCATGAGGCAGTCGATGATGGCAAGGCCGGACATGGACCCGTCGCCGGAGTCGTTCCACGCGCGGATAAAGCGGCCGTTGGGATTGAAGCGCCCCGCAAGGTCGGCGCTTGCCAGAATGAGGCGGTTTCTGGAGGATAAATCGCCGGTGAGGCGCAGGCTGGCCCCGGAGGTCAGGAGCCATTTAAAACCGCTGTCGTGGTCCATGCCGGAGGCCATGAGGAAATTTTTGTCGAGCTTGCGCTCGATGCTCCTTGCGGTCTCCATAAGGGCCGGGTCGGCCCGGTAGCCCCAGAGCTGCCAGAGCATACCGGCCCAGAAGCCGTTGGTCCACCAGCAGATGTCGTCGGTCCTGTCGTCAAATACGCCGTTTTCGGCGATGTAGGGGATTTTGTCGCCGTTGCGTTTTACGCTGGCGAGGGCCTTTTCGTAGATCGCTTCGGCTGTTTTTTTGGCGTTTAGCTCCATTTTACGGTCACCTCACGGATTTTTATGCTTAAACTTTACCACGTCCGCTGGGAAAAGTCATTATTTTTTTGCGCGGGACTACCATTTTTCAGCGAAATTTGGTACAATGGCAAAAAAGGAGGCGACAGCGGGTGACGAGAGAGACATACGGGCTTTTAAATGAGTATATGCAAAGCCAGATGGACGACGCGGCCCACGACAGGGAGCATATATACAGGGTGCTATATAACGCCGTGGACATCGCGTCATATGAAAAGGGCGTGGACCTTGACGTGCTCGTCGCCGCCTGCCTTCTACACGACGTGGGAAGGCGTGAGCAGTTTGCCAATCCAACGGTATGCCACGCCGAGGTGGGGGCGGAAAAGGCCTATGATTTCCTGATGGGCCACGGGTTTGCGGAGGGCTTTGCTGCCCACGTCAGAGACTGCGTGCTGACCCACCGCTTCAGAAAGGCAAGGCCCCCGGAGAGCACGGAGGCGAAGATCCTCTTTGACGCGGACAAACTGGACGCGGTGGGGACCATGGGGATAGCAAGGACCCTCAACTACAAAGGACAGGTTGGGGACCCATTATATAACATGGGCCCTGACGGCATACCCTCCGACGGGGCTGGGGACACGGTCAATTCCTTTTTCCACGAGTATAAATTCAAGATGGAGAGGCTGTACGACGGGTTTTACACTAAAAGGGGAAGGGAGCTTGCCGCGACGCGGAAAAAAGCGGCGGAGGCGTTTTATAAAGCTCTGCTTGAGGAGTGCAGGGGGCCGTATATCGTGGGCCGGCCGGTCCTCGATGAGATGCTTAACGGTGAAGGGCGGAGGGGGAGAGAGACGTGAAAAGGATATTGCTTATAGCCACCGGCGGGACCATAGCCTCCGAGGACACGGGGGAGGGGCTGGCGCCGGGGATCTCGGCGGAGGGATTGCTGAGCCGGACGCCGAAGGTGGGCCGGGAGCATAAGGTGGACACCGTGGAGCTTCTGGCCCTTGACAGCACAAACATAAGGCCGGAGCACTGGGTCATGATAGCCAAGTGCATAGAAAAGAATTACGCAAACTACGACGGCTTTGTCATAACCCACGGCACGGACACGTTGGCCTACACGGCGGCGGCACTGAGCTACATGGTGAAGGGGAGCCCCAAGCCCATAGTGCTCACCGGGGCACAGAAGCCCATCGGGGTGGATTCCACGGACTCCATGATGAACTTGGAGGACGCTTTTTTGTGCGCCTCGTCGGATATGCCGGGGGTGTCAATAGTATTTGACCACAAGGTCATATTGGGCACGAGAGCGAAGAAGACAAGATCCAAGAGCTTCTCCGCCTTTTCCAGCATAAATTACCCGGAGCTGGGCGTCATAAGGGACGGGGAGGTGCTGAGGTTTATCCGCCAGGAGTGCGCCTTAAGGCCGGAGTTTTCAACGCGGCTCGACACGAAGGTGGCGCTTTTGAAGCTAATTCCCGGCGCCGGCCGGGAGGCGCTGGACTTCCTTTTTGAGCGCAACGATGCGGTGGTCATAGAGAGCTTCGGCGTGGGGGGACTTCCTGAGGCCGGGGGATTTTATGACTGCATCGGCACGTGGCGGGCAAAGGGGAAGATAGCGGTCCTCACCACTCAGGTGGAGAACGAGGGCTCGGATCTGGTGGTCTACCACGTTGGCAACCGCTTAAAGCGGGAGCTCGGCGTGATGGAGGCCTACGACATGACCACCGAGTCGGTCATAGCCAAGCTCATGTGGATACTGGGCAAGACGCGCGCGCCTGACGAGGTCGCCGGGCTTTTCTATACTCCCGTGGCGGTGGATATGTTCCCAAGGTGATTTTTCAAATAAAAAACAGGCCCCTTCTTAAGCCCGCCATGCACCCCCAAAGTGAGGGGGAGTATAACGGACTTAAGAGGGGGCTTATGCTTTACAGGTTTACGTCACACGGTGGTGCGGCCCTTGGTGAGAATATCGGCTATCCGGTGGGAGGCCAGGCCGTCGCCGTAGGGGTTCTGGGCGCGGGACATGTCGTTGTAGCGCTTCTCGTCGGTGAGGAGGGTACGAAATTCGTCGTAGATGACGTCCTCGCGGGTGCCGATTACCCGAAGGGTGCCGGCCTTCACGCCCTCAGGGCGCTCCGTCACGTCACGGAGGACCAAAACCGGCTTTCCGAGGCTGGGGGCCTCCTCCTGTATGCCGCCGGAGTCGGTGAGTATCATGTAGGAGCGGGCCAGGAAGTTGTGAAATGCTATCACGTCCAGCGGCTCGATTATCCGGACCCTGTCGCAACCGGCCAGCTCCTCCTCGGCGGCCTGACGGACGAGGGGGTTTAGGTGGATAGGGTAGAGGACCTTCACGTCGGGAAACTCCTCCACCACCCGCCGGACGGCCCGGAAGATGTGGTGAAGGGGCTCGCCCCAATTCTCCCTCCGGTGGGCGGTGAGGATAACGAGCCGGGAGCCTTGGGCCCAGCTGAGCTCCGGGTGCTCAAAGTCGCTGACCACCGTGGTGCCGAGGGCGTCGATGGCCGTGTTGCCGGTTACGTAGATGGACTGGGGCAGCTTGCCCTCACGGAGGAGGTTGTCGCGGGCCAGGGCGGTGGGGGCGAAGTTGTAGTCGGCTATGGAGCCCACGGCCTGGCGGTTAAATTCCTCCGGGTAGGGGGCGCGGACGTTGTAGGTCCGAAGACCGGCCTCCACGTGGCCCACGGGGATATTGAGGTAAAAGCAGGCCAGAGCCGAGGCGAAGGTGGTGGTTGTGTCGCCGTGGACCAGCACCACGTCGGGTCTTACCTCCTCCAGCACCTTTTTCATGCCGGTGAGGACCCGGCCCGTCACGTCAAAAAGCGTCTGGCCGGGGCTCATGACCTCCAGATCGTAGTCCGGCTCCACACCGAAGGCGTCCAGCACCTGCCGGAGCATCTCCCGGTGCTGGCCGGTGACGCACACTAAGGTCTCCACGCCGTGGCGGGACTTGAGCTCATTTACCAGCGGGCACATCTTTATTGCCTCCGGGCGGGTGCCGAAGACTAAAAGTATTTTTTTCATAGCTTCACCTTATGTATGTAAAAAACTCTCACGTCTGTCATCACGGGCCATACAGCCCTTAATATATATTGTATCAGCTTTTTCCCCGGATTACAAGAGGTTGGGGGTGGAATACCACCCCCAACCGATATTTTTTGTCAGAAAATCACGGTGGCAAGCCACAAAAGCCCCACCGCCAGCGCGCCGATACCGGCCCAGACCCAGCGGGGGAGGGCGGCGCGGCGGACGGGGGAGAACTTGTTTTTTACAAAAGCCTCCGCCACGTCGGCGGCCTCGTGAAGTATCTGCTCGTAGGTCACCCCCGGCTTTTTGGCGGTCTCCTCACGGACAAGAAATATGGCCTCGTCAAATATTTTCGGATCCGGCGATTTTATGAGCACCACACGCCGCGATATACCCTTTACCATCAAATCACCTCTATATGAAAGCTTTTCCCGTTCGGTGGAAGGATATACACGAAAAGGGCATATTTTACTTTTGACAAAGGCCTTTGTCAAAAAGGGGGCGTCTCATCTTAAATTTGTATTATATCGGCATTATTCCCTCTCCTCGCAGGCGACGGCTATGACGGTCATGTCGTCCTCGTCGCCGACGCGCTCACGGGCCTTTGAGATGAGCTCACGGGCGAGAGCGCCGGGGTCGGAGGCGTCGAGCTCGGCAAGCGCGTCGCGAAGCCATCTGTCGTCGGGGCCGGCGGTGAGGCCGTCGGAGGCCATTACGGCCAAGGTTCCGGGGGAGAGGGTGAGCTTTGAGCCGAGCTTTTTCGTCCCGCCCCGGAGGTTCACGCCGGGGGAGGCGTAGCGCTTTACGCCCTTGCCGCGCTTTACGTAGGACGGGGCCGCGCCGCATTTATAGAGGCAGGCCTCGCCGGTGAACATGTTGACGCGCAAAAGGTCCACTGTGGCGCACTCAAGGCCGTCGCCGCCCCGGAGGAGGTAGAGGTCGGAGAGTATACTGAGCGCCAGCTCCGGCGTGACGCCGGCCCTGAGGAAGCGCTCAAGGATATTGAGGGCCGCGCCGGACATACGTGCGGCCTCAGGGCCGGAGCCCATGCCGTCGGACAAAATCACGTAGAGCATACCCTCGTCGGTGCGAAAGCACATGCTTCTGTCCCCGGACACCGTCTCGCCGGATTTTTTCGCGTTGGCCTCGCCCACGCGCAGCGCCAACGGCTCGGCCTCAAGGAGCACCAGCGCGCCGGAGCTTAAGTCCCCGTCGCCGGTACACAGCCGCACGCCAAGGACTTGGGAGAGCTTGTCCAGCCACAGCTCGTCGCGCTTTAATAGTCCAAGGCTGTTGGAGCTTATCTCCGCCCGGAGCCGCCCGCCGCGGACGCGGAACACCGCCACGGAGGAGCTTATGGCCATACCGCGAAGATATTTCTGGAGCTTGCGCTCAAGGGCGGTCTCAACGGTCATCTCGCTTCCGAGTTCACGGGAGAGGGAGCTTAGAAGCTTCGATACGTGCTCATACTGGGCGAAGGCCGCGTCGCGGCTCTCCCGGAGCCGGGCACGGTACTGCCGCCTTGTGAGGACGGTCCGGGCCTCGGCGTTTATGGCGGAGACGAGGCGCTCTGACCGGTCACAGCTTTTTATGAAGTGCTCCGGAAGGTCCGAGAGCTCCGCCGTCCCGCGGGAGGCGAGGACGGGCGTAAGGCCGTTCATCACGTCCACCGTATCCACGTATTTCTCCTGCCAGCACCGGGCCGAGTGGGGGCAGGAGCGGCACACGGCCTCGGCGGCGCGGTCGAATATGACGTCGACGCTGTCGTTATCGGCGGCCCCGGCGGACTCACGGACGGTATCGTAGAGCTTTTTAAATGCCTGGGCGCACATGTCCACACGGTCACGGGTGTACTCGCGGGCCTTCAAAAAGCCGTAGCCATGGACGGACCGGGGCAGAAATACGGCAGCCTTCGTCATGGCCTCCTCCGGCAGGAGGGCGAAGATCACAAGGGCGGCGAAGGTCTCATAGAGGGCCATCAGCCACCGGTGGCCGCCCCAGTACCAGAGTACGGACAGGGACGACCCGGCAAAATAGCCTAAGAGGAACGGGAGCCGCCCGGACCTTGAGAAGATACCGGCTATCACGGCGGAAAAGGCGTAGCTCATGGTGAAAAAGGGAAGTCCACCCTGGGCAAGGTCCATGGCCGCCCCCAGCACCGCGCCGCAGACACAGCCCATGCCCATGCTGCCACGGTAGGTCACAAAGAGCACCGCCACCACCGCGGCGCACCGGCCGATGGACAGTACGCCGAAAAGCTCCAAGGGGGACAGGGACATTAAGAGCGTGGCCGCCAGTATCGTAAGGCTCGCCGTCTGGGCGGCCCTGGCCTCGGTCTGCGCGGGGCCGTCGATGGGGGCGAGGGCGGAGGCGTAAAAATAGACGAAGCCCCCGGCCATAAAGGTCTCCACCACCCAAAGGCAGGTGGCCCGAAGCTCCCAACCCGTGTCCCAGGCGAATACGGCGCCGACCACGGCCATCACGCCGAATACGACCGCCATGGGGAACCAGTCCGGGCAGGAGTCGGCGAAAAAGTGTATAGTGGACCAGATAAGTATAGCGGCGGCTATGTATTTGACGCTTGTGGCGACACCGCCGGAGACAAGAGCGCCAATGAGCGCCCCGGCCAGCGTCACCGCTCCCGCCGCCCCCTTGGGAGCGGCGCCAAGAAACGCCGGCCCGAAGGGAGAGAAGCTCCCGAATATCCTGACGCTCCCCAGCATGGCCGACATGGTGAACCTCGCGGCGTACTCAGCTAACTTCACCCGGTCAAGCTTTGACGGTGCGTCCTTTACGTTCTCTTTCAAATCAAACTCCCCTTTGCGTGCAATATAACCTGAATGGTTTACCATAATGATACACAGGTCAAATGATGAAATTGGTCATTTCACGTAAAGGTGAAAAATAAATTGCTGATATGTATTGCAAATCAAATGCCGCCGGCGTATAATGGCACTATAACTTGAACGGAAAGTCTTCAGGGCAGGGTGAGATTCCCGACCGGCGGTGAAAGTCCGCGAGCGTTTAGCTGAACCGGTGTGATTCCGGTACCGACAGTAAAGTCTGGATGAGAGAAGATGTACGATTGCTACACTCCCCTTGCGCGTAACGCGCCTGAACGGTCCGTTCAGGCGCATTTTTCATGTAAAGGGGTCTTATCTATGCAAACACTGAAAGAAAACCTGTCCTTCGTCCTCGTGTGCGTGGCCATCTTCGCGGGCCTTGTGGCCGTGGCGTGGCTGGCCGAGCGGTTTTTGGTGAAGGAGCGGCGGAAATTAGAGCCCGCCCGCTACGTGGCCTACATGGGCATGTTCGCGGCGCTTGCCGGGGTGCTGATGCTGCTGGAGGTGTCTCTGGTATTCATCGCGCCGAACTTCTACAAGCTGGACTTTTCGGAGATACCGGTGCTCATCTGCGCCTTCTCCATGGGCCCCACAGCGGGGGTGGTGTGTGAATTTCTGAAGGTGGTGATAAAGCTCCTCCTGAAGGGGACCACAACGGCCTTCGTGGGAGATTTTGCCAACTTCGCCGTGGGGTGCTCCATGGTGCTGCCGGCGGCTATAATCTATAATTCCAAGCGCACCTTCAAGAGGGCCGTTATCGCCCTTGTATCCGGCGGGCTCATTATGACGGTGTTCGGGAGCTTGTTCAACGCCTTCTACCTCATACCGGCCTTCGCCGCCCTCTATCACATGCCCATAGAGGCCATAATCGACGCGGCGCATGCCATAAACGCCAGCGTCAACTCCGTCTACACCATGGCCGCCCTTTGCGTGGCGCCCTTCAATCTCATAAAAGCCGTGGCCGTGTCGGTGATCACGCTTCCGCTGTATAAGCGGGTCAAGAAATTGATAAGAATGGACAAATGAAAATCCCCCTCCGTCAGCGTATGGCGGAGGGGTGCTGCTTGAAAGCAAATTAAAATGACTTGACAAGGGAGGGGCGAGGGTGCTATAATAGGGGGCACAAGGGGAGAATGCCGGTAGACGGTGGTTCCTCCGGATTGGTTAATAGAAGTAACCGCTCGCTTTGGACGCCGTGGCGGTTACTTCTTTTTTGGCTGATTTCTGTCGACTATGTACAGTACCAGCTTTATGATCGCGATGACCACAAGGACGAACTGGAAAAGCTCGTTCAACGTAAGCTCCACGCAACCACCTCCTCCCTTTTAGCGGAGGAGGCAAGAAGCTTCCTCCGAAAATACCGGAGGAACGCACCGCCTACCGTCTTGGCAGGCTCCCGGCCGCGCTCGTTTTCATGCCCCTTGGGCGCGGTTATAGACATTATACCGCCTTTTTTCGGCATCGTCAATGGGTAGACATAATATTTTGCCCCTCCGCGGTTTCGCGGAGGGTTTTTATGTGCTTGAAATGGGGGAGGATATATGGTATTATGGGGGAAATATGATCAGGGGGTGAGATGATGACGCTTTATGAGAAGTCGCAGGGGATATTGGAGCTGCCGGCGGTGCTTGAGATGCTGGCGGCGGAGGCGGTGAGCGACGGGGCCAAGGAGGCCGCGAGGGCTCTGGCGCCTACGTCGGACAGGGCCGAGGCGGAGCGGAGACTTCAGGAGACGACGGACGCTAAGGAGATGATGGTGCTCTACTCGTCGCCGTCATTTTCCGGGGTGAAGGACATTCGCGACAGCTTAAAGAGGGCCGACGCCGGGGGAATGCTCAACACAAGGGAGCTTATGGACATCGCCCATGTCCTGAGGGAGGCAAGGAGCGCCATAGCCTACGCCTCCGGGGACGAGAGCGGGGCGAGGAGTATCGGGTATCTATTTTCCTCCCTGCACGCAAACAAGTATTTAGAGGAGAAGATAACGAACTCCATAATAGGTGAAAACGAGCTTGCCGACTCCGCCTCGTCGGAGCTTGCGGATATAAGAAGGGCCATGCGTGTGGCGGGGAGCCGGGTGAGGGAGGCGCTTCAGAAGATAATAACCTCCCCGACCTATCAAAAGGCCCTCCAGGAGCCCATAATAACAATGAAAAACGGCCGGTACGTGGTGCCGGTGAAGGCCGAGCACAAGGGGGCCGTGCCGGGGCTCACCCACGACGTGAGCTCCTCCGGGGCCACGCTGTTCATCGAGCCCATGAGCGCGGTGAAGGCGAATAACGAGATCCGGGAGCTTCTGGCCCGTGAGGAGCGGGAGATAGAGCGGATACTCAGGGAGATGTCCGCCGAGGCGGCGGATTTTTCCGAGAGCATAATTTTGGACTACAACCTGCTCACCCAGCTCGACCTCGTCTTTGCCAAGGCGAAGCTGAGCTATGACCTTGAGTGCGTGGCGCCGGAGCTTTCGGATAAGGACGAGATAGTGCTGAAAAAGGCAAGACACCCGCTTCTTAAAAAGTCCGAGGCGGTGCCCATTGACATCGAGCTTGGCGGGGACTTTGACACGCTGGTCATAACGGGGCCCAACACCGGGGGCAAGACGGTGAGCATAAAGACCTTGGGGCTCATATGCCTCATGGCCCAGTGCGGCCTGCACATACCGGCGGGGGACGAGAGCCGGGTGCCGCTTTTTGACAAAATTCTGGCGGACATCGGCGACGAGCAGTCCATAGAGCAGTCCCTCAGTACCTTTTCCTCCCACATGACGAACATCGTGGGGATACTCTCCGAGTGCGGCGAGGGGTCGCTGGTGCTCTTTGACGAGCTGGGCGCGGGGACGGACCCGGCGGAGGGCGCGGCGCTGGCCGTGGCCATAATAGAGTACGCCCGGTCCGTGGGGGCCCGCATCGCGGCCACCACCCACTATGCGGAGCTGAAGATATACGCCATGACGGAGAGGGGCGTTATGAACGCCTCCTGCGAGTTTGACGTTAAGACCTTAAAGCCCACCTACCGGCTCTTGATGGGCATACCGGGAAAGTCCAACGCCTTTGCCATATCCGAGAGGCTGGGGCTGCCGGAGCACATAATAGAGGACGCAAGGCGCAGAATGGACAAGGGGGACGTGGACTTTGAGGAGGCCCTGACGAAGCTTGAGGAGAACCGCCGGGACGCGGAGGAGCACAGGGCCCGGACGGAGGAGACGCTGAGACGGGCCAGGGAGGATCTGGACGCGGCGGAGAAGGAGCGGAAAAGGGCCGAGGAGGAGAGACTTAAATTTACAAAGAACGCCAGAGGCGAGGCCGAGAGGATACTTGAGGACGCCAAAAGGGCCGCGGACGAGGCATTCCGGGAGATAGACAGAATGCGCCGGGAGGCGGCGACGGACGCTGACTGGCAGAGGCTCAACGAGGCCAGAACGAAGCTCCGCCAGGGGCTTAACGAGGCGGAGGCCAAAGTCACGCCGGAGCGGGAGGCCCCCATTGAGCGAAAGCCCACAAGGCCGGCGGTGAAGGGCGACACGGTGGAGATAATATCCATAGGCTCCAAGGCCACGGTGTTGGAGGTGAATCCCGACGGGACGCTGAGCCTCCAGGCGGGGATAATGAAGGTCACCGCCAAGCAGAGCGAGGTCCGGGTGGTGGAGCAGGAGAAGGTCAAGGTAAAGCCGGCTCAGGTGTCGGTGCCAATGTCGACCGAGAGCGCCAAATCGGAGCTCGACGTCCGGGGCATGACGGCGGACGAGACGGTGGCGCTCTTAGAGAGGTTCATAGACGGGGCGCAGATGCGACACATGAACACGGTGACCGTCATACACGGCAAGGGTACGGGAGTGCTGCGCAAGGCCGTACACGATTGCTTAAAGCGGTCAAAGCAGGTGAAAAGCTACCGTCTGGGCCGGTACGGCGAGGGCGAGAGCGGCGTGACGATCGTGGAGATAAAGTAGGAGGATTTGTAGTAAATGTGACATATTTGTCAAAATGACGCTAAACCTCACGAAATTATCTTCAATATTCAACACTATTATTTATTGACGGGCGGGGCGCGCTTTGGTAAAATATTTTTATTCTAACAAAGCTCAAGCGTCGGCTACACGCACTTTAATAAGGAGGGGCATACATGTTTGCTAAAACAGTAGAGGTCAAAAATCAGGTCGGACTCCGCGCGAGGCCCGCGACGTTTTTCACCCAGAAAGCCAACGAGTTCAAGTGCCAGGTCTGGATAGAGAAGGAGGAGCGGCGCGTCAACGCCAAGAGCCTTCTGGGCGTCCTGTCTCTGGGGATAATCAAGGGCATGTCCGTCTCCATCTCCGCCGATGGCGAGGACGAGGAGCGTGCCGTTGAGACGCTGTGCGAGCTCATCTCCCACGACTTCGCCGAGTAATTTAATGCGCATATAAAAGCGGCCTGTTTCAAAAAATGAAACAGGCCGCTTTAAATGTCAGCAAAGGCCCATGGGGCCTTTGCTGACAAAGGGGAACGTGCGGAAAAATTCGCGAAAAGGTCTGCGGACCTATTCGCAAATTTTTCCTGCCGTCACGCCGCGCGCGCCGCAAGCGGCACACTTGCGTGACAAAAGGTATTTTTCGCAAGGCGCATGTCCTTGCGAAAAATATTTGATTTAGGGTACGCTTAGTTGGAGCTTGTCAGCGGACATCAGAGCGCGCAAGGACGAGGGGAAAGAGGTGTGGAATGAACAGGAAGCTTGATGAATTGAGGGAGAAGGCGGGGGCGCTGCCGCTCAAACCGGGGTGTTATATCATGCACGCCGCTGACGGGACGGTTATTTATGTGGGGAAGGCCAAGGCGCTGAAAAACAGGGTGAGCTCCTATTTCCACGGCTCTCACAACCTTAAGACCGAGGCCATGATCTCCAACATCGACGACTTTGAGGTCATAATCGCAAAGTCGGAGTTTGAGGCGCTGGTGCTGGAAAACTCCCTCATAAAGCACTATAAGCCAAAGTACAACATACTTTTAAAGGACGACAAGGGGTATCCCTTTATAAGGCTGGACATAAAAAGCCCCTATCCGCGCTTCTCCATAGCCTCCCGGAGGGGGAAGGACGGGGCGGAGTATTATGGGCCCTTCGGCTCCCGCGGGAACACGAAGACGGCGCTGGAGCTATTGTTGAAGGCGCTGAAGCTCCCCACCTGCACCCGGAGGTTTCCGAGGGATATAGGCCGTGAGCGGCCATGCCTTAACCACCACATGGGCGTGTGCGACGCCTGGTGCCGGGGAGTGCCGGCGGAGGAGGACTACAAGGCCCGCGTGGCGGAGGCGGTCATGGTGCTCAAGGGCCGGGGCCGGGAGCTGACGGCGGAGCTTACGGAGAAGATGACAAAGGCGGCGGAGGAGCTCAGGTTCGAGGAGGCCGCGAAGCTCCGGGACACGGTGAAGGCGCTGGAGCTATTGGAGACGCGTCAGACGGTTCTCAACAAGGGGGCTTCCGATACGGACGCCGTGGGATTTTTCGAGGGGGAGGCCAAGTCGGCCTTCGCGGTGCTCCACTATGTTCAGGGACAGCTTTTAGCCAAGGACTGCGAGCTTTTTGAGGACCCCATGGGGGACGTGGCGGAGTCGGTGTCGCTCCTTGTGAGGCAGTACTATATGGACGCGGAGCTCATACCCTCGCGGGTGCTCCTGCCCGTGGAGACGGAGGATATGGAGGAGCTTTCAAGGTTTTTGACTGAGAAGGCGGGCCACGCGGTCAATGTGACCACGCCACAGAGGGGAATGTACAGGCAGTTTATACTGGCCGCCGGGGTCAACGCCAAGGAGGAGGTGGAGCGGAACACCACCGCCACCGAGAGGGTCTCAAAGACGGCCCAGTGGCTCATGGGGGCGCTGGGGCTTGAGAATATCCCGAAAAGAGTGGAGAGCTTCGATATTTCAAACACGGGGGCTGACGACGTGGTGGCCTCCATGGTGGTGTTCGTGGACGGGAAGCCGAAAAAGAGCGAATATAAAAAATTCAAGATGAAAACAATAGAGGGGCAGGACGACTACGGCTCCATGCGTGAGGCCGTGGGGAGGAGGTTCGTAAGATACGCGAAGGGCGACGAGAGCTTTTCGGAGCTTCCGGACCTGCTGCTCATAGACGGCGGGGACAGGCACGCCGAGGCGGCACGGGAGGCCATGGAGAGTACCGGGGTACACGTGCCGGTGTTCGGCATGGTCAAGGACGACAGGCACCGCACAAGGGCCCTTGTGACGCCGGAGGGCCGGGAGATAGGCATACAGGCAAACCCGGCGGCTTTCGCGTTCATTGGGAACATACAGGAGGAGACGCACAGGTTCGCCATTGAGTACCACCGCTCCTTAAGGTCAAAGCGGGTGAAGAAGTCCCGGCTCGACGGCATTGAGGGAGTGGGGGAGAAGCGAAAGGCGGAGCTTCTGCGGCACTTTAAGAGCGTGAATGCAATCGAGAGCGCGAGCTTGGAGGAGCTTTCCACCGTCATACCGAAAAACGCGGCCAAGGCGGTATACGACAATTTCCACGAAGGGGAAGAAAAATGAGAGTCATAACGGGATCGGCCAGGGGCAGGAGGCTCCGGGAGCCGGAAAATTACGACATTCGGCCCACGACGGACAAGGTGAAGGAGGCTATGTTCAACATAGTCCAGTTCTCCGTACCGGGGGCAAGGGTGCTGGACCTTTTCGCCGGCACGGGACAGCTGGGGATAGAGGCGCTCAGTCGCGGGGCCTCGGAGTGCGTGTTCGTGGACAGGAGCCCGGAGGCGCTGAAAATAGTGCGGGAAAATCTGAGGGCCACGGGGCTTGAGGCGGCGGCGAAGGTGCTGAAATACGACTCCATAGCCTATCTTGAGTCGGCGGAGGGCTTCGACCTTGTGTTCCTTGACCCGCCCTACGCCACGGATCTATTGGAAAAAGCGATAAAAATTCTCGGAGGGTTTGACATATTGAATAAAAATGGTATAATGATTTGTGAAAGCCCACGGGAAAAGGAGTTGCTGAAGCTCCCGGAGGACAGATTTACAGCCCGTGAGTACGGCTATGGCAGGATAAAGCTTACGACGTTTACGAGGATTTGACCATGAAGACAGCGGTATACCCCGGATCCTTTGACCCAATAACATTGGGGCATTTGAATATTATAAAGAGAGCCTCCCGGATATTTGACAGGGTGGTGGTCTGCGTGGCGGTCAACTCCGCCAAGAGGCCCACTTTTACGCTTCAGGAGCGGGCGGACTTTGTGCGGCGTGTCACGGGAAAGTACGGCAACGTTGACGTGGCCACCTGCGACGGGCTCTTGGTGGATTTCGCAAGAGAGCAGGAGGCCGGGTTCATAATAAAGGGCCTGAGGGCCGTGTCTGACTTTGAGATGGAGTTTCAGATAGCGCTTCTAAATAAGAAGCTGGCCCCGGAGATAGAGACGGTGTTTCTCACGGCGGACGAGAAGTATACATATTTATCTTCCACCATCGCAAGGGAGATGGCCACCTACAACGCGGACATATCAAAGGTGGTGCCAAGGGAGATAACGGCCGACGTGCTGAGAAGGTTATCAAAAAACTGACCACGGGATAAAGAACCTACATATATAAGAAAGGAAAATGAAAATGGGAAACGACGTTCAGGAGCTCATAGACATGCTGTACTCGATGATCACCGACGCCTGGGGACTGCCCCTGGGGGCGGAGAAGTGCGTCATCGAGAGGGACAAGGTGCTGGATCTCCTTGACGAGATCAAGGCACAGCTCCCCGGCGAGCTGGCCGAGGCCAAGAGGCTGGTGGCCTCCCGCACGGAGTATGTGAACAACGCCAAGCGCGAGGCCGAGTCCATGCGCAAGGTGGCCGAGCAGAGGGCAAGACAGCTTGTGGACCAGGAGGAGGTAGTCAGGGCCGCCAAGATACGGGCCAACGAGATAATCTCCGCCGCCGAGTCCAAGTCCAACGAGCTTCGGCGCATAGCCAACGACTATGCCGACGATGCATTGAGGCGCACGGAGGAGGCCATAAACGAGGCCTTGGGCGAGGTGAGGGATTCCCGCTCCCGGTTCCGGGCCGCCTCAGCCAGCGTGATGCCCCAGTCCTCCGCGTCGCCGGTGAATGAGACGGACATCGAGCTGTAAAGTAAATAAAAGCCAACAAATATTACAGATATTGGCAAGCCCTCAGGGTTACATAACCCTGAGGGCTATTTTTATGTCCACTGGCGACATGTCTCAAATGGGCCGAAAAAGGCGGATTTAGCATATATTGTGGTTTTACTATTATGTCAACACTAAAATTTAAAAAAATTTTGAGAAACATAAAATTAGCTCTTGCATTTTTTGGGCGGGGAACATATAATAAAACCAACCCGGTGGGGAGAAGTGGGGAGAAGTGCACAAATAACCCACACAAAGACATGAAAAAGGAGGCATGGCGATGACAGGCGTATACAGACACACGATAGACACCAAGGGCCGTCTTGCCATACCTTCACGTATCCGGGAGGAGCTGGGCGAGGTCTTTTATGTGACCATATCCATGGAGCGGTGCCTGACGGCCTACTCGGCGGAGAGCTGGGAGCGGTTCATGGACAAGATAAAGGCAATGCCCAGAGTAAAGCAGATAAAAATGCGTCCGCTGTTTGCCCACGCGGCCAAATGCGAGATAGACAGCCAAGGGAGGATACTCCTTCCTCAGGCGCTGAGAGATTTCGCGGCCTTGGATAAGAACGTGGCCGTTGTCGGCGCGGGCGAGTGCGCGGAGCTTTGGGACGAGAGCGCGTGGGACGCCATTGACACGGTGGAGACCACGCCTGAAAATATCGCCGAGGTGCTTCAGGAGCTCGACTTCTGATGGGCGGAGTCCATGTGCCGGTACTTCTTCAGGAATGTATCGAGGGACTCAGGTTGAGACCTGACGGCATCTATGTAGATGGCACGCTCGGGCGGGGCGGCCATTCCGCGGTCATTGCCGAAAAGCTGACCACTGGCCGGCTCATCGGCATTGACCGCGACCAGGCGGCGATAGACGAGGCCGGAGAGCGTCTCCGGCCTTGGGCCGACAGGGTGACGCTGGTCAGGGACAATTTTCGCAACCTTGGCGCCATACTGGACGGGCTTGGGATACAAAAAGCCGACGGAATGCTCTTTGATTTGGGGGTGTCCTCCCCACAGCTGGACGACCCAAGCCGGGGATTTTCCTACATGGCGGACGCGCCGCTGGATATGCGAATGGACAAGCAGGATACGCTGACGGCCTACGAGCTTGTGAACTCGTGGGAGGAGGCGGAGCTTCGGAGGATATTTTTTGAGTACGGCGAGGAGCGCTACTCAGGGCGCATAGCCGGGGCCATAGCGAGGCGGCGGGCGGAGAAACCCATAGAGACTACGCTGGAGCTGGTTGACGTTATAAAGTCGGCCATGCCGGCGGCGGCCCTCCGGGAGAAACAGCACCCGGCGAAAAGGTGCTTTCAGGCCATAAGGATCGCCGTGAACGACGAGCTTGGAGCGCTCAGGGACATGCTGGACACGGCGCTGGACAGGCTCGCGCCCGGCGGGAGGCTTTGCGTTATAAGCTTCCACTCGCTGGAGGACCGGATAGTAAAGAGCGCCATCAGGGCAAGAGAGAACGGCTGTACCTGCCCGCCGGATTTTCCGGTGTGCGTGTGCGGCTTTAAAAAGACGGTGGAGAGCGTGACGAGAAAGCCCATAACGCCGTCGGAGCGGGAGCTTGAGGAAAATCCCCGCTCACGGAGCGCCAAGCTCAGGATAGCCCAGAGGCTTTGAGCGAAGGACAGAAAAAACCCGAAAGGACCGGAAGATATGGCAGCAACAGCGCAAATGAGATACGCCTCCGGAGCCGTTTACGGCAACGTGGCCTACGACCTTGACCGGACGGCCGAGGAGTACGAGCTCCCGCAAAAGGAGCGGTCATATGACGAATACGCCCTTGAGCGTGCCCGTGAGCGGGCCCGCGAGCGCGCCGCGGCCAAGGAGGAGGCGAAGGCCCAGGCCTTCGGGCTCCCGCTCTTGGCGATACTGGGAGCCGTAGCGGTGGCGGCGCTTTTCGTGGTGGTGCTGTTAGGCCACGTGAGGCTGGCGGGACTGTCGGGGGAGATAAAGGCCGTGGAGACGGACATAGCGGAGCTTGAGCAGCAACGGGAGGCGCTGGAGATAAAGCACAACATGCTTTTCAATATGTCGGAGATAGAGACCTACGCTGTGAATATCCTCGGCATGGTGAAGGCGGAGACCTCGGAGCTTGACAGGTCAAACGTGATACTCTCCGACAGGGCGCAGATATTGAACGAGGACGAGACGGCCACGCTGACGGCCAGATTTGTGAAATTCATAAAGTCCATACCGGAATATTTCAGCTGATGGACAATAAATTATTATAGGCATTATAGGCATTCCACATCAGGGCGCGATTTAGGAGTTTGACATGGCACGATCCAAGGGTACCCAGAGACCGAATAAAATGATACTTGGCCGCACACTTGTCCTGGCTTTAGTGTGCGGCATAGTTGCTTTTTCCGTTCTGGTGGGGAGACTATACAAGCTTATGATCGTGGACCACGACTTCTACGAGGAGCAGGCCGTGAACCAGCAGACAAGGACCGTCTCAGTGGCGGCCTCACGGGGGACGATATACGACACGAACAAAAACGCCCTGGCCCAGAGCGCCACGGCGTATAACGTGTTCATATCGCCTTATGAGATCCAGCTATACTCAACCAAGGAGTATAAGGAGAACGAAAAGCGCTACGGGGACGACCCGGAGCTCATAGCCACGGGCCTTGAAAGGATACTGGGCGACCAGGGCGTGAGCCGGGAGACCATGCTGGAGATGATGAAGGACACCAAGAGCTGGTACAAGACCGTGGCCAAGAAGCTTGAGGCGGACAAGACGGACGAGGTGAGGGAGTTCATAAAGGAGAACAGCCTCGCCGGGGTCCACATAGAGGAGGACTCAAAGCGCTATTACCCCATGGGGTCTTTAGCCTGCCACGTCATTGGCTTTGTGGGCACGGACAACTACGGGCTTGAGGGGATAGAGGCGCTCTATGACTCAAAGCTTGAGGGCACCAACGGCTCGGTGGTGAGGCTGGTGGCCCGGAACGGCACGCAGATGCTCTTTGAAAATTACCAAAACTATAACGACGCCATCGATGGCAACGACGTGACGCTGACGCTGGACAGCACTATACAGGCCATAGCGGAGAAGTATCTCCAGCAGGCCATGAAGGCAAACTATATACAAAACGGCGGGTGCGTCATAGTCATGGACGTGAAGACCGGGGAGATACTGGCTCTTGCCAACGCCAACGCCTACGACCTTAACGACCCATTCACGCTGTCGGAGGAGAAGCTTAAGGAGATAGCCCTCATCGAGGACGAGGAGGAGAGAAGCAAGGCCATACAGGACGCCCAGTACGCCATGTGGCGCGATATGGCGCTATCCGATACCTACGAGCCGGGGTCGGTATTCAAGATTATCACCATGGCCATAGGGCTTGAGGAGGGCGTCGTACACGAAAACGACAACTTCCGCTGTAACGCGAAAATACCCGCCGGGACCATACCGGGCCGCGACACGGACCTTAACTGCTGGAAGCGCATAGGCCACGGGGACCAGACCTTAAGAGAGGCGGCGATGCACTCGTGCAACGTGGCTTTCGTGAACATAGGGCTCAAAATAGGGGCGGAGACGTACAATAACTACGTCAGGGCCTTCGGGCTGAGGGAGAAGACGGGCGTGGACCTCTCCGGCGAGACGGAGGGCCAGTGGTGGACTGATGAGCAGTTTTTAAATCCCCTTGACAAGTCGTCCCTGGCCGCCGCGTCCTTCGGGCAAACCTTCAACGTCACGCCCATACAGATGATAACGGCGGTGTCCGCCGCGGTGAACGGCGGGTACCTCATGGAGCCCTACATCGTAAAGGAGATAGAGAACGAGGACGGGGAGGTAGTGTACTCCCGCGAGCCCAAGGTGGTAAGGCAGGTAATAAGCGAGGAGACAAGCGCCTTAGTGGCCGATATACTGCGCTCAGTGGTGGCCGACGAGGGCGGCACGGGTTCAAACGCCTACGTCCCCGGCTACAACGTGGGCGGGAAGACGGGGACCACCACAAAGACGCCGCTTTTCGTGGCGACAGGCGTGAAGGAGTACATGGTGTCCTTCTGCGGCGTGGCTCCCACGGAGGACCCGGAGATCGCGGTGCTCTTAGTGCTCGACAACCCCAGCAGTGAGAGCGGCATATACATAGGCGGCGGCCAGATGGCGGCCCCGTATGTGGGAAAAATAATGGGCGAGGTACTGCCGTATCTGGGCGTACAGCCCCACTACACCCCGGAGGAGGAGGCGCTTCTTGACGTGACGGTGCCCAAATTCACGGGGAAGGACATAGTCTCGGCAAGGGAGCAGATAAACGAGCTGGGCCTGACGGTGAGGGAGATAGGCGAGGGCGAAACGGTCACCGCCCAGATGCCCACGCAGGGGGCCCAAGTGGCGGCGGGGAGCCAGCTGATACTCTACCGGGGCGAGAGCCCGGAGGAGAAGCAGGTGGAGGTCCCGGACCTTACGGGCCTCAGCGTGAAGCAGGCGAGAAACAAGCTCCAGAATCTGGGCCTGTTCCTCGATACCTCCGGCGCGTCGCCAACCATCTCAGGGGTGAAGATAGCCTCTCAGGCGGTGGAGCAGGGCACTGAGGTGCCTTACGGCGCTGTCATAAGCGTGACGCTGGTGGACAGCACGAACCTTGGCGAATATTAATAAGTCAGTTTTTCCGGGCAGGTGAGCTTATGAAGCTTGGCGAGCTTATTTCTGGACTTGATATTGTGAGCGTGAGCGCGGATCTCGACACCGAGGTCACGGGCCTTGTGGCGGACTCGCGAAAGGTGACCGAGGGGTCGGTTTTCGTGGCGGTCAGGGGCTACGAGAGCGACGGCCACCGGTTCATAGACGCGGCGGTCGCGGCCGGGGCCGCGGCGGTAATCGGGGAGGAGGTCCCTGAGGGCGTGCCGTCGGTGACGGTGCGAGATTCCCGGAGGGCCATGGCCGCGGCGGCGGGGAACCTATACGGCAACCCCTCCCGGCGTATGAAGATGATTGGCGTCACCGGCACAAACGGGAAGACGACCACCACAAACCTCATAAAGACGGTCTTGGAGGAGACGCTGGGCGTAAAGGTGGGGCTCATCGGCACAAACAGGAACATGATAGGCTCCGAGGAATTTGAGACTGACCGGACCACGCCGGACTGCTTGGAGCTCCAAGCGTTACTCCGGCAGATGGCGGACGAGGGGTGTGAGTACGTGGTGATGGAGGTGTCCTCCCACGCCCTATACCTTGACAGGGTGTACGGCATAAGGTTCATGGAGGGCATATTCACCAACCTCACGGAGGACCATCTGGACTTCCACAGGACCATGGAGGAGTACGCAAAGGCCAAGTCAAGGCTCTTCACCATGTGCGACAGGGCCATAATAAACATAGACGACCCATGGAGCGATACCATGCTGAAGGCCGCCACGGGGGAGATATACACCTACTCCGCGAAATCCGACGAGGCGGACCTGACGGCGAGGGACATAAAGCTCCACGCAAGCTCCGTGAGCTTCTGCGCTTTGATGACGGGGAAGCTTGAGAAGATAAGGCTGGGAATACCGGGTATGTTCTCGGTATATAACGCCTTGGCGGCCACGGCGGCGTGCATATGCGCCGGGGTGACGGTGGATAAGGTCAAGGCGGCGCTTTGTGACTGCGCCGGCGTGAAGGGCCGGGCGGAGGTGGTGCCCACGGGCACTGACTACACGGTGCTCATTGACTACGCCCACACGCCGGACGCGCTGGAGAATATTTTAAAGACCGTCAGGGGCTTTACAAAGGGGCGGGTCATAGTCCTCTTTGGCTGCGGCGGTGACAGGGACCCGGTGAAGCGGCCAATAATGGGTGAGATCGCCGAGAGACTGTCGGACTACGTGATAGTGACCTCGGATAACCCGCGGACCGAGAGGCCGGAGGCCATAATCGACGAGATAATGAAGGGCATAAAGGGCGAAAATAAGCCCGTTGAGGTCATCTGCGACAGGCGGGAGGCCATAGCGAGGGCCCTTGACATAGCGAAGGCAGGCGACACGGTGGTGCTGGCGGGGAAGGGCCACGAGACGTATCAGGAGATCGACCACGTAAAGCACCATCTGGACGAGCGTGAGGTCGTGGCGGAATATTTCAAAAACGCGAAAGCAATGTGAGGACGGGAACATGATCTTAGACCTTATCTGGGCCTTTACGGGCTCATTCCTGGTGACGGTGGCGGTGGGGCTGGTGCTCATACCGGCCCTTCGCCGAATGCACGCCGGACAGACCATAAAGGAAAACGGCCCCTCCTGGCACTCAGGAAAGCAGGGGACCCCCACAATGGGCGGGCTCATGTTCATAACGGGCGTGACCTTTATGTGCGTAGTCGGGGGCTTAGACGAGATAATGGCCGGGGATTGGCGGCACATAATAATACTTGTGTTCTCGCTCCTTTTCGGGCTCATAGGATTTCTTGACGACTACGAGAAGGTGAAGAAAAAGCAAAATCTTGGCCTTACGGCGGCGCAGAAGCTCATATTGCAGGTGGCCGCCGCGGTGGTGCTCATACTTCTCTTGAGGCTGGAGGGACATCTTAACTTCCACGCGCTGTATGTGCCCTTTTTTGACGTAAGCCTGAATATACCCTACCCCGTCTATCTGGCGCTGGCGGTGTTCATCATAGTCGGGTGCGTCAACGCCGTGAACATTACGGACGGCATCGACGGTCTGGCGGCGGGGGTGACAACGCCCGTGGCGGTGTGCTACGCGGCCATAGCGGCGGCGTGGGGTTATAGCTCCGTGGGACTTTTCGGCGCGGCGCTGGCCGGGGGGCTCGTGGGATTTCTTGTTTTCAACTTCTACCCCGCCAAGGTCTTCATGGGGGACACGGGGTCCCTCTTTTTAGGCGGGGCGGTGTGCGCCACGGCCTTCGCCCTTGACATGCCGCTCATTCTTGTGCCGCTGGGGCTTGTATATATCGTGGAGACGCTGTCGGATATAATCCAGGTGGCGTACTTCAAGCTTACCCACGGCAAGCGCTTTTTCAAGATGGCACCCTTGCACCACCATCTGGAGCTGTCCGGCTGGGGCGAGAGGCGGATATTCACGGTGTTCGTGGGTATTTCGGCGCTTATGGCTGTACTGAGCTTTTTCGGGACCTATCTGCGGGCCCGCATTTGACGATCATCTGAATTTTGAACGAGGGAGGGGAGAGAATGGACAAATACCAGAGCGCGGCCGAGGCCGTGGGGGGCGAGACGAAATACGCCGCCCGTGAGCTCCGGGACAGGACCGACGAGAGCCGTGCGCAACGCGGGCCTATCGACCTTCCCTTCTTTCTGCTGACGCTTCTTATACTGATGATAGGCGTGGTGATGGTCCTGTCGGCCAGCTTCGCCAGAGCCTATTACTCCGAGGGCAACGCCACGGAATACTTTGTAAAGCAGCTCGTATTCGCCGTGACGGGTGTTGTGATGATGATAGTGGCCTCAAGATTTTCCACGAATTTCTACCGCCGCTGGGCAATGCCACTTTTGCTTTTTACCCTTGTGATGCTGGCGCTGGTGCCGTTTTTCGGCGTGGGGCGCTCCACGGTGGGCGCAAACCGCTGGTTCGACTTGGGCTTTACCACCTTCCAGCCCTCGGAATTTGCAAAGCTCGCCATTATACTCGCCTTTGCCGACCTTATCTGCAACTACCGTAACCTCATGGGGACCTTCAAATACGGAGTTATGCCCTTCGCGGGGATACTTGTGGTCACAGTGGGACTTCTCCTCTTAGAGCCGCATATATCCGCCTCGGTCATCGTTATAGCCATAGGGGCAATAATGATGTTCGCCGGGGGCACGCGCTGGCAGTACTTCGCCGTGGGGCTCATAGTGGTGGGGCTGGCCGGGTGGCTCATAGTCACGAAGATGGCCTACGCCTCCTCGCGCATAACCTCCTGGCGCGATCCCTGGTCCGATCCGCTGGACACGGGCCTTCAGATAATCCAGTCGCTCTACGCCATCGGCTCCGGGGGCCTTCTGGGCCTGGGGCTGGGGCAGGGACATCAGAAGTATATGTACCTTCCGGAGGAGCACAACGACTTCATCTTCTCCATTGTATGCGAGGAGCTGGGGTTTGTGGGAGCGATGCTCATTTTGGTGCTCTTCGCCCTTCTCATTATCCGCGGCTACTGGCTGGCGCTCCACGCGCGGGACCGCTTCGGAGCCCTGGTCATTACGGGCATAACGAGCCTTCTGGCCATACAGGTATTTTTGAACGTGGCCGTGGTCACGAACCTTGTTCCGTGTACGGGTATCTCACTGCCGTTTTTCAGCTATGGCGGTACGGCGCTTTGGATACAGCTGATAGAGATGGGAATAGTTCTGTCGGTATCAAGAGATATTCCGTTAAGAAAAAGGAAGGGCGAGAAGGATAAATGAAGTTTTTGATGGTTTGCGGCGGGACGGCGGGTCACATAAACCCGGCTCTGGCCATTGCGGGCAGGCTCAGGGAGACCATGCCAGGAAGCGAGTTTTTGTTCGTGGGCGCGGGACGGGAGCTGGAAAACAGGCTCATACCCGCCGCCGGATATGAGATACGAAACATAACCATAACGGGCTTTGCCCGCGGTATAAAGCCGGGGGATATAAAGCACAATATGACTACGCTGAAAAATCTCTCGGTGTCAAAAAAGGAGTGCCGGGAGATACTGGACGTGTACGCGCCGGACGCGGTGATAGGCACGGGAGGGTACGTGTGCTACCCCGTGCTGAAGGCCGCCGCCGGGAGGGGGATACCCACGGCCGTACACGAGTCAAACGCGGTGCCGGGGCTCACCACGAAGATGCTCTCCGGCACGGTGGACAGGGTGATGGCGGCCTTCCCCTCGGTAAAGGAGCACTGCAAAAAGCCGGAGCGGGTCGTCATAACCGGCACGCCCATAAGGGAGGACTTTCTGCGATTTAGCCGCGAGGAGGCCAAAAGGCGGCTGGGCATCGCGGGAAAGCCGCTGGTCGTGTCCTTCTGGGGGAGCCTTGGCGCGGACAACATGAACAGCAAGATGGCGGATTTTATCCGCCTCAATTCCAGAAGCGGTGCCATGCACCACCTCCACGCCACGGGCAACGGCGACACGGGCGTTGCGCGTATGATAGAGAGACTGGGCGAGATGGGGGTCTACGGACTGCCCGCCTGGGTGGACTTAAGGCCCTATATAGACGACATGGGACTTGTTATGACGGCGGCGGACCTTATCCTTTGCAGGGCGGGGGCCTCAACGCTGGCGGAGATAACGGCGCTGGGCAGGGCCTCCATACTTGTGCCCAGCCCCAACGTCACAAACGACCAGCAGACGAAAAACGCCCGCGAGCTTGAGAAGGCCGGCGGGGCCATACTTGTATCCGAGGAGGGGCTCACCGGGGAACAGCTCTATAATACGGCGGTGAGCCTTATACGGGACAGGGCCCGGCTGGACGCTCTTGAGAGAGGGAGCGCGAAGCTCGGAGTTCGGGACGCGTCGGGGAAGATAGTGGAGGTTATATCGGAGCTTTTAAAAAAGTGACCTGAAAAGCGGACGGCGCATAGTATGACCTGAAAACATCATGCTTTTCGGGGGTAACTATGAGCGTTTTGAAGATTTGGGGCGGGGAGCGGCTCTCCGGGCGGATAGCCGTCCAAGGGGCGAAAAACAGCGTCCTGCCCGTATTGGCCGCCACTGTCCTGGAGGGCGGCGAGAGCGTTATAAGAAATTGCCCGGACCTTACGGACGTGCACGCGGCGATAGACATTCTGCGGCATCTGGGGTGCGAGGCGGAATTTGAGGACGGCACCGTCCGGGTAGATTCCCGGAAAATAACGCGGTGCGACATACCTGATGAGCTCATGCGGCGTATGCGCTCGTCGGTCATATTCTTAGGGCCCATATTGGCCCGCTGCGGCGAGGCCACACTGTCCATGCCGGGCGGGTGCGAGCTGGGGCCGAGGCCCATAGACCTGCACCTTAAGGCAATGAGGCTGCTGGGAGCCGACGTTAAGGAAAACGGCGGGGACCTCATATGCAAGGCCGCAAAGCTCACGGGGGCAAGGATAGACCTTCCCATACCGAGCGTGGGGGCCACGGAGAACAGTATGCTGGCCGCCGCCGGGGCGGAGGGCGTGACCTTCATAACCAACGCCGCAAGAGAGCCGGAGATACGGGATCTGGGGGAGTACCTTAAAAAGCTGGGCGTGAACGTCACGGGGGCCGGGACCTCCACAGTAACAGTGGAGGGCGGGACCGCGAGGGCTTACGCGGAGCACACGGTGATCCCAGACAGGATAGCGGCGGCCACGTACATATCGGCGGTGACGGCCGCGGGAGGGGACATAGCGCTCGTAAACGCCGACACCGGCGACATGAGGGCGGTGATCGGGGCCTTCCGGCGCATGGGAGCGCGGATAACCGAAAACGGAGACGAGCTTCGGTGCGTCATGGAGAAAAGACCTGTACCGCCGGGGACAATAATTACGGGGCCGTATCCCGGCTTTCCCACGGACGCCCAGCCGGTGCTGATGGCGGCCGCGGCGGTGGCGGAAGGGGCCACGGCCTTTGTGGAGACAGTATTTCAGAACAGATACCGCCACGTGCCGGAGCTCATAAGGCTCGGCGCGGACATAAGGGTGGACGGGAGAGTGGCCATCGTCGAGGGGACGAAAAAGCTCCACGGGGCAAAGGTGGAGGCCACGGACCTTCGGGGCGGGGCGGCGCTCATAGTGGCGGCGCTGGCCGCCGAGGGCGAGACGGAGATAAGCCGGCTTTGCCACATCGACAGAGGATACGGGAAGATAGCGGACAGCCTCATGATGCTTGGAGGCCGCGCCGAGAGAATAGATCGAAAGGACAAATGACATGGGTAACAAGGGGACATACAGGCGCGCCGGCGGGACGGCGCTCTACATCACCATGGCCGTGGCGTTCTTCGCCATTGCGGCCATTGCGGCTATGGCGCTTTTTTTCAAGGTGTCGGAGATAACGGTGGAGGGCGCGGTGAAGTATACCCCCAAGGAGGTCATAGACGCCTCAGGACTTGAGCTGGACGACAGCATATTCTTCGTCGGCGCGGGGAGCGCTGAAATAAGCATCAAAAAGGCGCTGCCGTATGTGGACACGGTGAGCGTGAAAAGGGACCTTCCGGGGAAGGTCATAATAAAGATAACCGAGAGCCTGCCCGCTGTCACCGTGGCCTTCGATGGGGAGTATCTCATACTTGACAGCAGTCTGCGTATCCTTGACCGTCTGGCCGCGGCCCCGGAGGGGAACGTGGAGGTCAGGGGCATAACGCCCGTGGAGCCTGAGGTGGGGCGGGACCTGGACCTTGGGGACGGCGAGAGCGCGAGGCTGTCGTCGCTAAAGGAGTTTATGAAGGCCCTGACGGACAACAATGTTCTGGGAATGGTGAAGTGGCTGGACGTGAGCAATCTCTCGTCAGTGGCGTTTGACTATAACGGCTACAACGTGAATTTCGGCCGGGTGGAGGATCTGGACAGGAAGTTCCAGCTTTTAGACCACTTCACGAAGCAAAACCCCCAGGCCGGGAGCGGACAGAACGTCATATACGACGAGGAACAGGGAGGAAGGCTCCTCTACACGTCCTGAGGCGGATTTTGCGCGGGGTCGTGTCGGATCGCGCGGGGACGGAGGGTTTTTGTGAGGAAAAAGACCGGCGGATTTGATAAATTGCGCAAAAATTCCATATAAACTATTGACCTTGGCAAAAAAAGAGTTTAAAATAATCATGGTATTATATATTAAAGAACTGCCGAGGGCGGCAAGTTTATCAGGAGGATAGATCATGCCTAATACATTAGAGTCGGGTCCCGACAATGTTGTTGAGATAAAGGTCGTCGGTATAGGCGGCGCGGGAAATAACGTGGTAAACCGCATGGCCAAGGCCGGGTCGGCCGGTGTGGAGCTCATAGCGCTCAACACCGATAAGCCGGCGCTTTCCAATTCAGCCGCCGATACGAAGGTCCAGATCGGCGAGAAGCTGACCCACGGACAGGGCGCGGGCTCCAACCCGGAGGTGGGTAAGAAGGCCGCCGAGGAGAGCCGCAACAATATCTCCAAGGCTCTGGAGAACGCCGACATGGTGTTCATCGCCGCCGGTATGGGCGGCGGCACCGGCACCGGCGCGGCCCCGGTGGTGGCGGATATTGCCCACGAGATGGGCATACTCACCGTGGGCGTGGTCACAAAGCCCTTCAGCTTTGAGGGCAAGCGCAGAATGGACCAGGCCAACGGAGGCATCGCCAATCTCCTTGGGAAGGTGGACGCGCTCCTCATTATCCCCAACGACAGGTTAAAGCACGCCACCGACCAGAAGCTCACCTTCGCAAACGCCTTCGAGATAGCGGACAGCGTGCTTCAGCAGGCGGTGTCCAGCATATCCGAGCTTATTAAGAATACGGGCTTTATAAACCTCGACTTTGCCGACGTGACCGCCGTCATGAAGGACGCGGGCTACGCCCACATGGGCGTTGGCAAGGCCGCGGGCAAGGGCAAGGCCGAGGACGCGGCGCGGGCCGCTATCTCCTCCCCCCTCATGGAGACCTCCATAAACGGCGCGCGGGGCGTGCTCATCAACATCACCGGCTCCATGGATATGGGCCTTGACGACATTGAGGCAGCGGCTACCTTGGTTCAGGAGGCCGCCCACCCCGATGCCAACATCATCTTCGGCGCGGCGTTCGACGAGACAATGGACGACGAGATCCGCGTGACGGTCATCGCCACACGCTTTGACGAGAAGCCCACCATGAAGCCCGTGGCGTCCGGCTCCAAGGGCGGACTTTACAGCGAGGCACGGGAGAAGACTGAGAGCGAGGAGACAAAGCCCGCCGAGGCCCCCAAGGAGGCTCCCCCTGAGGAGGACCCCTTCGATACCATATTCAAGATATTCAACAATAAATAAATCTATGACAGTCTGTGACTGAAAAATACCGCTCCGGTAAACCGGGGCGGTATAATTTTTATATAATTGAGAGAAAATTTACAGTTTATTAAAACTCCCGGTATGAAATTTGACTACAATATATGTATCAAAAGAGAGGAGGGCGGGATATGATAAGACGGTTTTTGTATAATTTCTTTCAGGGCCGGAACGGAATGGACGCTATCGCAAAATTCACGTGGATACTGACATTCGCGTTTATTCTCCTCTCGTTCATACCGGGCGTTGTGGGATATGTGTTCTACGTTCTGACCACTGTGTCCATGGTGTACACGCTTTTCCGTGTGCTCTCCCGCAATGTTTATAAGAGGCGGGAGGAGGAAAGGCGGTTTCTCGATAAGACCCAACGCGTAAGGCGGTATTTCGCGGACAGCAGGGTCAGGTTTTCACAGCGCAAGGAGTATAAATTTTTCCGCTGTCCCACCTGCCACTCATATCTGAGGGTCCCAAGAGGCAAGGGGAAGCTCCAGATAACCTGCCGCAAGTGCGGGAACAGATTTTCGGGAAAGACCTGAAAGTTAAAGCAAACAACAAACCCTCCCCGGTTTTGGGGAGGGTTTTTCTGTGCTTTTGGGGGTTTTAGATGCCCAGCTGTATCCAGAGGTTGTTGTAGAGGGTCCTGGTGGCGCGGGGGAGGACGGTGTACATCTCGCAACGGTCAAGGACCTCTTGGGGGGCGGCCATTATCTCGTAGATCTCCGGGTCCAGCTCCTCGCCGTACTGCTCCTCGTACCAGGCGGGGTACTTCTCAAGGGCCTCGGAGTTGGGGCTTGCGTACCAGATGAAGTCCATGTTCCGAAGGTTTGCGTCCGTGGAGGCGATGAAGTTTATCCACTTCATGGCGTTGTCGTAGTTGGGGGCCTCCTTCAGGACGCACATGGCGTCCACGAACCAGTTGGAGCCCTCGTCGGGGACGACAAATTTGAGGTCCTCGTTATTTTCCAGCATGGACAGATAGTCGCCGGCGTAGTAGGTGGCGATGGCGGCGTTGCCGCCCTCCATGGCCTGAAATACCTCGTCCATGACCTTCCCTTGGAATATGCCGCGCTCGTTGGCGTCGGCCACCAGCTCGTAGGCCGCGCGTATCTCGTCCTCGTTTGTGGTGTTCACGGAGTAGCCAAGGTACTTTAAGGCTATGCCGAAGGCATCGCGGGAGTTGCCGATGAGCAGGACCTGACCGGCGTTTGCCTCGTCATAGAGGGAGGACCAGCTGGTTATCTCGCCGTCCACCATGGTGGAGTTGTAGATTATGCCCACGGTGCCCCAGGTGTAGGGGACGGTGTACTTGTTCTCCGGGTCGTAGGGCAGGTTGCGAAAGCGCGGGTCGATCTTCTCAAAGTTGGGTATCTGGGAGTAGTCCAGCTCCTCCAGCATACCCTCCTCGATAAGCTGGCTTATCATGTAGTCCGAGGGGACCACCACGTCGTAGTCCGCGCCGCCGGATTTGAGAAGGGAGTAGAGCGTCTCGTTGGAGTCCGTGGTCTGGTAGTTCACCCGTATGCCCGTCTCGGCCTCAAACTCGTCAATTAAGTCCTCGTCGATGTACTCGCCCCAGGAGCAGACGTTGACCACGGGGCGGGAGGTGGTGAAGGCCGTGAGGAACACCACGGTGCCCACGAATACGACGCAGGTGCAAAGGGCGGTGAGGCGCTTTGTGAGCTTCCCGCGGGGGGTGGTGAGCCACGCCTTGAAGCGCTCCACGCGGGGGTTTTCACGGACGGGTTCGAAGGAGGCCCGCTTGGCGTTCAGCTTTTCCTGCTTTGCCGAGCGGAGGTTGTTGATTATCAGCACTATGAGCACCGCTAAGAACATGAGGGTGCTGACGGCGTTGACCACCGGGGTCACACGCTTTTTCGTCATGCCGTAGATGGTCATGGCCAGCGTCTGGGTGGCCGAGCCCGCTGTGAAGTAGCTTATGACGAAGTCGTCCACGCTCATGGTGAAGGCGATAAGGGCGCCGGAGACGATACCGGGCTTTATCTCCGGCAATATCACCTTGAAGAACGCCTGCATCCAGGTGCAACCTAAGTCCTGGGCCGCGTCCACCAAATTTTTGTCCATCTGGCGAAGGCGGGGGGACACGTTCAAAATGACGTAGGGTATGTCAAAGGACACGTGGGCGATTATGAGGGTCGTGAGGCCCAGCGTCATGCGGGTGGGAAATTCTATGAGGCTCTGCCATGAGTTGAGCCACCGGGCGATACCGCCCCAGCCGTTGAAAAAGGCCACGAAGAAAAGGCAGAGGGACACGCCGGTGACGATGTCCGCGTTCATCATGGGAATGTCGTTGACAACAAGTATGGGGTCCCGCCACTTTTTCGTGAGGCTGTATATGCCGATGGCGGCGAAGGTCCCAGCCACAGTGGCTATGGCCGTGGCCAAGAGGGAGACTAAGAGAGTAGTGGCGAGGCTCTCAATGACAAGCCTATTCTGAAATAGCTCCCCATACCAGCGAAGGGAGAAGCCACGCCAGACGGCGGAGGACTCCCCGGCGTTGAAGCTGAAGAAGATGAGAAGGAATATGGGGAGGTAGAGAAAGAGGAAGCACAGGCCGATAAGCGAGCGCCCTCCGAAGCCGTTTTTCTTCATCAGAGCATCATCGCCTCCTCCTCACCGTCGCCGAAGTGGTTCATTACCACCATGCAGATAAGGACAATGACCATCATGACCATTGATATGGCCGCGCCGAGATGGGGATTGTAGGCCCCGCCGAGAAACTGATTTTCGATGAGGTCGCCAAGCATGGTCTCCTTGCCGCCGCCAAGAAGGCGGGAGATGGCGAAGGTGGACACGGAGGGGACGAACACCATGGTGACGCCGGAGACTATGCCGGAGAGAGACAGGGGCAGCGTCACGCGCCTGAATACCGTGGCGGAGTTGGCCCCAAGATCCGCCGCCGCCTCGATGAGGCGGTTATCGAGCTTCACGAGGACGGTGTAGATGGGAAGTATCATGAAGGGCAGGTAGTTGTAGACCATGCCCAGCACCACCGCGCCGGAGGTGCGTATCATCTGGAAGTGGTCTATGTCGCTGCCGGTCAGGCGGTTATAGAGGGAGATTATGCCTAATTTCGCGAAAAGCTGATTTAGAAGGCCGTTATTTTCAAGAATGGACATCCAGGCGTAGGTGCGAAGGAGGAAGTTCATCCACATGGGGAGCATTATGAGGGCCATTGCCACGCGCTGAAAGCCGGGGCCTTCACGGCTCATGAGGTAGGCCACCGGGTAGCCGATGAAAAGGCATATTACCGTGGCGACGAGGGCAAGCCAGAAGGACCTGCCGAATACGCCGGCGTAGAGTGTCATGCCGGTGAAATTCTCAAGGGAGCCATGGAGCACGTCGCCCTGAGCCGTCTCAACAGGGACGGTGAGGGAGTAGACGAGCATTATGATAATGGGTATCACCACGAAAAGCGCCATCCAGATAACGTAGGGGACGGCGAAAAGGGAGCGCTTATTCCTCATCTGCCGTGCCCTCCGCCTCATCATCGTCAATAAGGGTGGGGTCGTTTATCTCGTCGTACTCCTCGGAGTAGGAGGAGTAGTCGCCGAACATGCCGGAATACTTGCTCTTTTTCATGACGTGTATCCCGTCGGGGTCTATCTTTATGCCGATACGGCTGTCCACGGGGCAGTAGTCGGTTGTCTCTATGAGCCACTTAAAGCCGTAGAAGTCGACTATGGTGTCGTAGTGGACGCCCTTGAAGGTGACGGAGGTCACAACGCCGCGAAGCTGGCCCTCGGCCTCGGAGACGATGTCCACGTCCTCCGGCCTTATGACCACGTCCACGGGCTCATCTTTCTCAAAGCCGCCGTCTAAGCAGGCGAAGCGGCGGTTGAATATCTCGACTACGCCGTCGGCGCGCATTATGCCGTCGACTATGTTGCTCTCGCCGATGAAATCCGCCACGAAGGCGTTTTTGGGCTCGTTATATATGTCCTCCGGCGTGCCTATCTGCTGTATGACGCCCTCGTTCATGACCACCACGGTGTCGGACATGGCCAGAGCCTCCTCCTGGTCGTGGGTCACGTTTATGAAGGTTATGCCCATCTGCTGCTGTATGCGCTTGAGCTCCTGCTGCATGTCCTTGCGAAGGCGCATGTCAAGAGCGCCAAGGGGCTCGTCAAGCAAAAGGACCTTGGGGCGGTTCACGAGGGCGCGGGCAATGGCCACGCGCTGCTGTTGGCCGCCGGAGAGGGAGGCGATGGAGCGGTGCTCAAAGCCCTTCAGGGACACCACCTCAAGCATCTCCCGGACGCGCTGGTCTATCTCGTCCTTGGGAAGCTTCACCTTCTGCTTCTTGCCGTCGGGTCCCTCGGTCTCACGGGGTATGCGAAGGCCGAAGGCCACGTTGTCGTAGACGTTCAGATGGGGAAAAAGGGCGTACTTCTGGAACACCGTGTTCACCTGCCGCAGGTGCGGAGGAACGTCGTTTATCCTCACGCCGTCAAACAGCACGTCCCCGCTTGTCGGCGTCTGGAAGCCGCCGATTATGCGCAGCATTGTGGTCTTGCCACAGCCTGAGGGGCCGAGCAGCGTGAGAAATTCCTTGTCATTAAAATAGATGTTGATGTCCTTTAAGACGGTCTCGCCGTCGAAGGTCATGGTCACGTCTTTGAGACGTATGAGTTCTTTGGACATTATCCTCCCCCTCTTTTCTCGTATGCCATTGGGAGACACACGAACAGATTAGTAAATCCGTGAAGACCCCCAGCTTCCAACCAAGACTCCTCACGGATATCGAAATAAATATACAGATAATATTCAGGAATGTCAACAAATATTTCGGTCAATTAAAATATTTTTCGACAAAAGACGGTTTCGGGACCGTAAACTCACGGTCTTTCAGATAATTTAACGAACCGGCGTCGGTTTTAAAGGAAAATTTTAGCTTATATGAGCACAGCGCCTGACCGGGCATGTCCCCGTCGGGCCGGTCCTTGCCGTACTTGCCGTCCCCTAAAAGGGGGTGGCCGGCGTGGGAGAGTTGGGCCCTTATCTGGTGGGTGCGGCCGGTGAGGAGCTGGCACTCAATGAGGGAGAGGCCGTTTTTATATTGGAGGGTCCTGTATCTTGTCCTCGCCGAGCGGGCTCCGGGCTCAGGCTTTTCACGGACGTAGACCCGGTTTTTGGAGCTGTCCTTAAAGATGAAGCCCGTAAGCTCCCCCTCAGGGGGATCAAGCCTTCCGTGGACGGCGGCGAGATAAAATTTGTCTATCTCCCGTGCGCGTATCTTTTCGTCTAAAATACGGAGCGCCTCGGCGGTCTTGGCGGCAATGACCAGCCCCTCGGTGTTCCGGTCGATGCGGTTGCAAAGGGCGGGGGAGAAGGAGTTCTCGGCCTTGGGGTCCCACTGGCCGGTTTTATAGAGGTACGCCTTTATGTTTGAGATGAGCGTGTTGTATTCCCACCCGTCCCCGGAGTGGCACAGCACCCCGGCGGGTTTGTGGGCGAGGAGGATATTTTCGTCCTCGTAGACCACGTTCACCTTCGGCGTGTTTATCCGGAGCCAAGCGTTGTCCTCCGTGGGCTTTTCAAAAAACTCATCGTTAATATACATGGAGACCACGTCCCCGGCGGAGAGCCTCACGTCCCGCTTCGCGCCCTTGCCGTTGAGCTTTATGCGTTTTAAGCGTATATATTTTTGTAAAAGCGCCTCCGGCAGCAGCGGCACGGCCTTCCCGACGAACCTGTCCAGCCGCTGGCCCGCGTCGTTTTGGTTGATGGTGAATTCTCTCAAGTCGCGATCTTCCTTCCGAAAGGAGTAGCTGTGGCAATGCCATAAAGCTCAAAAAACTCTTGCCAATTATGATAAAATGCGGTAGAATAAGCACGAGGAAAACAAAATAGCGGCGGAGTGAAGGGGATTGCGGCCCCTTCACTCCTGCGCGGGTGCACGAACCACCCACACAACAGAATTACTCTGCACCATGTCTATTTTAACTTGTAGCTTGAATTTTTGCAAGTATAATTAGGCTCGTGTTGCTATGTTCGCGTGTGTGTCGGGGTCTCCTTGCCCGCCACGCGCGATTTTTGTTTTTTCTCACGGCGAAAGATACCGGGGGAGCGGCGATACTTCCCCGGTATGCCGGGAGAAAAATAATTATTATCAAGGAGGAAAAGACATGAAAGCAAAAAAACGCATTTTGGCTCTGGCCCTCGCGCTCATACTCTGCGCGGCGGTCGCGACCCCGGCCTTGGCGGCGGGAGGGAAAAAGCTCGATGTAAAATGGTTCAATGAGACGGTTGGCGACCATAATGTGGTCGACGCAAGCTACGTAAAGGAGTTTGGGATATTCTCTCTGCTGCTTATCGGCGATGAAGGGTACAGTGTGATGAACATTGACGTGGCGACGGGACGCCGGACGGACAAATACGGAGATTATTTCATTTATCCTTTCAAGGAAGGCCGGGCGATGATAGGGGTTGCCGGTGAAAATGTAGATATTGACGCTTATGGCTTTATGGACACCTCCGGGAAGGTGATTCTGGAACCTGTATATTATGACGCGACTCCCTTCTACGATGGGTACGCGGCGGTTCACTCAAATTCGGAAAAAACAGGTTATAAAGACGGGTATATAGATACCAATGGAAATCCGATGTACACAGACGAGCTTTGGCTTGCCATGCCCTTTGAAAACGGCGCCGCCCTCGTCCATTCTTCTAATGACGGCTACGCGGTCTTAGACACAAAATTTAACTATCTTGTGAAGCCGGGGAAATATAACTATATTGAACCGTTTAATGACGGCATAGCGGCTGTAAGGAATGATAGCATGAAGTACGGGGCTATAGACTCAACTGGCAAGGAGGTCATACCCTGCGAATACGATTCGATGAGCCTTTGTTACGACGGCCTTATTGCCGTGGGAAAAAGGGACGAAACAAAGGCGCTGAAATACGGCTATGTGGACAAGAGCGGTAAAACCGTCATTCCGATTAAATACGACAGCGCGGGAGATTTCAACGGTGGCCACGCGTTAGTCTCCGAGGGCGATACCGTCAGGGTCATAGATAAGACCGGGAACACCGTGGGGACCTTCTCCAGAAAAGAGTACGACTATGGGTACTCCAGTTGGATAAGTGAAGATCGCATACGGGCTTATACCGTTGTAAATAACGAGCCTCTGGTGACGCTACTCGACCTTACGGGCAAGGAGATAATGCCGAGAATTGCTTCAACGCGCATGATGGAATTTAACAGCGGCCTTGCGCTGGTCTATGGAGATGAAGGCCACATTTACGTCGACCGGGACGGCAACAGGGTGATCGAACCGAATGATTTTGACGATGTTTGCCTCGCTTACAGTTCGGGAGACCTTTTAGATGACAGCTACGGCACATACGTGGCCGTACTCAAGGACGGTAAGCTTGGGTATTTTGTCAACCCCTATTCCGACGAGGCCGCCACTCCCGATACTCCCGATACTCCCACTGCGCCTGCCCTCACCGACGTGCCGGAGTGGTGCGCGGAGGCGGCGGAGTATATGGCGGAGCATAATCTTATGAACGGGACCGGCGCGGGGAAATTCTCGCCCAACGTGACCACCACACGGGGTATGCTCATGACGATACTCGCCCGTGCCGACGGCGTGGATACCGCCGGGGACCCATGGTACAAGGCCGGTATGGAGTGGTGTGTGGGCGCTAAAGTCTCCGACGGCACAAGGCCGGAGGCCACCGTGACCCGTCAGGAGATCGCCACCATGCTCTGGCGGTATTTTGACGAGCCGGCCTGCGACAAGACGCCGGACTTCCCCGACGTGTCCTCCGTTGAAAGCTATGCCGTGACCGCCGTCAACTGGTGCGTGGACAACGGCATAATAAACGGCAACAACGGGCTTCTCGACCCCAAGGGCCCCGCCACCCGCGCCCAAGCCGCGACAATGGTATACAGGGCGCTTACTAAATTCGCAAGCTGAATAAAATAAAGTGGGCCGTCTTACCGCAAGACGGCTCACTTTCTGGATAGGCGCGGCAAAAGGTGGGATTTTCATTTCTTTTTTATTGTTGTTTTAAAAAAGATATTGACAATTTCGTCAGGATTTATTATAATATCAGGGCGCGACTTGGAAGGGGTGGGCTTTATGAGAATGGATCTCAGGGAGCTTATCGTCTCGCCGGGAAAGAGCGAGGACTTTGAGTTCGAGCTTGACCGGGAGGGGCTGACCTTCGACGGGGTCCTTAAATATTTGACGCCCATCACCGTTCGGGGGCGGGTGGAGAACCACGCGGGACTTTTAAAGGCGCGGTACGACATCGAGGCGGACATGCTATGCCAGTGCGCCAGATGTCTTAAGGAGTTTTCAAGGACTTTTCGGTACGAGGGCGCCGCATACCTCACCGGGGAGCTTGAGGATGAGGACAACGAGGACTACTATCTTTTAGATAACGGCTTTGCCGATCTCGACGAGATAGCCAGAGACGCGATGATCTTCAATTTTGAGCCGAGGGTGCTCTGCAAGAGCGATTGCAGGGGCCTCTGCCCGAAATGCGGCAAGGATCTAAACGAAGGGCCCTGCGGTTGCGCTGAGGACCTGGACCCCAGAATGGCTGCTTTAAGTCAGCTTCTGGAAGAAGAATGAATTTTCGTAGGAGGTGTCATTATGGCGGTACCGAAGGGGAAAGTGTCCAAGGCGAGGAGAGACAAGAGGCGCGGCTCCAACTGGAAGCTGAGCGTTCCCGCTCTCGTGGCTTGCCCGAAGTGCGGCGAGCTCCATCTGCCCCACAGAGCCTGCAAGGCCTGCGGCACATACAATGGCCGTGAAGTCGTATCTGTGAACGAGTAATAGCGAGCTTTAGAAAAACGGCGGGCATAAACCCGCCGCTTTTTCGTTATTGAGAAGTCCGGCGCGAGGGGAGGAGCGGGAATGTCCGGAGAGAGAAACAGGATAAAGACGGTGGCGCCCGGCTCCCCGGCGGAGACAGCCGGGATAAGGCCGGGGGACAGGCTCCTTGCCATTGACGGCAACCGGGTCGCGGACGTGCTGGACTACATGTACTACGCCTACGACGAGGAAAGCGATTTCACCGTGGAGAGGGACGGGGCGGAGCTCACATGTACGGTGGAGAAGGAGCCGGGACAGGACGCGGGGCTCGACTTTGAGGAGTATTTGATGGACGGAATGCGCTCCTGCGCCAATAACTGCGTTTTCTGCTTCGTGGATCAGATGCCGCCGGGAATGCGGGAGACGCTCTATTTCAAGGACGACGACGTTCGGCTGTCCTTTCTGACGGGGAGCTACCTCACCCTCACCAACATGGGGGAGAGGGAGGTGCAGAGAGTCATCGACCTTAAAATTTCCCCCATAAACGTGTCGGTGCACACGATGGACCCGGAGCTTCGGTGTAAGATGCTGGGCAACAAAAACGCCGGGCGGGGGATAGAGATACTGAAAAGGTTCGCGAGGGCGGGCATCGAGCTCAACTGCCAGATAGTCTGCTGTCCGGGGCTCAACGACGGGCACGAATTGGATAAGACCATGAGAAAATTGGCGCGTTTAGCCCCTCAGGTCCGTAGCTGTTCCGTGATACCAGTGGGACTGACGAAATTCAGGGAGGGGCTCTACCCCTTAAAGCCCTTTGATAAGGAGCTGGCGTCCGAGACCGTGGACAGGGTGGAGGCCTTTTCGGAAAGGTGCCTTAAGCGACACGGGAGCAGGATATTCTTCTGCTCGGACGAGATGTACCTGAAGGCCGGGAGAGATGTGCCGGAGGAGGATTTTTACGAGGGCTACCCTCAGCTTGAAAACGGCGTGGGTATGCTGAGGCTTCTATATTCGGAGTTTCAGGAGGCCCTTGAGGACGCGGACGGCCCCGCCGCGGGTACGCCGGCGTCGATTGCCACGGGGGTTTCGGCCGCCGGGACCATAGAGAAGCTGCTGGCGCTGGCAAAAGAGAAATTTCCCAATATAGACGTGAGGGTCTACCCCATAGTCAACGACTTTTTCGGCCACACCATCGATGTGGCGGGGCTCATAACCGGCGGGGACCTGACAGGTCAGCTCAAGGGCCGGGATCTGGGGGAGAGAGTTTATATAACGAACAGAATGCTCCGGGACGGAGAGAACGTATTTCTTGACGATATGACCACCGACGAGGCCGCGAAAATTCTCGGCGTGCCGGTGATACCCATGGATAACGGCGGAGGGGAGCTTTTGAGAGTGTTCCTCTCATAAGAAAACGGAGGTAGAAATGAGACCGCGAGTTGCCATAGTGGGCCGGCCCAACGTGGGCAAGAGCCTTTTATTCAATAAGCTTGCAGGGGCAAGGCTGTCAATAGTGGAGGACACGCCGGGGGTCACCCGCGACAGGCTCTACGCCAAGTGCGAGTGGGCCGGGCGGAGCTTTGACATAGTCGACACCGGGGGGATAGAGCCTACCGCCGACAGCGAGATACTGGCCTTCATGCGCGAGCAGGCCCTTATCGCCATAGACACGGCCACCGTCGTCGTGTTCGTGGGGGACATATCCACCGGCGTCACCGCCGCGGACCAGGAGGTTGCGGATATGCTCAAGCGGAGCGGCAAGCCCGTGGTGCTGGCGGTGAACAAGATGGACTCCGTGGGGCCCGTAAACCCGGATATTTATGAGTTCTACGCCCTCGGACTTGGGGACCCCATAGCCCTGTCGGCCCTCCACGGCCACGGGACGGGGGACCTTCTTGACGAGTGCATGAAGTATTTTCCCCCCGCCGAGGAGGACGAGGCGGACAGCGACGCGGTGAAGCTCGCCTTCATCGGCAAGCCCAACGTGGGCAAGAGCTCCATCGTCAACAGGATACTGGGGGAGGAGCGGGTCATAGTCTCCGACGAGGCCGGGACCACCCGTGACGCGGTGGACACGCCCTTTGAGAACGAGTTCGGAAAATACGTGCTCATAGACACCGCCGGTATGCGCCGGAAGTCGAGAGTTGACGACAGGGTGGAGAAATTTTCCGTAATGCGGGCACAGCTGGCCATAGAGCGGTGCGACGTGTGCCTTATAATGATTGACGCCAGAGACGGCGTCACCGAGCAGGACACGAAGGTGGCCGGTATGGCCCACGAGGCCGGAAGGGCCAGTATCATACTTGTCAACAAGTGGGACCTTGTGGAGAAGGACGGCAAGACCATGGACAAGCTGAAGGCGGACATAAGAAGGGACCTGTCGTTCATGCCCTACGCGCCCATACTTTTCGTCTCGGCTCTCACGGGGCAGAGGGTGGACAGGATATTCGCTCTGGCCAATTCCGTAAACGAGCAGGCCAACAGGCGTATTACCACAGGACAGCTCAATAACGTTCTGGCCGACGCTCAGGCGAGGGTACAGCCGCCCAGCGACAAGGGGCGCAGGCTCAAGATATTCTACATGACCCAGGTCAGCGTAAGGCCGCCCACGTTCGTCATATTCTGCAACGACTCGGAGCTTTTTCATTTCTCCTATCAGCGGTACCTGGAAAACCAGATAAGGTCGGTATTCGGCCTTGAGGGCACGCCCATAAGGATAATTATCCGGGAGCGGGGAGAGCGGGAGAATTAATACTTCAGCCTGTCGAAAAAGGCCTGCGGCCTTTTCCGACAAAAGGTATTTTTCACAAGGCGCATGTCCTTGCGAAAAATATTTGAATTTGAGTTTTTTGACAATTTGAATTAATACTTGCTTTTCCGGCTCTTTGGTAGTTTAATATGATATAAAAAGGGGTGATGGGTATGGACAAGCTCATGTCGGTGGTTATCCCGGCCTTCAACGAGGAGGCCATGGTGGAGAAGGCCGCGGCCACGGTGGCCGGGGTGCTTAGGGACGCCAATATACCCTACGAGCTTATCTTCGTGGACGACGGCTCCGTAGACGGCACCTGGCAGGCCATAGAGCGGGCCCATGAGAGGGACATACATGTCCGGGGCGTCAGCTTTTCCCGGAATTTCGGAAAGGACCGGGCGGTGTTCGCGGGGCTTTCACGCGTGAGTGGCCAATGTGCCGCGGTGATGGACTGCGACCTTCAGCACCCGGCGGAGAAGCTCCCGGAGCTCTACGGGCTGTGGGAGCGGGGCTATGAGGTGGTGGAGGGCGTGAAGGCCGACAGGGGAAAGGAGTCGCTTTTCCACAAGGTCTGCGCCAACGGGTTTTACTCCGTCATAAGCCGCTTAGCGGGGCTGGACATGAAGCGGTCCTCTGACTTCATGGTCCTTGACCGGAAGGTGGTGGACACGCTGTTGACCCTCCCGGAGCAGGAGGTATTTTTCCGGGGACTCACGGCCTTCGTGGGCTTTAAGCGGACGGAGCTTGAGTTTTCCGTGGCCGAGAGGACCGCGGGGAAGTCAAAGTGGTCCTTCAAGAGCCTTGTAAGGTACGCCATATCCTCCGTCACGGCCTTTTCCACGGCTCCCATGCAGCTGGCCACGGTCTTTGCCGTCATCTTCGCTCTTGCGGCGGTGATAACGGGGATACTCTACGCCGTACTGGGGAGCGCCCCCGGCGGGTGGCTCGTATTTTTGGGGTGCCTTGGGACTTTGGGCGTGGCCGTGATACTCGCCTGCCTGGGCGTGGCGGGGTACTATATAGGCAGGATATACCGCCAGAGTCTGGGGAGGCCCAGATATATAATCTCAAGGGAGTGCGGTGATATAAGGTGAAAGAGAAGCTTCGTGGCTTTGTCATGATGTTTTTTGACAGGACCTTCCTTAAGTTTATACTGGTGGGCGTGGTGAACACGCTTTTCGGCACGGCCATAATGTTCGCCTTTTATAATCTCCTGCACCTAAGCTACTGGGTGTCCAGCGCCGCCAACTATTTTTTCGGCAGTATATTGAGCTACTTCCTCAATAAGCACTTCACCTTTAAAAATAAGGAAAAGGGAGCAAAGACCGTACTGCGCTTCGCGCTGGAGATAAGCGTGTGCTACCTCATCGCCTACGGCGCGGCGCGGCCTTTGGTGAGGCTCATACTCTCCGGCGCGTCGGTGAAGGTACGGGACAACGTGGCCATGCTCGTGGGCATGGGGCTTTTTGTGGTGCTCAATTACATCGGCCAGCGGTTTTTCGCCTTCGCCGAGAAAAAGCCCGACGATAAGGGGGAGTGAGAATGCCGGAGGAGAGCGCCCTGTCGAGGGTATTCTCGGAGATAAAGAGGCGTATTTCACGTAAGGACACGGCGGCGTTTTTCATATGCCTTTTAGCGGTCCTGGCCGTGCATTTTTACGCCTTTACGAATAAGCTCATAAACCACGACGACCTGTGCGAGATGTTCGGGGGCGTGTCTTTTCTGCCCTCCGGGCGGTGGCTTTTGAATCCCGTCATAAAGCTCACGGGCAGGATCAGCGCGCCGATGCTCAACGGGATAGTGGGGTCGGTATTTCTGGCGCTCACCATATTGACCGTGGCGAGGGTGCTGGGGGTGCGAAGTCTACCCGGTACCGCCGCGGTGGCGCTCTGTATGGCGGCCCACCCCACGGTGGTGTGCACATGGGCCTATATGTTCACGGCTCCGGCCTACTTTATCGCCATGTTCATGGCGGTTTCGGGCGCGGCGCTCATAAGGCGGCCGGGCTGGCGGTGGTTCGCGCCGGGGGCCGCGCTTATAGGCATGAGCATGGGCTGTTATCAGGCGTATCTGGCGCTGGCCGCGGCGCTTTGCGTGCTGGCGCTGGCACTCGATCTGCTGGACGGCGGGCGGGAGCGGGACCTGAGAGGGGAGATAGTCGACTGCCTTAAGTGCCTTGCGGGCCTTGCACTGGGGCTCATCATTTATTTCGTCGTGCTGAAGCTGTGCCTTTTTGTGACTGGGACGGAGCTTCTGGGCTACGCCGGTATCGACGGCATGACGGACGTGGACTTAAAGACGCTCGTAAAGCGTGTGGCGAAGGCCTACGGCTACGCCCTCGGATTTCCGGCAAGTACGGTGTTCGGCGCGGCGCATGTGAGCTTTCCGGTGTTTTTGAAGGCCTCAAGCGGTGTGTCGGTTCTGGCCGCGGCGTGGCTCGTATACAAAAATAAGATCTGGAAAAGGCCCGCGTGCCTTTGCCTTTTCCTTGCGCTGACGGCGGTCCTGCCGCTGGCTATGGAGCTTCAGTTCGTCATGGCCGATGAAAGCACCGTCCACTGGCTCATGATGTACGCCACGGTCATGATGTGGCTGTTCCCCGCCGCGGCGGCGGAGAGGATAGCGCTTCCCGAAAAGGGCCGGTGGAGAAGGGGAGCGGCGGTCATATGCGCCGCGGCGCTCTTAGCGGTGACGGCTGTCACCGGGTACGAGGGGGCCATCATAACGAACAAGGTCTATCTGGAGATGGACCTGAGCCGCCAGAGCGCCCAGAATTACCTCACAAGGCTCTTTACAAGGGTGGAGGAGCAGGAGGGGTATGTACCCGGCGAGAAGGTGGCGCTTATAGGCAGGGCCTCCATGCCGGCGGTGATACCGAATGAGCACCTCACGGGAATATTTACGGGAAGCGAGCTTGTCAATGTATACTCCCGCGGGCGGCTTTTTGAGTACTACTTAGGCTTCAGCTCCGCGTGGGTGAGCCCGCAGGAGACGGAGGGCATAAAGGCCACGGAGGAATTTAAAAGCATGCCCGCCTATCCCGCCGGCGGGTCCGTAAGGAGGATAAACGGGATAATAACCGTGAAGCTCAGCGAGGAATAAATAAAAAGCAAATCCCCGTCCGAAAGGACGGGGATCGACTTATCAACTGTAAATTCAGAAAATTTACTTACACCGCACGGGTGACCTTGCCGCTGCGGAGGCAACGGGTACAGACGTAAACGTGGCGGGGGGAGCCGTCTACCACGGCCTTGACACGCTTTACATTCGGTTTCCAGGTGCGGTTGGATCTCCTGTGGGAGTGGCTCACCTGAATACCAAATGAGACGCCCTTGCCGCAAAATTCACACTTAGCCATCTGCTGCACCTCCTTGCAGAAAATTTATGTCTGACATAAGCCTATATATAATAGCAGAACCAAACGAAAAATGCAAGAAAAATTTTTGCGTGAGAAGAAAATATTTATATTGCGTAAACTATTGCCAAAACGACAGTTTTTGTATAAAATTATAGTAGCTGATTGTAGCAAATGATTATCCGATAACGGGAGGGCGAATCATATGGATACATTGCACGGAATGCCGCTGAAGCTTTTGGCCGAGCAGATCGGCTTAGAGCCCCTTTTCACTTCCACCGACTACGCCAAGAAGCTCATAACCACCGCCGTCATCAACAGGCCCGGACTTCAGCTCACCGGGTTTTACACGAACTTCGCCACGGACCGGCTCCAGATACTGGGCTGGAACGAGGACGCGTACCTCCAGCAGTTTTCCGAGGAGGAGCGCCGGACCAAGCTCGACAAGCTCATGGCAAGCGGCGTGCCGGCCATAATTATCGCCCACGACGTGAACATACCGGAGGGGACGCTGGACTCGGCCCGCGAGCACGACATTACTATACTCAAGTCCCACCGGGAGACATCGGAGCTCATAATCGAGCTCACAACGAAGCTCAATAACGCCTTGGCGCCCCAGATAATGCGCCACGGGGTGTTTTTGGAGGTCTATTCCGAGGGAGTGCTCATACTGGGCGAGAGCGGAATGGGCAAGTCGGAGACGGCCATAGAGCTCATAAAGCGGGGACACCACCTCATATCCGACGACGCGGTGATAATAAAGAAGGTGAACTCCACCACCCTCACGGGCACGGCGCCGGACCTCATACGCAACTACATCGAGCTTCGGGGCATCGGCGTGGTGGACGTGCGCAGGATATTCGGCAACGGGGCCGTCAAGTGGAGCGAGAAGGTGGACCTGGTCATAAAGCTCGAAAACTGGAACGCCGAGAACGCCTACGACCGCATGGGCACGGACACCGAGGAGATAGACATACTTGGCGTGAAGGTGCCATACATCGTGGTGCCCATAAGGCCGGGGAGGAACCTTGCGGTCATAATCGAGGTGGCGGCCATGAACAACAGGCAAAAGCGCATGGGCCTCAACTCCGGCAAGGACTTCGCCGAGCAGCTTGACGACTATTTTGACAGTCTGGAGAATAACTGATGGAGCCTATTGAAGCGTTCGCGCGGGAGCTGAACTCAGGCTACCCCGGAACGGGAATATTTTTTGGCGAGCCAATGAGGAAGCACACCACCTTCCGTATAGGCGGGGCGGTGAGCTTATACGCCGAGCCCAAGAGCATAGAGGCATTCGTCTGGGCCGTCAGGGAGCTAAAGCGGCGGAAAATAGAGTACATGATACTCGGCAACGGCTCAAACGTGCTCTTTTCCGACAGGCGGCATGAGCTGGCGGTGCTGGGCACGGCGAGGCTCGATACTCTGCGCTTTGCCGGGGACACGGTGATCTCCGGCGCGGGGGTACTGCTCTCAAGGGTGTCCTCCGGCGCGGCGAAGGAGGGGCTCACGGGCCTTGAGTTTGCCCACGGCATACCGGGCTCGTTGGGCGGGGGCATATATATGAACGCCGGGGCCTACGGCGGGGAGATACGGGACGTGGTGGAGGCCGTGACGTACCTTGACGCCATGGGCACTCTCAGGACCGTGACCGGGGCGGAGTGCGACTTTTCCTACCGCCACAGCAGGTTTGAGGGCACGGGTGAGGCCATACTCTCGGCCACGCTGCGCTTAAGGCCCGGAGACCCAGCGAAGATACGTGAGCGCATGGAGGAGCTGGACGGTATGAGGCGTGAAAAACAGCCCCTAAATCTGCCCTCCGCCGGGAGTACCTTCAAGAGGCCGGAGAACGGCTTTGCGGCGAAACTCATAGACGAGGCGGGGCTCAAGGGCCTTACGTTGGGCGGGGCTCAGGTGTCGGAAAAGCACGCCGGGTTCATCGTAAATACGGGGGAGGCCACATTTGAGGACGTTTTAGGGCTTATGGAGACGGTAAAGGAGAGAGTATTTGAGAGCTCCGGCGTGGCATTGGAGCCTGAGGTCAGGATAATAAAGTGACGTAAAGGCGTAAAAAACAAACATACGCGTTTTGAGGTGATACCGATGGATATGCTGATAATCTCAGGGCTCTCCGGGGCCGGCAAGAGCCGGGTGGCCGCGGCGCTGGAGGATCTGGACTTTTACTGCGTGGACAATATGCCCGTGGCGCTGATACCTAAATTCGCCGAGCTGTGCGCCGCCACAAGGGGGCGCTATGAGCGTGTGGCGCTGGTGTCGGACATCAGGTCGAGAGAGGGCTTTGACGAGCTTTTCAAGGCCCTTGACGAGCTGGGGGCGGCGGGGTTTGAGTACAAGATACTCTACATTGACGCCTCAGTTGACACAATAGTCAAGCGCTACAAGGAGACACGCCGCCGCCACCCACTTGATACCGAGGGCGGGGGGCTTGAGAACGCCGTCCGGCGGGAGATAAAGATGCTGGAGGGCGTAAGGGCCAGGGCGGACTTCGTTATAAACACCACGGGGCTCACGCTGGGACGGCTCCAGCGGACGCTCCAGCGGCTTTTCGGCGTGGGGGACGCGGAGAAGCTGAGGGTGTCGGTCATGTCCTTCGGCTACAAGTACGGCATACCCATAGAGGCGGACCTTGTGTTCGACGTGAGATTTTTGCCCAACCCCTTCTACGTGCCGGAGCTCACGGAGAAAAACGGCCTTGACGACGACGTCTACGATTACGTGTTCAGCTCCGACCAGGCAAAGGAGTTTTTGGGGAAATTAGAGGAGCTTATAGACTTCCTCCTGCCCAATTATCAGGAGGAGGGGAAGATGAACCTGACGGTGTGCATCGGCTGTACAGGCGGCCACCACCGGTCCGTGGCGGTCACCGAGGCGCTGGCGCGGTACCTTGAGGGCCGGGGCCACGAGGTGGAGTGCATACACCGGGACATAGCGAAGATGTAACGGGGTGGGACCATGTCTTTTTCAGCGGAGGTAAAGGCCGAGCTGTGCCGCGTGAGCCTGAGCGCCCGCTCCCAGGCGCTGGCGGAGTGCTACGGCGTGATGCTCTTTTGCAACACCTTCGACAGCCGGGAGATACGTATCCAGACAAGGTCGGAGTGCTTCGCCCAGAGACTGCCGAAGCTCCTGATGAAGGCGTTCTCCTTAAGCTTCGATGAGACGCCGGAGAACGGACGGGGGAGGGCCTTCGTCATAAGGAATACGGAGAGTATCGGGAGGATACTGGACCAGTTCGGCTATGTGGGGGGACTTGTGCGCCACCACGTGAATCTGGGCATACTTGAGGACGAGCAGGCCAGAACGGCGTTTTTGAGGGGGGCCTTTTTGGCGGGGGGCTCCGTCACGGACCCGGAGAAACGGTATCACATGGAGCTGGCGACGGCCCACTACACGGTGAGCCGGGAGATAACGGCCCTTTTCCACGACATGGGCTTTGAGCCAAAGAGCGTGGCCAGGGGCGGCAACTACATCATGTACTTCAAGCAGTCGGACCTCATAGAGGACCTGCTGACCACTCTGGGCGCGCCGCTGGCGGCAATGCGGGTGATGGCGGCGAAGATAGAAAAGGACATGACAAATCAGGTCAACCGCAAGGTCAACTGCGACACCGCCAACGTCACAAAGACGGTGGAGGCCAGCGCCGCCACACTGGAGGCCATAAGGAAGCTGAGAAGCACCGGGGAGCTTGAAAATCTCTCCCCCAAGCTTCAGGAGGCCGCGCGTCTTCGGGAGGAGAACCCGGAGCTGAGCTTGGAGGAGCTGGGGGCGCTGTGCGACCCGAAGGTGACGAAATCGGGCCTCAATCACAGGCTCCGGGAGCTTCGGAAGCTCGCGGGGGAGAAATAAATTTAGTATACGTAAGGGCTCCGGTATGGCAGCGGAAAGGAGAGCGTATGTCCTTTACTCATTTACATGTCCACTCTGAATACAGCCTTCTTGACGGGGCGTGCAGGATAAAGGACCTGCCCCGCCGCGCGCGGGAGCTGGGACAGACGTGCCTTGCCATAACCGATCACGGCGTCATGTACGGCGCCGTGGCCTTTTATAAGGAGTGCAAGAAAGAAGGCATAAAGCCCATAATCGGCTGTGAGGTCTACGTGGCCCCAAGGACCAGATTTGACAAGGAGCACGGGGAGGACACCGTGCGCTACCACCTTATACTTCTCTGCAAGGACGAGACGGGGTATAAAAATCTCTGCCATCTGGTGTCCATGGGCTTTGTGGAGGGCTTTTACATGAAGCCGAGAGTGGACATGGAGCTTTTGCGGGAGCACTCCGAGGGGCTCATAGCCCTGTCGGCCTGCGTACAGGGGCAGGTGCCCCAGTATATACTTCAGGACAGGTACAACGAGGCCAAAAAGACGGCCCTTGAGTTTCTCGACATATTCGG
>CANREY010000002.1 GCA_947629755.1 uncultured Oscillospiraceae bacterium | reverse complement strand
GTCAACTGCGGAGCCTGCGAGGCGGCCTGCCCCGTTGGAGCCATTGCCGAGGGCGACGGACAGCACGTTGTGGACCCTGACGTCTGCATCGACTGCGGAGCCTGCGAGGGCGAGTGCCCTGTCGGCGCTATCGAGGAAGCTTAAAGTTGTCGGAAAAGGCCTGCGGCCTTTTCCGACAAAGGGGAACGTGCGAAAAATACCGCAAAAAGGCCTGCGGGCCTATTTGCGGTATTTTTCTGCCGTTTTGCTCCGCGCACGGCCCGGAGGGCCGTACACTGCGCAAAACAAGAGGTAATTTTCGCGACGCGCATGTCGCCGCGAAAATTGTTTGAAATGGGGTTTTACACTTATCCGGGGCTTGTCAACATTCTGAAATTTTTTGAAATCATTGAGATATTTTCCTCAAAAAGCGTACTTATAGGGTGAAGGAGGTGAGAGAGTGGAGGACGCGGAGATAATCGGGCTCTACAACATGAGGGACGACAGGGCGATTTCGGAGACGGATACAAAGTACGGGCGGCTCTGCCGGAATGTGGCGGGGAACATTCTGAGTCTCCGTGAGGACGCGGAGGAGGCGGTGCAGGACGCGTACCTTGGCGCGTGGAACGCCATACCGCCCACACGGCCCCGGTCCCTGAGGGCCTTTATGGCGAGGCTTACACGGAACGCGTCGCTGAAAAAATACGACAAGCTCACCGCCAAGCGCCGGGGGCTTGCCTGCACCTCGTCCTTGGAGGAGCTGTCGGAGTGCGTCTCCGGGCGGGAGACGCCGGAAACGGAGCTGGAGGACCGGCGCGTTGAGGAGGTCATCGGGGAGTTTGTGAGGGGACTTTCGGAGGAGAAGCGATACGTGTTTTTGCGGCGGTACTGGTATTTTGACCCCATCGACCACATCGCCCGCCGGACGGGCTTTTCGGTCTCCAAGGTGACCAACATGCTCTACCGTCTGAGGATCTCACTTCGCGAGACGCTTTTGAAGGAGGGAATAGACATATGACTGAAAGACAACTGGCCGACAGGATCGGCACTATTGATGAAAAGCTCGTAAGCTCCGCCGGGAAAGCCCGTAAAAAACGCCGCGTCTGGCCACGTATAACCGCCGTGGCCGCGGCTCTGGCTGTCATTGCCGGACTTGCCGTGTACCTCACGGGCAGGACCCCGGCGGTGAGGGCGGAGGACCTGATGGCGGGGTACAGCGCGAAAACCTCCGCCGACCCCTCGGCGTTGACGGAGGACGTGAGCGCCGCCGTGGCGGAGCTGGGCCTTGAGCTTTTGAGGGCGGATCTGAGCGGCAAAAACGGCCTCGTCTCCCCGGTGAGCGTGGCATCGGCCTTGGGCATGACGGCCATGGGGGCCCGCGGTGAGACGCTTAAGGAGATGTCCCGCGTCCTTGGCGCGGAGCCGGAGGCGCTGGCCAAGTACCTCCGGGCCTACCGGGAGAGCTTAAATGGCGGCGTGCACATGGCAAACTCCGTCTGGCTCCGGGACGACCCGGAACTACACGTGGAGCCGGGATTTTTGCAGGCAAACGCCGACTACTACTCCGCCGGGGCCTACAAGTCCGCCTTTGACAAGCAAACCGTGGAGGACATAAATAACTGGACAAAGACCCACACCGGCGGCATGATTGACAAGCTCCTTGACCGCATACCGGACGAGGCCGTCATGTACCTTGTGAACGCCTTGAGCTTTGAGGCGGAGTGGACCTACCCCTACAAGACGGAGGACAAGATCCACAGCGCCGTCTTCACCACCGACGACGGTGACAGGCGAGAGGTCAAAATGATGTACAGCTCCGTGGAGGACTACTTCTCCGACGACTGTGCTCAGGGCTTTTTGAAGCACTACAAAAACGGCTGTGCCTTCGCCGCCATACTGCCGGACGCGGGCGTTTCCGTGGACGATTATCTTGCCTCCCTCACCGGCGAGAAGCTCCGGGGCCTTTTGACCTCCGCCGGCTGGGCAAATGGCACGACGGGGATACCGAAGTTTGAGCTTGAGCGCGACTATGAGCTGGCCGACACCCTCATATCCCTCGGTATGCCCTCCGCCTTTGACATCGCCGCCGCTGACTTCACCGGCATGGGCCGGGGGAGGAATGACGCGAACCTTTTCATCTCCCGCGTTCTCCACAAGACCTTTATCGAGGTGGGCGAGAGGGGCACCCGCGCCGGGGCCGTCACAAGCGTGGAGATGACGAACGGGGCTGCTCCGCTTGACCCTGTAAAGCAGGTAAGCGTCTACCTTGACCGCCCCTTCATCTTCGCGATAGTGGACACCGCCACCCTGACCCCCCTGTTTATGGGCGTCGTCAGGGATATAGGAAAATAAAAATCATAAAATTACCGTTACCGCAACTTCAGCTCCCGGAGAATATCCGGGGGCTGTTGCTTTTTCTATAATTTTGCGCTATAATCGGTAAAAAAGGGGGACAAGGGAATGGATAGCTTTGCGCTCTGGCCCGGTGGGCCGGTGATGGAGGTATCTCCGGCGGCCGAGCCCGTCACCACCGACAGCGTGCTTATCGCCAATTTCCCCTCCCTCTCCGGCGTGACACGGTGCGCGGACTTCGGCTGCGGCTCCGGCCTCATCGGCCTCATTCTGGCGGAGAGATCCGCGAAAATAAACGTGGACATGGTGGAGCTGGACCCCGCCGCGGCGGAGCTTGCCCGGCGCAACGTGGAGCTGAACGGACTTTCCGGCCGACTTCGGGTCCTGAACCGGGACCTGCGCTCCCTTCGGGAGATCGAGGTGGGGAAATATCAGCTCATCGTCTCAAATCCCCCCTACTACCCCGTGAGCTCCGGCACATCGCCGGAAAAGGAGCGCCAGAACGCCCGTCAGGAGCGGACATGCTCTCTTACGGAGCTGGCCGGTACCGCCTCCCGGCTTTTGGGGGACGGCGGGAGGCTGGCGGCGGTCTACCCCGCGGAGCGAATAGCCGAGGCCATGCGGGTATTTTCGGAATACGGCCTTGAGCCCAAAAGGCTCCGCCTCGTCCAAGCCCGCCTTGACCTGCCGCCGTCGGTCGCCCTTCTGGAGCTCCGCCGGGGCGGAAGGCCGGGGCTTCGGGTGGAGCCCGTACTCGTACTTAAAAACCCCGACGGCACGGACGCCGGCGAGGTGAAAAGGATATATCATTTAAGCTGAAGCTACGGAGAGATTATGGCCGGAACACTTTATCTTGTGGGCACGCCCATCGGAAATTTAGCGGACCTGTCCCCAAGGGCGATAGAGACATTGAAAACCGTGGACTTCATCGCCGCCGAGGACACCAGAGTGACGCTGAAGCTCCTCAACCACTTTGAAATAAAAAAGCCGCTGGTGAGCTACTACGAGCACAACCGGGCCGAGAGCGGCGAGCGGATAATCGCCCGGCTCATTGCCGGGGAGACCTGCGCCCTTGTCACCGACGCGGGTATGCCGGCCATATCCGACCCCGGCGAGGACCTCATCAGGCTGTGCGCGGAGAACGGCGTCGACGTGCGCGTCGTACCCGGTCCCAGCGCTCTCGTCTCCGCGCTGGCCCTGTCGGCGCTGCCCACCGGGCGCTTCACATTCGAGGGATTTTTGGCGGTGAATAAAAACGCCCGCTTCGAGCACCTTGACTCTCTGCGTGGCGAAAAGCGCACCATGATATTTTACGAGGCCCCCCACAAGCTCATGGCCACCCTCCGGGACATGCTGGAGGTACTGGGCGACCGGCGGGTGACGCTGTGCCGGGAGCTTACGAAGATCTATGAGGAGACTTACCGCACCACTCTATCCGCCGCCATTGAGTATTACGCGGAAAACGCCCCCAAGGGGGAGTTCGTCCTCGTCTTGGAGGGCGCTTCGGATAAAGGCTCCGCCGTCACCGCCGAGGAGGCCATAAAAATGGCCCTTGAGCTCAGAGCCTCCGGCATGAGCAACAGGGACGCGGCCAAGAGGGCCTCCCAGCGCACCGGCGTATCGCGCAACGTCATTTACGACGGACTTTTGGATTTATCGTAATAAATTTTAATACTTCAGCAATTTATTCATTTTTGCAGGAAGTCTTGTAAATTATTGAATTTAATTATTTTGCCAATTTTCCAGTTTTCCTTTAGCTTTATTGAATCAATTTATTCATTGCGGGCACAAAAAAACGGCCCGCCGATGGCGAGCCGTTTCCTCCCGTTTACGCCTGCCTGAGCTCCTCAAGGCAGGAATCACAGATGTTCTTCCCCTTGTGAGTGCTGACATTCTTGGTTTTTCCGCAGAAAATGCAGGAATCCTCGTACTTCGCGAGGACTATCTTCTCGCCCTCCACGAAAATCTCAAGGGAATCCTTTTCAGCAATGTCAAGGGTCCGTCTGAGTTCGATGGGTATGACGATCCTTCCGAGTTCGTCAACCTTTCTAACAATGCCTGTTGATTTCATGGTATCCCCTCCGTTCGGTGTTCTTGTAGTAATTGTAACATTTTATAATTATTTGTCAATGATGTTGGTCGATTTTTTTCATTTTTTGACCAAAAATGTATAAAATGAATTAAAGCTTTCAATTTTTTAGGCGATTCGCTGGAATTTTATTGGATATTTCTTGAAACATCGCCCTTTTTTTCCAATTTTCACGCAGATTTTTGCCGTCGGACTTGCAAACCGGAGGGAAAAAGCTTATAATTTATTAAAGCAACATCTTAAATAATGATGTAAATTTTATTTCTTATTCACAATTTGTATTATTTCCGAAACGTAAAAAATTTCCCTACTTTATTTCGTCACCTTGGGGGTAAGAAGATGCCTATTAAAATTCCCAACGAGCTCCCCGCGACCCAGACGCTCCACGACGAGAATATTTTCGTCATACCTGAGACCCGTGCCGTGACCCAGGACATACGCCCCCTGCGCATTGCCCTGTTGAACCTCATGCCCACGAAGATAGCCACCGAGACACAGATGGCGAGGCTTCTTGGCAACACACCGCTCCAGGTGGAGCTTACGCTCCTCCAGACCAGCACCCACAAGGCCACCCACGAGACTCAGGAGCACATGCTGGCCTTCTACAAGACCTTCGATGAGGTCCGGGACCAGCGCTTCGACGGCCTTGTCATTACCGGCGCGCCGGTGGAGAAGCTGGAGTTTGAGGAGGTGGACTACTGGCCGGAGCTCTGCCGGATAATGGAGTGGAGCAAGAGGAACGTATACTCCACCTTCCACATCTGCTGGGGCGCTCAGGCGGGGCTATATTACCACTACGGGATAAAAAAATATCCTCTCGACAAGAAGCTTTTCGGCGTGTTCCCCCACCATGTGGACTACAAAAAGTCCATACTCATGCGGGGCTTTGACGACGTTTTCTACGCCCCCCACTCCCGGCACACCACCGTTCTCCGTGAGGACGTGGAGAGGATACCCGGCGTGAAGATACTGGCCTCCTCCGACGAGGCGGGTGTCTACGTCATGTGCACCAAGGGCGGCCGTCAGGTGTTCGTCACAGGCCACTCGGAGTACGACCCCGACACCCTTAAAAACGAGTATTTCCGGGACCTCAATCAGGGCCTGCCCATCGAGGTGCCGAAAAACTACTTCCCCGGCGACGACCCCACAAAGGAGCCAGTCGTCCGCTGGAGGGGACACGCCAACCTTCTCTACTCCAACTGGATAAACCACTTCGTCTATCAGGGCACGCCCTACGACCTTATGGAGATAACGGAGGACAACTGATGAAATTTTTTGACAAGCTCGAAGCCATACACTTGGGGAGCTTCTCCCTTTTCAACCTTCTCTCGGTGGTCGTGCTTTTGGTCGTCTGCGTGGTGGTCCGCAGGCTCCTCATGCGGCTATTTAACCGGGCCATGGACAAAAGCCGTCTTGAGGACAGCATAAAGGGCTTTTTGAAGGCCGCCATGGGCGTGGTGCTGTGGGTATTCGTGGTGCTCATCGTGGCGGACAAGCTGGGCATACCCATGACGAGCTTAGTGGCCATCGTCAGCGTGGCGGGCCTTGCGTTGTCGCTGTCCGTACAGAATATCCTGACGAACCTCTTTTCCGGCATCACCATTCTCGGCACCCACCCCTTCTCTGCCGGCGACTGGGTGGACATCGGCGGCACCGCCGGCACGGTCCAGTCCGTGGGGCTTTTCTACACCATACTTAAAATGCCCGACGGCCGGGAGGTCCACATACCCAACTCCACCGTGGCCGACAGCAAGGTGGAGAACTTCACCGCCTACGAGATACGCCGTGTGGACATCGACATCTCCGCCTCCTACGACGACACCACCACCGCCGTAAAGCGGGCCGTGTCAAGAGCCATAGGCATGACCGACGGACTTGTAGAGGACCCGGAGCCCTTCATCGCCGTGAAGGAGTACGGCGACTCGGCCATTACATACATGGTACAGGTCTGGGCCAAGACGCCGAGATTTTTCGCCGCCAAGTGCTCCCTCATGGAGAACATCAGGACCACCTTTGAGGAGGACGGCGTGCGCATGACCTACCCCCACCTCAACGTACATATCGACAAGTGACGAAAACACAAAGGAGGACGGAAAATGCACTTCGCGGAAGAACTTTTAAAGGACATAATCTCCTGGGGCATACTGCTTTTTGAGTACGTGGGCGTCATTATACTTATCCTCTCCGGCGTCCACGCCCTTATCGGCATATTCAAAAGGAGCGCCCACATACGCTTGGACTTGGCCCGCGGCATGGCCACGGCCCTGAGCTTCAAGCTGGGCGGCGAGATACTTCGCACCGTGGTGGTCCAGACCTTCCACGAGATCGCCATCGTCGCCTGCATCATCGCCCTTCGCGCCGCCCTCACCTTCCTCATACACTGGGAGATAATCCACATGGAGCAGGAGGAGGGCATACTGCCGCCGAAGAAGTAGGGGGACATGTAATATCAAAATAAGCTTTAAAAAAGGACTGTGAGAGAGCGCTTGCGGCTCATGCTCGCGGTCCTTTTTGGTTGCGACACGGCGGCCCGTCCCTCCCGGAGAGATGGGCGGGACCTCTCCTGCCGCTTCGCGGCTGTCCTCCCCACGAACTGGGGGAGGCTTTTCGCCTGCGGGCGGGACGGGGGACGGGCGGGTTTAGAACCCGCCCCTACGGGGGATTGGGAGATTCTTCAATAATTGGCGTAGGGGAGGGTCCTAAACCCTCCCGTATTCAGATAAGCGCCGAAGGCGCAACTGCATAAAAGTGCCCCCTCCTCGTAGGAGGGGGGTAGGGGGGAAGCGAGGCCGAAGGAGTTTGCCGGCATCTCCGATAGAAAGATTGTGCTGATACGGTGGCCTCGCTTCCTCAGTCACTGCGGTGACAGCTCCTCCTATGAGGAGGAGCCAAGGGGGCCCGCGCGGCGGGGACGAGGGGACGAGAAAACGGACGGGATCGACCCGTCCGTTTTTTAGTGGAATTTATGGGACCTCAGGGGTTGTGGGGAGGTTCGCTGGTGCCGCTTATGCTTTTGATTATACTGTCGGGAAATACGGAGGCTTTGATGAGGTCGGCGGCGTCTACGTCAAGGGCGTCCGCGAGGTTGAAAAATGTGTCCATCGACATGCCTGTAACCATATTCGGCGCCTCGATAGTGCTCAGGTGGGCGCGGCTTATCCCCGCTTTCTCGGCAAGCTGTTCCTGAGACATGCCGCGCATTCTCCGCAGCATTCCGATAACTATGCCAAGCTGTAAGACCCTGTCACGGTTTTTGAAACTTACCGACATATGTCCGCGCCGCCTTTCTAAGCATGATTATAGTATGCGCGGAAAATTTAATCAGTCGGGTGTGAATTAGCTATTGACTAAAATACTTAGCAAGTATAAAATTATTACATCATATGTAGATAATTCATAGCGTAGGAAGCGGTGCAATATATGACGGTTACCTTTTGCGGGCATTGGCGGCGTGAATAATTTATTTTTAATCTGAGGAAGTAAAATGAGGGAGACGCCCCACCCCCTGCCCCCTCCCAAGGGAGGGGCAAGCACGCGGGGGAGGGCTCTGAGAAATTGGCGCGTGCCTCGCGGGACCCCTCAGTCGCTGAGGCGACAGCTCCCCATTAAAACGGGGAGCCGGGGGAATAAGGTTGCGGCCCGTAGGGCCGCGATTGGATTTGTCGCCTGCGGGCGGGACGGGGGAACGGGCCGATGTGGGCATCGGCCCCTACGGGTGCGTTTTTTGGGAGGTGCGGTGGCGGACGGGGGGGCGGGCGGGTTTAGAACCCGCCCCTACGGGGGATTGGGAGATTCTTCAATAATTGGCGTAGGGGAGGGTCCGTGACCCTCCCGTATTTAAATCAGCGCCGAAGGCGCAACCGCATAAAAGAGCCCCCTCCTCGTAGGAAGGGGGTAGGGGGGAAGCGAGGCCGAAGGGATTTGCCGGCACCTCCGATAGAAAGATTGTGCTGATACGGTGGCCTCGCTTCCTCCGCCGCCTGCTACGGCGCCATTTTCATCGTCGTGGAGTAGCGAGAACGGATTGTGGAAAAATTATCGGGAAACGAAAAATATTTATCGAAAAACGAAAAAACACTTGACAATCTTCGTGTTCGAGATTATACTAAAGCCATCGATATATCGAATATCAATAAAAAAGGCGGTGGAGGTTGCCAATGGCGAAATTCCAGACGCTGACGAGCGGATTTTATCCCTCCTGTGCCTTGGATTGTAACTGAAAGGAATGGTTATAATTATGAAACGTTGCGTATGCGCGATTCTGTCTTTTATTATGTGTATAGCTTTCATCGTTTCTGCTCTTGCGGTTTCTTCCGATGAAGCTGCTCCTCAGGATCCCGCTGAAATGTCTTTGATGTCGATTGACTTTTCCAGCATGTCTATCGAAGAACTGAATGAATTTATTCATAATATTGCTATCCAGTCCTCCGGTGGGGACGACCGTCTCGGATTATAGGGGCTCTTTATAAAAAATGATGTTGACCCGTAGGGGTGGATCTGGGACCTGCCCCTACGGGTCAACCGATAAATTATCCAGAATAGCCGTAGGGGAGGGTTCTAAACCCTCCCCTATTTCGATACGCGCCGCAGGGCGCAACCTTTTACGCTTTATATGACCGAAAAGACTTGGGGCTTTTTGCTCGGCCTTTACCACGGCCAGTTGAAGCCGCCGTTGTTGCCGGAGCTGGGGGTGTTGGACTGCTGCTGGGTGGTGTCCTCGGCGGGCTCCTCAAGGGTGATGGTGAGGTCGCGGGACTCGCCGGCGCTCATGTGGTCGCCCATGTGGTAGACGGTGAGGGTGGTGGTGTCGCCGGGGGAGAAGCGCTTGAGGGCGAGCTTCAGGCTGTCCATGCCGTTTACCTCCTTGCCGCCGATGGCGGTGATGATGTCGCCCACCCGCAGGCCTGCCTTCTCGGCGGCGGAGCCGCTGTTGATGCTCTCCACATAGACGCCGTAGGGTATGCTGTATGCCTCCATGGCCACCTCGTTAAAGAGGACGGTCACGTCCCGGCCGTGGATACCGAGGCCCGCGCCGGTGAGGGCGCCGTGCTCGATGAGCTGGCGGGAGATGGACACCGCGTCGTTTATGGGGATAGCGAAGCCAAGGCCCTCAACGCCGGACTCCATGTATTTGGCGGTGACGATGCCGATGACCTCGCCGCGGCTGTTGTACACGGGGCCGCCGGAGTTGCCGGAGTTGACGGCGGCGGTTATCTGGAACATGTTGATGGAGGTCTCGGCCTTGGTGATCTCGTCTCTGGTGGAGATGACCCGGTCCTGAGCGGAGACGATGCCGTCGGTCATGGTGTACTCAAGCTCCCCAAGGGGGTTGCCAATGGCGTAGACCGCCTCGCCCACAATGATCTTGTCGGAGTCGCCGAACACCACGGGGGTAAGGCCGGTGGCGTCTATTTTTATGACGGCCACGTCGTTGTCCTCAACGTAGCCCACGATGTCGGCCTCGTATTCCGTGCCGTCCTTCATGAGCACCGTCAGGTCCCCGCCGTAGACCACGGCGTAGCTTATGACGTGGTAATTGGTGAGAATGTATCCGTCCTCGCTGATGATAAAGCCGGAGCCGGAGACCGCCCTGGGGGTGGTCATGCCGAAGATGTTGGTGGTGTTGAAGCTCGTGTTCACGCCCACCGCCTGCTTTTCGCCAAGCTTATATATCTGATTGCCGGTGAGCTCCTCGCCGGGAGTGGGCTCAGGCTCGTTCTCGTTCGCCAAGGAGTTGGCCGCGCCGCCGATGATCACGGTCTTGCCGGGGTTGGCCACGCCGTTATCGAGCATGTAGTCCACCACGAGCCAGCTTGCCGCTCCCGCGACAAGAGCGCAGACGATGACGAGGCAGACGGCCTTGAGAAAGCCGTGGGAGCGCTTTTCCTTCTTCTTTTTCTTCTTCCCGTCCTCCGGGGGCTGAGGGGGCACGTTCTGGGCCCCGTAGGCGTAGCCGCCGGGGGTGTACGCCTCAAAGCGCGTGGCGGGCTCGTAGACGGGCTCGCTCCAGCTCCGGCGCTCGTCATTGTAGCCGTAGGGCTGTCTCGGTACGGCGCGGTCCGCGGGCTGCTGGGCGTTCATGGGCTGAGCGCCGGTCCCCTCGCGCTCCGGCGTGTCGCCGGTGTTCTCCGTCCGGGCGGTCTCCTCGGAGTTGCCGTTTCCGGGATAGGAGGGGGAGATGGGATTTTCGTTGTAATCGTAATCGCTCATATCAAAAATCTCCTTATTGAGTTTTTCCTTTTGGAATGACTTTATATTAGCCCCTTTTTATGTCTATTTCGTGACCAAACTAAAAATAATATAAAAATTAGGGATTTAATTTTTGTGAATTTGATGTTATACTAAAATCTATTCCTTATAAATAATGCAGCATGGAAGGACATTATTATGCGAGACAGTATTTTCGTCAGGGGAGCCAGGGAGAATAACCTTAAAAATATCGACATCGAGCTTCCCCGTGATAAGCTGGTGGTGCTGACGGGCCTCTCCGGCTCAGGTAAGTCCAGTCTTGCCTTCGACACCATCTACGCCGAGGGCCAGAGGCGGTACGTGGAGAGCCTGTCGGCCTACGCCCGGCAGTTTCTGGGCCAGAAGGACAAGCCGGAGGTGGAGTCCATCGAGGGCCTTTCCCCGGCCATATCCATTGACCAGAAGACCACAAACAACAACCCCCGCTCCACCGTGGGCACGGTGACGGAGATATACGACTATTTGCGCCTTCTCTACGCCAATATCGGCATTCCCCACTGCCCAAAGTGCGGCAAGGAGATACGCCAGCAGACCGTGGACCAGATGGTGGACCAGGTCATGGCCTTCCCGGAGGGGACCAGGATCATGGTCATGTCCCCGGTGATAAGGGGCCGGAAGGGCGAGCACGCCAAAATTTTCGAGGACGCCAGAAGGTCCGGCTACGTCCGGGCCAGAGTTGACGGGACCATGTATGAGCTTGAGGAGGAGATAAAGCTCGACAAAAATAAAAAGCACCGCATTGACATCATAATCGACCGCCTTGTGGTCCGGGACGGCATACAGCAGAGGCTCACCGACTCCGTGGAGACGGCCTCCAACCTGTCCGGCGGCATTGTGACAGTCAATATCCCGGAGGAGGAGCGGGACGTGACCTTCTCCCAAAACTACGCCTGCGAGGACTGCGGCATATCCATCGAGGAGATGTCCCCCCGGTTTTTCTCCTTCAACGCCCCGCTGGGAGCATGCCCGGAGTGCTCCGGCCTTGGCGTACAGCGTCAGGTGGACCCAAGCATAATCATGCCCAATATGACCCTTTCCATACTTGACGGCGGCATACAGGCGTCGGGCTGGGGGAACATCAAAAACGACTCAATAGCCCTGATGTACTTCAACGCCTTAAGTAAGCGCTACCATTTCCGGCTCGATACTCCCCTACGGGACCTGCCCGACGAGGTGATAGACGTCCTGCTCTACGGCACCAAGGGCGAAGCCCTGACCTTGAATTACACCACCGACCGGGGCCACACCACCATGACCCGGCCCTTCGAGGGCATAATATCCAACCTTGAGCGGCGCTACCGGGAGTCAAACTCCATCTACGCCAAGTGGGATCTGGAGCAGTACATGACCGACCACGACTGCCCGGCCTGCCACGGAAAGCGTCTGCGGCCGGAGGTGCTGGCGGTGACGGTGGGGGGAAAGAACATCGCGGAATTTTGCGAGCTCTCCGTCTCCGAGGCGCTGAAGTTCACCGACGAGGTGCAGGCGAACCTTTCGGAGAAGGAGCACATCATCGCCGACAGGATAATAAAGGAAATACGCTCTCGGCTGGGCTTTTTGGAGAGCGTGGGGCTCCAGTACCTGACGATGGCCCGGTCCGCCGGATCCCTCTCCGGCGGCGAGAGCCAGAGGATAAGGCTGGCCACCCAGATAGGCTCCTCCCTCATGGGGGTGCTGTATATTCTGGACGAGCCCTCCATCGGCCTTCACCAGCGTGACAACGCCAAGCTCATCGCCACATTGGAGCGGCTCCGGGACTTGGGCAATACCCTTTTGGTGGTGGAGCACGACGAGGACACCATGCTTGCAGCCGACTACATCGTGGACATAGGCCCCGGAGCGGGTATCCACGGCGGCGAGGTGGTCTTTGCCGGCACGCCGGAGGAGATAGTGAAGTGCGACAAGAGCATCACGGGGCAGTATCTGTCGGGGAAAAAGTTCATTCCCATTCCCGCCGAGCACCGCAAGGGCTCCGGGAAATATCTCAGGATAACCGGCGCGGCGGAAAATAACCTTAAAAATATCGATGTGGACATACCCCTTGGGGTCATGACCGCCGTCACGGGAGTTTCGGGCTCCGGCAAGTCCAGCCTTGTCACCGAGGTGCTCTATAAGACGCTGGCGGCGGAGCTCAACCGGGCGAGGATAAGAGCGGGAAAGCACACCGGGGTCGCGGGGCTTGAGTACCTTGACAAGGTAATAGACATCGACCAGTCGCCAATCGGCCGCTCACCGCGGTCAAACCCCGCCACCTACACGGGGGTGTTCAACGACATACGCACGCTCTTTGCCCAGACGCCGGACGCAAGGGCCAGGGGCTACGGCGCGGGTAGGTTCAGCTTCAACGTCCGTGGGGGCCGGTGTGAGGCCTGCCAGGGCGACGGACTCATAAAGATAGAGATGCACTTTCTCCCCGACGTCTACGTCCCCTGCGAGGTCTGCAAGGGTAAGAGATACAACCGGGAGACGCTGGAGGTGCGCTACAAGGGCAAGAATATAAACGAGGTCCTGGAGATGACCGTTGACGAGGCGGTGGAGTTTTTCGAGAACGTGCCAAAGATCGCCGAGAGGCTCCGCACACTTCAGGACGTGGGACTGGGCTACGTGAAGCTTGGCCAGCCCAGCACCACCCTCTCCGGCGGCGAGGCACAGCGGGTGAAGCTGGCCACGGAGCTTTCAAAGCGGAGCACGGGGGCCACCTTCTATGTGCTGGACGAGCCCACCACGGGGCTCCACACAGACGATGTGAGAAAGCTTGTGGACGTGCTCAGCCGCCTTGTGGACGCGGGGAATACGGTGGTGGTCATCGAGCACAACCTTGACGTTATCAAGGTGGCCGACCACATAATAGATTTGGGCCCTGAGGGCGGCGACGGCGGCGGGGAAGTAGTTTTCACCGGCACCCCGGAGGAGTGCGCCGAGTGCGAAAAGAGCTATACAGGGCAGGTCTTAAAGACATATTACGACAGCCACCCCGGACAAAGGGGCTGAAAAATACCGGAAAATTCGACGGGGCTTGACGTTTTTCCGGCAGGTTTTCCATTTCTTATTTGACATTCCGTCATACTCGGATATAATTGATGTGGGAGCCGTGGTGCCCCCGGCGCGTCGGTATAAAAGTAAGAAAATGGAGGAAACAGAAATGAATGGTTTAATTCCGCTCGTGGGAGACGGCACCTCCCCCGATGAGCTCCAGGATCTCCTCGACGCCCTCGGAAAGGCCGCGCTGCCCATCTGCCTGGCCCTTTTGGCATGGTATCTTCTGGACATTATCGCCAAGTGGCGCATTTACAGAAAGGCCAGCGAGCCCGGCTGGAAGTCCCTTATACCCGTCTACAACAGCTATGTGCTGTTCAAGAGGGTCTGGAAGACGAGCTGCTTCTGGGCTATGATCGTCTGCGCTCTGGCTACCGCCATTACCACTACCCTTGGCCTTGCGGGCACGGCCCAGTCGGTCATGACGTCGCTGACGACCTTTTTCCAGCTTTTGTCCCTTATCATCAGCATCATGTTCAACGTAAAGCTTGCAAGATCCTTTGGCAAGGGCGTGGGCTTCGCCGTGGGGCTCATATTCCTGAACCCCGTCTTTATGCTTACCCTCGGCTTCGGCAGCGCCAAGTACGTGGGCGCGGACAAGTGATCCTCCGAAAATACGAAATATCCCCGGCAGCTTCATGCTGCCGGGGAATTTTTATCCCTTGGACGCAGAACGGGGGGGTGCTTTCAAAAATATTATGTCTACCCATTGACGATGCCGAAAAAAGGCGGTATAATATATTTAACCGCGCCCAAGGGGCATGAAAACGAGCGCGGCCGGGAGCCTGCCAAGACGGTAGGCGGTGCGTTCCTCCGGTATTTTCGGAGGAAGCTTCTTGCCTCCTCCGCTAAAAGGGAGGAGGTGGTTGCGTGGAGCTTACGTTGAACGAGCTTTTCCAGTTCGTCCTTGTGGTCATCGCGATCATAAAGCTGGTACTGTACATAGTCGACAGAAATCAGCCAAAAAAGAAGTAACCGCCATTGCGTCCCACCGCTGGCGGTTACTTTTTGTAAAATAAACCGTCTCGGAGGAACCGCCGTCTACCGGCGCTCCCTCTTGTGCCCCCTTATTATAGCATAGCGTAACCGGCTTTGTCAAGCCGTTATTTGATCCCCGGAGATTTCCGGGGATTTTTTCGTCAGGGCAGGAGGGGGGAGCCGTTTTCGGTTATCTGGACGCCCCATGGGGGGAGGACTTGGCCGTCGGGGAGGGTGCGGGGGGAGCCGGAGTAGTTTAAGAAGAAAATGAGGTTCTTGCCGTCATGAGTTTTGGCCCGGCGGAGGATCATGGGGAACTCAAGGCCGGGGAGGCGGACGTTGAACTCCGGCAGAAGGCGGCGAAGCACGGCGTCAAGGGCGGAGGGGGTGAAGCAGCAGGTGAGGTACGCGGCCTTGCCCTTGCCGTAGGAGTTGACCGTCACGGCGGGGCGGCCCTCCCAGGCCGGGTGGCTCAGGGTCACGAGGGCTTTGGCCGTGGTGACGTCCGCAAGCTCCACCCAGTCGGTGGCGACGGCGTCCTCAGGGAGGCTTGCCCAGCGGGAGCGGAGGCCGGCGTTTTCGGGGACGGTGAACCGGTCGTAGCGGAGGCCAAAAACCTTCGTCAGCATATGGGGCTGGGCGTCGTGGTATATTTTAAGGTGCTCATTTGAAAAGCCCGTGCGGAAGGTGGCAAGTATCCGCCCGCCGTCCTCCACGTATTTGGCTATGGAGCCGAGAAGGTCCTCGCTCACTGAGTAGAGGCAGGGCAAAATAAGCAGGGAGTAGCCGGAAAAGTCCCTCTCGCCGTCGGAGACTATGTCGTACTCCACGTTGAGCCGGTAGAGGCTGTCGCATATCCAGCGCAGGTAATCGGAGTAGTTTTTGTCGGGTTTGCCGCCCATCTGGCAGGTGGGGAACCAAGCGGTGCCCGTCTGGGAGCGGTTGGAGACCATGACGGCCACCTTGTTCTCCTTTTTAAGGCCGGTGAGCTTATCGGAGAGGGCGGCCAGCGTGTGGCCGATCTCGGAGCACTCGCGGTAGGTCTCGCCGGGGGTGAGGTCGTGGCTCAGCACGCCCTTCCAGTAGGATTCCAAGGAGTTATGTATGCTGTGCCAGTGCCAGTACTCCACGCACTGGGCGCCGTTTGCGATGTGGGACAGGGCTTGGAGCTTGAGCTGGCCGGGGTAGGGGAGGTAGCTGAAATTCCCCTGGGCCTGAGTCTCAAGCACCAGGTAATTTTGCTTTTTGAGCCCGCGGGCCACGGCCCCGCCGAAGGCGATCTCCGCCCCGGTGAGCTCGCATCTTGCCTTGTGGTATATGTCGATACCGGCCACAGTTACGGCGCGGGCGGCGTCGAACTGGTCCACCTCCGGCTGGAGGCCGTAGCCCCAGCCGCGCCACTCAAGGTCGAAGTTGTGGGTAACAAACTGGCCGGGCTTTAAATATTCGTCCACGATGGAGCGCTGCCAGAGGAGAAAATCGGTGACCAGCTTGCGCTGGAATGCCTGATATTCCGCGCCGTAGCTTCCGTTTATGGTGCCGCGCACGTCGGGAAGCTCGTCGAAGGAGGACACGGAATTTGACCAGTAGGCGAAGCCGAACTCACGGTTCAGGGCCTCGACGGAGCCGAATTTTTCCCTGAGATAATCGCGGAAAAGGGACTGGGCCCGGTCGGAGCAGGTGTCGTAGGGCTTTGTCTCGTTGTCTATCTGGTAGCCGACGACGCAGGAGTATTTTGAGGTGACCTCAAGAAGCCTGCGTATAAGGCGTTCGCAGTGGAATTTGTAGGCCTGATGGGTTATGTCGAAGCTCTGGCGGGGGCCGTAACGGCAGGGCCCGGAGTGAGTTTCGGACATAATATCGGGATATTTACGGTACATCCAGGGTGGTATAGCGTATGTCGGAGTACCGACAATGACATCTAAACCGTACCTCTCGGCACACTTCAGGGTACGTTTGAGGATAGTAAAGTCAAATCTTCCGTCCTCAGGCTCCCAGGTGGACCAGGTGGACTCGGCGACCCTTATCAAATTGAAGCCGGCCTTTGTCATCAGACGCATGTCCTTGCTCATTCTCTCCTCAGGCATATACTCAGGGTAGTAGGCCACGCCGTAGTAGAGCTTATTTTCCATTGAGGACCCTCCTTTTGGGTTGACATTGGCGGGGATTATATTTTATAATTATATCATATTAAATAATATTAGCAATTTCATTCCGGGTAAATTTAATTACTTTTACGGATACATAGCGGTAAAAAACCGTACAAGGGGGGCGGAGAGGTGACACAGGAGTATACCATAGGCGACATAGCCGCGGAGCTTGGCGTGAGCAAGACAACCGTGTCAAGGGCCATCTCCGGTACCGGGCGGATAAGCGGCGAGACGAGAAAAAGGGTGCTGGAGCTCATAAAGGAGCGGGGATACCGGCCCAGCGCCGTGGCGAAGGGCCTTGCCAAGAGCAGGACCTATAATATCGGCGTGGTCATACCAAGCGTAGACGTGGGCCGGGAGTTTTCGTTCTTCCGGGAGTGCATGGTGGGGATATGCGAGTACGCGGCGTCCAGGGACTACGACGTGATACTGACCATGGGGGACGAGATTTCGAAGATACGCCGGATACTTGAAAACAGCAAGGTGGACGGCATGATCGCCGCCAGAAGCGAGGAGGGCTCCGAGATGGAGACCCTTATAACCGAGCGGGGCGTGCCCTTCGTGCGCATAGGCGCGTCGGGGGACGAGAGCGTCATATCGGTGGACAACGCAAATTCCCTGGCCGCCGCGGAGATGACCGAGAGGCTCGTGGATATAGGGGCCCGGCGTCTTGCCCTCCTTGGGGGCGACGAGAGGCACTTCGTCACGAAAAACCGGGCCGCGGGCTTTAAAAGGGCGTGCAAAAAAAGGGGCGTGGGGGAGAGCCGGGTATTTCTCAATATTTTTGACCAGCCCTCAGCCGACCGGGCGGTGACGGCGGCCCTCAGCGGCGGGTGCGAGGCCATGGTGTGTATGGACAACATAGTCTGCGACATGGTGATGCAGACGCTTGCCGCCCACGGGGTGGCCATACCGGAGGAGGTCCGGGTGGCGTGCCTCTATGACAGCGTCATCGTGGGGCGCATGGAGCCGCCGGTGACGGCGGTGCGCTTTGACGGCGTGAAGCTGGGGAGCGAGGCCTGCCGGCAGGTGATAAATATAATCGAGGGGGAAAAGGCCGAGAGCGTGGTGGTGCCGGATTTTGAGATAATCATCAGGAAAAGCACCTGATTTGAGCCGAATATTGGCAAAAATCCACAGATCCTGCCCGGTTTTTGACAAAATCCCGGCGATTTTCCGCCCGGTGATATGAATATAACTAATTATTGTGCGCCACGCAACTTGGCAAAATGACAAAAAATCGACCCTCCGAATTGTACAATGTGGAGAATTGACAAAAAACGGGCTGGCTGTTATACTATTTCTGTACGAGCAACCGGCTGCGCAATCGGTTGACCAAAAAGGCGTCGCCTTTTTTCTTCTTCCATACGGAAGAAGAATGATATTTGTTCAACAGGTGCGGGAGAGTATCCGGACCTTTTGATAAATCGAACAAAAAATTTAAGGAGGAAAAAAGAATGAAAAAGCTGCTTGTTATGTTGCTTTGCCTGACCATGGCCCTGTCATTGGTGGCCTGCGGCGACAACGGCGACGGCAAGGAGTCCAATCCCCCCGCCGGCAGTGACGGCACAAATCCCCCTGAGACTCAGGGCGCTCAGAATCCCCCCGCCAGCGGAGATACAATCTCCCTGACCATGTGGGGCGCCGAGGAGGACCAGACGCTCCTCACCGAGCTCATTGCCGACTTCAAGGCCGCTTATCCCGACCAGAAGTTCGACATCCAGCTTGGCGTTGAGTCCGAGGCCACCGCGAAGGACACCATCCTCACCGACCCCCAGGCCGCGGCCGATGTGTACGCCTTCGCGTCCGACCAGCTCCCCGCTTTGGCTGACGCCGGCGCCATTTTGGACCTTTCCACTGTGGAGCCCGCCCTCCAGTCCTTGGCCGGCAAGACCATTGCCGATATCCAGGCCGCCAACACTCAGGCATACAACGATCTTGCCACCTACAACGGAAAGTATTACGCCTTCCCCTCCGTGGCCGACGGTTGGTTCATGTTCTATGACGGCAACGTCCTCAGCGAGGACGATGTGAAGGATTGGGACACCATGGTCAAGGCCTGCGAGGCCGCCGGCAAGAAGGTCGGCTTTACCTTCTGCTCCGGCTGGTATAACGCCTGCCTCTTCTACGGCGCGGGCTTCAACACCACCCTCAACGCCGACGGCACTACCTCTTGCGACTTCAACGGCACCTCCTCCAAGGGAGTCAAGGGCGTTGACGTTGTGAAGTACATGCAGAACCTTGCCTCCAGCTCCGCCATGATGGCCCTTCCCGAGGGCGGCACCTCCGCGGCCTTCACCGGCGGCGAGTGCGCTGTCATCTTCTCCGGCTGCTGGGATTCCAACGCGGCTCAGGAAGCTTGGGGCGACAATTACGCCGCCGCTCCCCTGCCCAGCTTCACCATCAACGGCACGTCCTACGCCGCCGCCCCTGTCAAGAGTTGCAAGATGGTCGGCGTGAACCCCTTCTCCAAGCAGACCGGCTGGGCCACCCTGCTTGCCGAGTTCATCACCAACCAGCAGAGCCAGGTCAAGCGCTTTGAGCAGCGCGCCGCCGCTCCCACCAACATCGAGGCCGCCAAGGACCCCGCCGTCGCCGTCAATAAGGGCGTCGCGGCTCTGAACGCTCAGGCCTCCACCGCCATCATTCAGTCCGTCGGCGGCAACTACTGGAGCCCCACCGCCTCCTTCGGCGAGCAGATCGCCCAGGGCACCATCGGCTCCGATGACGCCGCTATCCAGACCGCTCTTGACGACATGGTCACCGGCGTGACCGCCCCCGTTGCCTAAGATAGTCTACATAGCTTTATAAACGCGACTTTCGGCCCCGGACCTTCGCGGGTCCGGGGCCAAACGATTTAGTGCATCTACCGGGCGCGCGGCCCGGATGCAATATAAGAAAAAGGGGGAGCCACATGAGCAAAATAACCTCAGCGATCGGCGGCTTCTTCGGTGCTATCGGCAGGTATTTCGCCGATTTCGGAAAAGCGATGGCGAAGGGAGATATATTCGTCAAACTTTCCCTTATCTGGTGGGGCGCCGGCTATATCGCCAGGAAGCAATACGTCAAGGGCATAATAATGACCCTTCTGGAGGCCGGAATAATCCTGTTCTCCATCTTCTTCGCGCCTCAGTACGTCAGCAAATTCGGTACGTTGGGAACAGTGCAGTTTGAACAGGTGTTCGACGTCAACACCATGCAGATGGTGCCCAATGACTACGACCACTCATTCCTCATTCTGCTTTTCTCGCTGTTCTGCTTCGTGGTATGGACCGTGACGTTCTTTATCTGCATCTCCGTTGTGAAGAACGCGTACAGGCTCCAGCTTCGGGCACAGTCCGGCGGCCGCATCAACAACTTCAGAGAGGACATCGCCGACTACTTCGACAAGAAGTTCCATGTCACCCTTCTGAGCCTGCCTGTGCTCGGCATCGTGATATTCACCGTTATACCCATTCTGCTTCTGGTTTTCGTTGCCTTCACGAATTATGACCAATATCACATGCCCCCGGCGGCCCTGTTTACATGGGTGGGCTTTGATAACTTCAAGAGCCTCTTTACCTCCGGCGGCCTGACGGTCTCCTTCAGCTACGCCTTCGGACGTATCCTCGGGTGGACGCTGGTGTGGGCGTTCTTCGCCACCTTCACCACCTACTTCGGCGGCATCCTCATGTCGCTCCTCTTAAACTCCAAAAAGACCGTGGTGCCCAAGCTGTGGCGGCTTTTGCTGGTCATCACCATCGCGGTGCCCCAGTTCGTGTCGCTCCTGCTGGTGCGCTACTTCTTCGCCAACAACGGTATCGTGAACACTATATGCCAGAATATAGGGCTCACGGGACTTTTGAGGAATTGGGGACTTATAAACACCACCTATATCCCGTTCCTGACGGCGCCCATCTGGGCCCACGTGACCATAATCATCATCAACATCTGGATAGGCGTGCCCTATCAGATGCTGGTGGCCACCGGCATACTGATGAACCTGCCCTCCGACCAGCTTGAGTCGGCCCGCATTGACGGGGCCAACAAGTTCCAGGTGTTCAGGTACATCACCATGCCCTACATGTTCCAGGTCACGGCCCCCACGCTGGTCACCGATTTCGTCAAGAACATCAATAACTTCAACGTCATATTCCTTTTGACGGACGGAGTTTACACGACCACGAACCAGATGATGGCCAACTCCCAAGCAAAGGAGACGGACCTGCTTATCACCTGGCTTTTCAACCTGACGCAGAATTACTATAACTACAAGATGGCCGCGGTCATCGGCATAGTCGTATTCCTCATCTGCGCCGTGTTCACGCTGATAGCCTTCAACTTCCTCATCAGCGGCGACAAGGAAGGGGTGTATAATTAATGAGTAACGAGAACAGCGTCATGACCAAGGAGGCCGTAAAGGCCCCGGAGACAAAGGCCCCCAAGGCTCCCCGCAAAGGACACCGCCTTGGCGGCTCAAGAGTGGGCCACAACATCTTGATCGCCATACTGTGCGTTATCTGGCTTATCCCCATCGTGTGGCTGGTGTGCATGTCCTTCTCCGCCGGAGACGGAATGTATGTGGCCTCCTTCTTCCCCAAGCAGTGGAGCGTCAGCCACTATGTGAAGCTTTTCCAGCCCGACACGGTGAACCAGTTCCCCAGATGGTTCCTCAACACCTTCAAGATAGCCGTGTTCAACTGCATAATCCAGACCTGCTTTGTGCTGATGGTGGCCTACGCCACGTCCTTCGGCAAGTTCAAGGCCAGAAAGCCCCTGATGAACGTGGCCGTCATGCTCAACCTCTTCCCCGGCGTGCTGACCATGATAGCCGTGTACTTCCTTCTTCGTGAGTTCGGCCTCACCAACAGCCACTTCGGGCTTCTGCTGGTGTACTCGGCCTCCTCCGGACTTGGCTATCTCATATGCAAGGGCTTCTTTGACACGGTGCCCAGGGCCCTTTGCGAGGCGGCGAGGATAGACGGGTGCAACGAGGCGAAGATATTCACCCGCATCGTCATACCCACCAGCCGCCCCATCATAGTCTACACCATCATAAACGCCTTTTTGGCCCCGTGGATGGACTTCGTATTCGCGAAGATGATACTGAACGCCGGTATCTCCAGCCAGTACACCGTGGCCGTGGGCCTCTACGCAATGCTGGAAAAGAGCCTTATCAACAGCTACTTCACCATCTTCTGCTGTGGCGGTATCTTGGTCTCCATACCCATCGCCATACTCTTCTTCATCATGCAGAAGTTCTATGTTGAGGGCGTCACCGCCGGTTCCGTAAAAGGCTGATTTACATTCAGCGGCACATATGCTATACTTAACTGAGGGAGGCTGTCGCCTCCCTCAGATTAAGACTACGCCTCATATACGAGAGGAAGATTATTATGGACAAATTTGTGGTAAACATTATCCACCGCCCCGAAATGGTCCCGGAGTACGCCGAGAAGGTCACGGGCCACGGGAAGGCCGAGGACATCGGCCGCAAGGCGCTTTTGACCGAGAGCCTTGACATCTTCAAGACCCAACAGCGCTGTGCCCACGAAAACGGGCTCAAGACGACCATACAGATGACATACGCCTCGCTTTTCAATGACGAGGCCGTCGCCCTTGCCAAGGAGCACCACGAAAAGTACGGGGACGAGATAGCCCTGACGCTTCTGGGGCTTCCCTGCAAGGAATTCAGAGAGAAATATAAGACAAAGGACTTTTGCATCTGGATGTTCTCCATGGAGGACAAGAAGGCCATAGTCCGGGACGTCTTTGAGAAGTTCCATGAGCGCTTCGGGTTCTACCCGGAGTCCACCGGGTCCTATTACATGGACGCGGAGCTCATAAACTACATAAAGGCCCAGTACCCCACGGTCAAGTGCGCCGTGGCCACCTGCTGGGAGGAGGGGCCCAAGGCATACCACACCTGCAATAACTCCTGGTACACCTTCATGGACGGCGGCCCTTGGGCGCCGTGGATACCCTCGAAGGTCAACACCCACGCCCCGGCGGCCAACGCGGCGGAGGACTCCGGCATCGTGGCCATACCGCACCTGAGCCGGGACCTTCTGGCGTGCTACGACGGCAACGGCTCCAACTTCGGCACCCACCCACAGAACGTGCTGAGGGGCATGATATACGACACGAAGACCTGGGAGTTCCCTTATCTTTATAACCTCATCGATCAGTATAGGCACTTGGCCAAGTATAATAACGGCTACTCCTACAACATGATGTTCGTGGGGCCCGGCTGGATGAACAAGATGGGCCGGTGGGAGGCGCCCTACGAGCTTTTGCTCAAGTCCTACGAGGAGGGCTGCGCCTACTACGGAAAGCTCAAAAAAGAGGGCAAGCTCCAGGACATGACCATGAGCGAGTTTGCCGACTATTATAGGAGCAAAAAGACCTACACGGAGCCTGAGTGCGCGCTGTGGAACGACATACTCTACGGCTCGGAAAAGCAGCTTTTCTGGTACTGCGACCCCTATATGCGGGCCTGCGTCAACATGGACCAGGGCGGGGCCATCGTGGACCTGCGGCCCTACGCGGCCAAGCTTGAGTGGCCCGTGGGTATCGGCACGGAGCACATACAGGACGCAAGCTACCCCTTCCTCATTCAGGAGAAGTACCGGGCGGGGTACTTCACCCACTACGCCGGGGAGGGCACGGTGAGGTCCGCAAAGGTGTGCTATAAGGGCGAGGAGGTGGACCTGTGCCTCTGCCGGACAAAGGCGCATTTCAGTCAGAACGGTAAGGACAGGGTGCTGACGCTGGACCCCGTGGACATAGAGTTTGAGGACCTGACGGTGAAGCTCCAGAGCGTCATTACATTTACCGAGGGGTCAAGCGAGATCAAGATCGACAGGAAGATCGTTGAGATGTCCGACCCTGCGGCGAAGGTCGATATTCAGGAGTACATGGTGGCCTGCTACGGCACCACCGAGTACACCGAGGACATGTCGAGCCTGAAGCTGCGCGTAGAGGCGAAGGGAAACAGCGTCGACATACCCTACGAGTATAAGTGCCGGGAGGCGTCGAGGGAGGGCGCGGACAGCGTCTCCTGCGTTGTGCCGCCCATAAAGACGCTGGTCACTCTCAAGGCTGAGGGGCCGGAGAAGGCGGGATTTGTCCGGGAGGGCTACGCCTTCAGCCCCATGTTCACTCTCGGCTACACCGGGAAGCTTCACGATAAGGAGGTGTTCACCACATGGCTCAAGGTCGAAAGGGCAGACTGAATTACAGGTGCCCCGCCTGCTTCATGAGGGATCTGGACATTGATATGTTCTACGATAAGGACAAGGACGAGTACTACTGCCTCAGGTGTCAGTTCACCGGCAACGAGGCGGAGGTGCTGGCGATGAACGAGCAGATCAAGAAAAAATACAAGGTGATGCTCAAGCGCATACCCCTGGAGGATTACGAGGACTGAGAATGGACGGCACTACCGCGAACAGACTTATCCGGGGCGCCGACGTCTCCACCCTTTTGGAGGTGGAGGAGTGCGGAGGGAAATTCTTCGACGGGGAGGGCAACCCCGGCGACGCCCTGGAGATTTTAAAGGCCAACGGAGTGGGGCTCATAAGGCTCAGGCTGTGGAACGACCCCTACGACCGGGACGGCACGCCCTACGGGGCGGGGACAAATGACCTCAAGAGGACGGAGATCTTGGCGAAAAGGGCAAAGTCCCTGGGGCTTCCCTGGCTTTTGGCCTTCCACTACTCCGACTTCTGGGCAGACCCCGGAAAGCAGATAACGCCGAAAGCCTGGCAGGGGCTCACCGGGGAGGCGCTGGAGAGGGCGATATATGATTACACTCTCTGGGTACTGAAGGAGCTGAGGGCACAAAACCTGCTCCCGAAGTACGTGGCCGTGGGAAACGAGCTCTCAAACGGCCTTCTGTGGCCGGAGGGGCGCTATCCCAACTTCCCGGCTATCGCAAGGTATGTCTCCGCCGGTATACGGGCGGTGAGGGAGATCGACCCGGAGATAAGGGTCATGATACATCTCGACAACGGCGGGAAAAATTCCCTCTACCGGGAGTGGTTCGACAGCTACTTTGACTGCGGGGGAGAGGATTTCGACCTCATCGGCCTGAGCTACTACCCCTTCTGGCACGGCAGTATGGCGGACCTTCGGGCCAACATGCGCGACGTGGCGGAGCGCTACGGCAAGGACCTTTTGGTGGCGGAGACAAGCATGGGCTTCACGCTGGAGGACTACGCCGGGTATGAGAGGCTTTCTCAGGACGAGCGCAAGGGCATGGCCGCCACGGCCAAGCTTGCCGGCAGGATCGAGTACCCCATGACGCCGGAGGGCCAGCGGCAGTTCCTTCTGGATCTGGCGGACGCCATAAAGAGCGTGCCTGAGGGGCGGGGGCTGGGCTTCATCTACTGGGAGCCGGCCTGGATACCCGTGCCGGGGAGCGAGTGGGCCAACGCGGCGGCCCTGAGGTACACCGGCGAGAGGGGCCCCGGCGGCAACGAGTGGGCCAATCAGGCGCTTTTTGACTACAACGGCCGGGCACTTCCGGCCCTCGGAGCGATCCGGGACCTTTGAGGAGTGAGAGGCTTGGCAGGTACGAAAAACAAAGCGGGAGCGAAGGAGCCGAAGCTCACCTTAAAGCAGAGGCTTCGCAGACTGCGCATAGAGATGAGCACCGCCAATCTCAAGATCTACGGCGGGATAACGGCGTTTTTCTACACGCTGAGCATGTCCGTCATACAAAACGGCCTCATGGGCGCGCAAAGTTACACCCAGGCGGAGCTTGCCGACCTCATGGCCAAGGACCCGGACATGATGCTCCTTGGCACCTGGGGGTCCATCTCACAGCTCATCGGCGGGCTGTCCATACCGGTTTTCGCCTTTTTGCTGGTGGAGGGCTTTGTGAGGAGCCACGACCGGGGGGCGTACCTGGGGCGAATGGCGCTTTTCGCCCTCGTCTCCGAGCTGCCCTTTGACTTTGCCATATACGGGAAAGCATGGGACACGCGGGGGCAGAACGTGATGTTCACCTACTGCGTGTGCCTCGTGGTGCTCTTTGGACTGAAGCTTTTTGCCGGTCAGAAGGGCATGAGGTTCTGGGTGGTCCGTATCGCCATAATTTTGGCGGGAGTTTTGTGGATTTTATTGATAAAATCGCAATTTGGCCTTGTAACCTTGGCACTTGTTGTGATATACTATCTTATGTACGACAATAAGGGGACCCGCCTCGTCATCGGCGCGGTGGTGGGCCTCTCCTACATAACCGCCCCCCTGTCCACATACACCCTTTGGAAGTTCAACGGCGAGAAGGGGAAGATGTGGAATAAGTACGTATACTATGCCCTCTACCCGGTCCACCTGGGGCTTTTGGGCGCTATCGCGTATATCTTGGCGCGGTAGGTAAAAATGTGTTCCTCGCCGGAATGGCGAAAATAATACATGGCGGCGTGTCACTCCACCTTACATGATGCGCCGTACAAACAAAAAGGAGGTAAAAATCCCGCGCGTTCCGGGTGCGGCAGTGTGGAGACCTGCCGTAAAAGCGTCATCGGCTGAAAGACGCCGGTGCGTGAGGCGTGATTAGAGGAGTCTTTCACGCCTGGACGTGAAGCAAATGTCAGAGGTCGTATTGAAAGGTTTGAAGAAGGTCTATGATGGCGGTGTCACCGCGGTCCATGATGTCAATCTTGAGATCAAGGACAAGGAGTTCATCGTTCTGGTCGGCCCCTCCGGCTGCGGAAAATCCACCACCCTTCGTATGGTGGCCGGGCTTGAGGAGATCTCCGACGGCGAGCTCTACATAGACGGCAGGCTCTGCAACAACGTGGAGCCCAAGGACCGCGACATCGCCATGGTGTTCCAGTCCTACGCCCTCTATCCCCACATGTCCGTTTACGACAACATGGCCTTCGCCCTCAAGCTCAAGAAGACCCCCAAGGCGGAGATCGACAAGAAGGTCCGCGAGGTCGCCCAAATCTTGGACATCACCCAGTACCTTGAGCGTAAGCCCAAGGCCCTGTCCGGCGGTCAGAGACAGCGTGTGGCTATCGGCCGCGCCATGGTCCGTGACCCCAAGGTGTTCCTGATGGACGAGCCGCTCTCAAACCTGGACGCCAAGCTCCGTAACCAGATGCGCGCTGAGATCATCAAGCTCCGCCAGCGCATCAACACCACCTTTATGTATGTTACCCATGACCAGACGGAGGCCATGACCCTCGGTGACCGCATAGTCATCATGAAGGACGGCTTCGTCAACCAGATCGGCACCCCGGTGGAGGTGTTCGACAAGCCCGTGAATCTGTTCGTCGCCGGATTCATCGGAATGCCCGTTATGAACTTCTTCGACAACTGCAAGCTGCTCCTTGAGAACGGCAAGTACTACGCCGAGATCCGCAACGCCAAGTTCGAGCTCGACGAGTTCCAGCAGAAGGCCCTGAAGCAGAACGGCCAGCAGCCCTGCGACATCGTCTGCGGCATCCGTCCCCAGCACATCTCCGTCGGCTCCGGTGACCTGAAGGCCACCATCGAGGTCAACGAGATGCTTGGCTCCGAGGTGAACCTGCACGCCAGAAGCGAGCATGACGAGGTCGTCATGGTCATTCCCACCGTGGATCTGACCGTGGACGTCTCCATGGGCGCTACCGTCAACTTCACCACCCAGCCCAAGCTCATTCAGCTCTTTGACAAGGAGAGCGGCAACAACCTCGTCTGGTACGACAAGGAGTCTGCGGAACGCTGCGCGCCGGTGTGCAAGAACTACAAGTTCTGAGAGAATTAAAATCTGTAAAGGGGCTGCCGAAAGACAGCCCCTTTGCGGTGAAAAGGAATGATAAAATGACGGCGAGAGACATTCTTGAAAAGCTTGAAAAGAATCCCGCCCGCCTCCGGGAGGCCGGGGTGGTCCGGGAATTTATAAAAAGCTTCGGCGACAGCCGTGACGCCGCCCTCTACTCCGGGCCGGGCAGGACGGAGATCGGCGGCAACCACACCGACCATCAGCACGGACACGTGCTTTGCGCCAGCGTGGACCTTGACATTCTGGCCTGCGCCGCACCAAACGGGACGAACACGGCGAGGGTCATAAGCGAGGGCTATCCGGCGCTCACAGTGGACCTTTCGGACCTTACGCCAAAGGAGAACGAGAAAAACACCTCCGCGGCCCTTATCCGGGGCGTGGCGGAGGGAGTACATAATTTGGGCTATGAGCTCCGGGGCTTTGACGCCTACGCCGTGTCCAGCGTGCTGTCGGGCTCAGGTTTGAGCTCCTCCGCGGCCTACGAGGTGCTTATAGGGAACATACTAAGCGACATCTGCTGTGAAAATAAGCTGGACCCCATTACCATCGCCCGTATAGGCCAGTACGCCGAGAACGTACACTTCGGCAAGCCCTGCGGCCTTATGGACCAGATGGGCTCCTCTGTGGGCGGGGCGGTGGCCATAGATTTCGCCGACCCCTCGTCGCCGGCGGTCAGGGCTGTGAGCTATGATTTTACAAAATCCGGCTACACCCTTTGCATAATCGACACCCGCTCGGAGCACGCGGACCTCACCGACGACTACGCCGCCATAACGCGGGAGATGGCCGCCGTGTCGGGGCATTTTGGGAAGAAGTGGCTCCGGGACGTGCCGGAGGCGGATTTTTACGATGCTCTGCCGGAGCTTCGGAGTAAATTTGGCGACAGGGCGGTGCTGCGGTCCATGCACTACTACGACGACGACAGGCGGGCGGTGCAGGAGGCCCAGGCGCTGGAGCGCGGGGACTTTCAGGCGTTCCTCGCTTTGGTCAACGAATCCGGCCGGTCCTCGGAGAGCCTTTTGCAGAACATCTGGTCCGTCCACAAGCCCGATGCTCAGGCGGTGAACGTGGCCATCTCCCTTGGGAGGAGGCTCCTTGGGGGCCGCGGGGCCATTCGCGTCCACGGCGGGGGCTTTGCCGGTACGGTGCAGGCCTTCGTGCCGGACGATATGGTGGAAAAATTTAAAAAGGGCATCGAGGACGTATTCGGCGACGGGGCATGTCACATATTGCAGATTCGAAGCACCGGCGGCTGCCGGATCCAATAGATCCCCCGATAAACCGGCACGGGCGGGTTTGGAACCCGCCACTACGGCGTTTCCGGGAGGGCTCGCGACCCAATTTTTTTCTCGCAGGGGAGGGACCAAAACCCTCCCGCACCAAATTTGCAGGAGGTAATTTTTATGGCGATCCTTGTTCTCGGCGGGGCCGGGTATATCGGCTCCCACACTGTTTATGAGCTCATTGAGGCCGGTCGCGACGTGGTGGTGGCGGACAACCTTCAGACGGGCTTCCGCGCCGCCGTCCACCCCAAGGCCCGGTTTTACGAGCTGGACATACGGGACCGGAAGGCCCTTGACGTGCTCTTTCAGGCGGAGAAGATAGACGGCGTTATCCACTTTGCCGCCTCCAGTCAGGTGGGCGAGTCCATGGTCGACCCGCTGAAATACTACGACAACAACCTCCACGGCACCATGGTGCTTCTTCAGTCCATGGTGGCCCACGGGGTCAATAAGATAGTCTTCTCCTCCACCGCCGCCACCTACGGCGAGCCGGAGCGGGTGCCCATTCTGGAGACGGACAGGACACAGCCCACCAACACCTACGGCGAGACGAAGCTCAGCATGGAGCACATGATGAGCTGGGTGAGCAGGGCCCACGGGCTTCGGTACGTGGCCCTCCGGTACTTCAACGCCTGCGGGGCCCACCCCAGCGGCAAGATCGGCGAGGCCCACGACCCGGAGACACACCTTATACCCATAATATTGCAGGTCCCCAACGGCCAGCGGGAAAAGCTCACCGTATTCGGCGACGACTACCCCACGCCGGACGGCACATGCGTCAGGGATTACATACACGTATCCGACTTGGCTCAGGCCCACATTTTGGCGCTGGATTATTTGCTGAACGGCGGGGAGAACAACGTGTTCAACCTTGGAAACGGCAAGGGCTTTTCAAATAAGGAGGTCGTTGACGTGGCAAGGGCCGTCACGGGCCACCCCATACCCATGGAGATAGGGCCCCGGAGGGCCGGGGACCCGGCACAGCTGGTGGCCTCCTCGGAGAAGGCGAAGGCGGTGCTGGGCTGGAGGCCCAAGTACGACGACCTCAACACCATAATCTCCACCGCCTGGGCTTGGCACAAGAGCCACCCACACGGGTACAGTGAGTGAGGTGCGGTATGCGTGACGAGGCTGTATCGAAGCTTGTGACCTACGCCCTGAGGGCGGGGCTTATCGAGGAAAGTGAGAAAATATGGGCGGTGAACGCCGTCCTTGAGATGCTGAAAATAGACGCCTATACCGACCCCGGCGCGCAGTGGGGGGACATCGACCTGGCCTCCACGCTGGACGAGCTCACCCACGATGCCTATGAGCGGGGAGTTATAGCGGGGGATTCTACGGACTACCGGGACCTTCTGGATACGTCTCTCATGGGCAGGCTCACGCCGAGACCGGCGCAGGTCATAGAGAGATTTCGCAAGCTCTACGGCGAGAGCCCCCGCGCGGCCACGGACTGGTACTATAAATTCAGTCAGGATACAAATTACATACGCCGGGACCGGATAGCCAAGGACATGAAGTGGACGGTGGACACCGAGTACGGGAAGCTGGACATAACGGTGAACCTGTCAAAGCCGGAGAAGGACCCCAAGGCCATAGCCGCGGCCAGGAACATGCCCGCGGCGGCATACCCCCGGTGTCAGCTGTGCGCCGAGAACGAGGGCTACGCCGGGAGGCTCAACCACCCCGCGAGGCAGAACCACCGGACGGTGCCCATCACCATAAACGGCTCGCCGTGGTTCCTCCAATATTCCCCCTACGTCTACTACAACGAGCACTGCATCTGCTTTAACCGGGAGCACGTGCCAATGAAAATAGACCGGGCCTGCTTTGAAAAGCTCCTGGACTTCGTGGGCCAGTTCCCACACTATTTCGTGGGCTCCAACGCGGATCTGCCCATTGTGGGCGGGTCCATACTTGCCCACGACCACTTCCAAGGCGGTCACTATGAGTTTGCCATGGAGCGGGCGGAGGTGGAGACGCCCTACGTCTTCCGGGGCTTTGAGGACGTGACCGCGGGTATCGTCCGCTGGCCGCTTTCTGTGGTGCGTTTGAGGTCGGCAAAGCCGGAGAGGCTGGTGGAGCTGGCGGACAGGATACTTAAGGACTGGCGGGGGTATACCGACGAGAGCGTAAGCATCTACGCCGAGACGGACGGCGAGCCCCACAACACTATAACGCCCATCGCGAGGCGGCGGGGGACGGATTATGAGCTGGATTTGGTCCTGCGCAACAATCTGACCACCCCGGAGCACCCGCTTGGGCTATATCACCCACACGCGGAGATACACCACATCAAGAAGGAGAACATCGGCCTTATCGAGGTCATGGGTCTCGCGGTGCTCCCGGCGAGGCTGAAGCCGGAGCTGGCCGCCGTGGCGGAGGCCCTTACGACCGGCGCGGACCTGCGGGCAAACGAGCTTACCGAAAAGCACGCCGACTGGGCCGAGGGGCTGAAAACGCGGTACAAATTCACCGAGGACAACGCCCTTGACATCGTGAAGGACGAGGCCGGTAAGGTCTTCGCAAGGGGCCTTGAGCACGCGGGGGTATATAAGCGCACGCCGGAGGGCCGAGAGGCGTTTAGGAGATTTCTGGATACGGTTAAATAAAAAATCGCCCCTGCGGGGGCGATTTCAGGATACTTCCGGGGATCTAATAATGGCTTGACAAAGCCGAGTGTATGGTGTTATAATGGGGGCACAAGGGGAGATTGCCGGTAGACGGCGCTTCCTCCGCAGGTTTTTTAAAAAGAGTAACCGCTTGCTTTGGAGGCTGTGGCGGTTACTTCTTTTTTGGCTGATTTCTGTCGGCTATGTACAGGACCAGCTTTATGATCGCGACGATGACAAGGACGAACTGGAAAAGCTCGTTCAATGTAAGCTCCACGCAACCACCTCCTCCCTTTTAGCGGAGGAGGCAAGAAGCTTCCTCCGTAAATAGCGGAGGAACGCACCGCCTACCGTCTTGGCAGGCTCCCGGCCGCGCTCGTTTTCATGCCCCTTGGGCGCGGTTATAGACATTATACCGCCTTTTTTCGATAGCGTCAATGGGTAGACATAATATTTAGCCCCATGTAGGATAATCGGCTTTAAGCGTACCGTTGCAATTTACGTACCATATGTGCTATAATATCCGCATATGCGGATATTATATTGATTTTATAAAAAAGGGTGATGCGCTATGAAGCTGGTGGTTCTTGACGGGAACAGCATCGTGAACAGGGCGTTTTACGGGGTGAGAATGCTCAACGCCTCAGACGGCACGCCTACCAACGGGATATACGGCTTTATCAACATTCTCCGCAAGGTCATGGGCGATGAGGAGCCGGACGGGATATGTGTGACGTTCGACCTGCCGGCGCCAACCTTCCGGCATGAGCAGTACGAGGGATACAAGGCCACCCGCCACGGTATGCCTGACGAGCTTGCCCAGCAGATGCCCATTTTGAAGGAGACGCTGGACGCCATGAACATTCGCCGGTACGAGCTGGCGGGGTGGGAGGCCGACGACCTTCTGGGGACCATCTCCCGAAAATGCGCCGAGAGCGGCTGGGACTGCGTCATATGCACCGGGGACCGGGACAGCCTGCAATTAGTGGACGAGCACGTCACAGTGAACCTTGTGACGACAAGAATGGGCCAGACGAACACAAAGGCCGTGACGCCGGAGGTATTCCGGGAGGAGTACGGCTTCGACCCAATACACATGATTGACCTGAAGGCCCTCATGGGCGACAGCTCCGACAACATACCCGGCGTCCGGGGAGTGGGGGAGAAGACGGCCATGGGGCTAATACAGCTCTACGGCGACGTGGAGACCATATTCGATAAGCTCCCGAATATCGAGCAGGCCCCCGGCGTGCCGGCCAAGGCCGGGCTCATTGCCAAGCTCACCGAGGGGCGGGAGCAGGCGGAGATGTCAAAGGATCTTGCCACCATACGGTGCTGCGCGCCCATAGAGTTTGCGCCGGAGGACAATTTGGTGTCGCCGGTGGACAACGATAGGCTATATGAGATATTCACCCGCCTTGAGTTCAGAAAGCTCATCGAGGCCTACGGCCTCAGAGCGCCCGAAGCTCGCGATGCGCGGGCGGAGCCCATGGAGTTTACGGCCGAGTGCGTCACCGTGGAGGTGGAGGACGGCGGGACGCTGGCGGAATTTTTGGAGGACATAAAAAGCGCCCCCGTGGCCGTCCGGTTTTCAGAAAGCATGGACATTTGCTGTGTGAGCATAGACCGGGAGGACGGGGACAAGTGCGTGGGATATATCCTGCGCGCAGATTTACCCCAGTGGAGAACGGCCCTTGAGGCGCTGTGCGACGGGAGCGTAAAAAAGCTGGGCCACGACGTGAAGGACACCGTGAGGGAGCTTATGGACATGGGCCTTTCCGGGGAGGGCTGGGTCTTCGACTCGGCCATAGCCGCCTACCTCCTTGACCCCACGGCCAGCAAGTACGAGCTTGCGCGGCTGTGCGAGAAATACTGCGGCTTTACGCCCATGGACGGGGCCGGCGAGGACGGGCAGTTCTCGCTCCTTGACGACAATACAAAGCTCGTGGGGAGGCTCCTGTCTGAGGCCGCGGCGGTGGAGTGCTTAAGGGAGAGGCTGGAGCCGAAGCTTGAGGAGGCTGACCTCCGGTTTCTCATGGACGAGGTGGAGATGCCGCTCTGCCCGGTGCTGGCGAGAATGGAGCGGGCCGGATTTTTGGTGGACCGGGGGGCCCTTCGGGCCTTCGGGGACATGCTGGGCAGGCAGATAGACGCTCTCTCCGGGGAGATATACGAGCTTGCCGGGGGGAAATTCAACATAAACTCCCCAAAGCAGCTGGGGGAGGTACTGTTTGACAGGCTGGGCCTGCCCACCGGGAAGAAAAATAACCGGGGCTACTCCACAAACGCCGACGTGCTGGAAAAGCTCAGGCCCAAGCACCCGATTGTCGGGAAGGTGCTGGAGTACCGGGAGCTTGCCAAGCTCAAATCCACCTACGCCGACGGGCTCCAGAAGGTAATAGCCCCTGACGGGCGGATACACACGAATTTTCAGATGACCGTCACCGCCACGGGCCGCCTGAGCTCCACGGAGCCGAATTTGCAGAATATACCTATCCGCCGGGAGCTGGGCGGGGAGATAAGGAAGATGTTCGTGGCCCCTGAGGGCTACACGCTGGTGGACGCGGATTACAGCCAGATAGAGCTTCGCATATTGGCCCACATCTCCGGGGACGAGCACATGAGGGTGGCCTTTTTGTCTGGGGAGGACATACACCGCATGACGGCGGCCCAGGTGCTGGGCATAGCGCCGGAGGAGGTCACCCACCGAGAGAGAAGTCAGGCCAAGGCCGTAAATTTCGGCATAGTCTACGGTATATCCGCCTTTTCCCTCTCTGAGGACATCGGCGTCTCGGTCATAGAGGCCAGAGAGTATATAAACACCTACATGAGCTCATATAAGGGCGTGGCGGACTACATGGAGGCCGTCATAGCAAACGCAAAGGAGACGGGCGTGGCCACCACCCTCTACGGCCGCCGGCGGCCCATGCCGGAGCTCAAGAGCTCAAACTTCAACCTTCGCTCCTTCGGGGAGAGGGTGGCCCGGAACATGCCCATACAGGGCACGGCGGCGGACATAATGAAGATAGCCATGGTCAATGTTGACAGGGCCCTTCGCCGCTCTAAGCTGGACGCCAGACTTTTATTGCAGGTCCACGACGAGCTCATAGTTGAGTGCTTAAGCGAGGACGCGGAGAAGGTGAAAAAGCTCCTCATCGACGAGATGCAGTCCGCGGCCAGCCTCACCGTGCCGCTGACCGTGGAGGCCGGGTCAGGGGACAACTGGTACGCGGCCAAGGGGTGACCATGGATATATATTTCGGACGGGAGCGGGACATTCCGGGGATAATGGAGATAGAGGGCGCAAGCTTTACGGACCCATGGAGCCAAAACGGCGTGGAGGCGTACATCGACGACCCCTACGGCGGCATACTTGTGGCCGGAGAGGGCGGGAGGATACTGGGCTACGCCATATTCCACTGCTCATTCGAGGACTGCGAGCTATACAATATCGCCGTGTCGCCCGCGTTTCGCCGGCGCGGCGCGGGCCGGGAGCTCATCAAGGCCGTATTTTACGAGGCCCGCCGCCGGGGAGCGGAGAGGGTGCTCTTAGAGGTGCGGCGGAGCAACGCGCCCGCCCGGACCCTTTACGGGACGACGGGCTTTAAAACCATTGGGGAGAGGAAAAACTACTACGACGGGCCCACTGAGGACGCCGTGATAATGGAGCGCAAGCTATGAACATACTGGCAATAGAGTCCTCCTGCGACGAGACGGCGGCGGCCGTGGTCCGGGACGGGCGGCAGGTACTTTCAAACGAGGTGCTGTCCCAGGCGGACATGCACGCCATATACGGCGGCGTGGTGCCGGAGATTGCCTCCCGGAACCACATAAAGGTGGTCTCCCGTCTGGCCGAGGAGGCCGTGAAAAAGGCGGGACTTGAGAAGTCCGGCCTTGACGCCATAGCCGTGACGGCGGCGCCGGGGCTCATCGGGGCGCTGCTGGTGGGGGTGAACTTCGCCAAGGGGGCGGCGCTGGCCCTCGATATACCCCTCATACCCGTCCACCACGTCCGGGGGCACATAGCCGCCAATTTCATCGCCTTCCCGGAACTGGAGCCGCCCTTTCTCTGCCTTGCCATATCCGGCGGCAACACGGCCATTGTGGACGTGCGGGACTACACGGACATGAGCATATTGGGCTCCACCCACGACGACGCGGCGGGGGAGTGCTTCGACAAGGCCGCGCGGGTGCTGGGCCTTCCCTACCCCGGAGGACTGCCCCTCCAGAACCTTGCCGAGGGCGGGGACGACAGGGCCTTTGACCTGCCCCACGCCAAGATAGAGGGCCACCCCTTCGACATGTCCTTCTCCGGCCTTAAGACGGCCGTGGTGAACATAGTCCACACGGCCGAACAGCGGGGGGATACGCTGGACAGGGCCGGCCTTGCCGCAAGCTTCCAGCGGGCCGTCAGCGAGGCGTTGGTGCCGAGGACCATGGAGGCCGCGGACATGCTGGGCTACGGCACGGTGGTGGTGGCCGGGGGCGTGGCGGCGAACAAGAGGATAAGGGCGGACTTTGAGGCCGCGTGCAAAGAGAAAAACAAGCGGCTTTTCGTGCCGCCCCTGAAGCTCTGCGGCGATAACGCCGCCATGATCGGGTGTCAGGGCTACTACGAATATCTTGCCGGGGCAAGGGCGGGACAGGAGCTCAACGCCTACGCCACCATGGACATAGATAATTTAACGTTTTGAGAGAAATTTTGTAAACTCACGCCGTCATTTTTGAAGCTTTTTCTCGCATGCTGAAGGAATAAAGGTTATTATGTAAAGCCTGACCCTTTTATGAGTTTTCCACACAGTGGAGCTCCGGGAATTGACAAAAGCTGGTAAAAATCAGGTTTTTCTTAGTGAGAGAGGGGTTCCGGGCTGTGGAAAACCCGGTGGACAATGTGAATAACTAAATGTAAAGTCAGATATGACCCGCTTTTACGTCAACTAAAATAACGGCCTGAGAGGGCCGGAAGGGAAAAAATACGGCGAAAGACGGAAGTCTTTTTCGTGGGATTTCCACAAGGGCGCTCTCGCCTTTTAAATACGCCGGGGACAAAAGCGGGGGAGCAAAATTGCAGGATTAGGTTCGCGATTACAATTTGTAATCACCGGGGAAGGAGGGCCGGTACATGGGCGGTCACGACGGACACAGGCGCAGAATGAAGGAGAGGTTTTTAAAGGGCGGGCTGGACGGCTTCGCCGACCACGAGGTGCTGGAGCTCCTGCTTTTCTACGCCATACCCCAGCGGGATGTAAACCCGCTGGCCCACAGGCTTTTGGAGCGCTTCGGCTCTCTGGCCGGGGTGCTGGACGCCTCCCCGGAGGAGCTGGCCGCCGTGGAGGGCTCCGGGGAGAGCACGGCGGCGCTTTTGACGCTGATACCGGCTCTTTCCCGCCGGTACGCTATATCGGGCCGGAGCTTTGAGGGGGCCATAATGAGCTCCGCCGACGCGGGACGTGTACTGCTCCCCTATTTCGTGGGGGAGACGCGGGAGGTCATGTACGCGGCCTGCCTTGACGGCAAGCGGCGGCTCATCGGCTGCAGGACGCTTGACCGGGGCGGCAACACTGGCACCGGCGTCAACGTGCGCAAGGTGGCCGAGTGCGCCATAACGATGCACGCCGCGGCGGTCATAGTGGCCCACAACCACCCAAGCGGCGTGGCCGTGCCCTCACGGGAGGACCGGCAGGCCACCATGGAGCTCAAAAGGGCGCTGGCGCTGGTGGACGTGGAGCTGGTGGACCACTTAGTTGTGGCCGACGGGGACTTCGTGTCCATGGCCGACGCCGGAATGCTCGATTAAGAAGGATACCTGCGAGGTGAGATGATGGAATTTAAGCTTCACGCGCCATATAAGCCCATGGGCGACCAGCCTGAGGCCATAGACACGCTGTGCCGGGGGCTGGAGCTGGGCATAGGCGAGCAGGTGCTCCTCGGCGTCACGGGCTCAGGCAAGACCTTCACCATGGCCAACGTCATAGAGAGAATGGGCCGCCCCACGCTGGTGCTGGCCCACAACAAGACGCTGGCGGCACAGCTGTGCGCGGAGTTCAAGGAGTTTTTCCCGGAGAACGCCGTGGAGTATTTCGTGAGTTACTACGACTACTACCAGCCTGAGGCATACATCGCCCACACGGACACCTATATAGAGAAGGACAGCTCCGTAAACGACGAGATAGACAGGCTCCGCCTGTCCGCCACCGCCTCACTTTTGGAGCGCCGGGACGTTATAGTGGTGAGCTCCGTCAGCTGTATCTACGGCCTTGGGGAGCCCGACGACTTTGAGGCCATGATGGTGTCCCTGAGAGTGGGAATGGAGATAAAAATACCGGAGCTATTAAAAAAGCTCGCCGACATACGCTACGAGCGCAACGATCTCGCCTTTGAGCGGAACATGTTCCGGGTCCGGGGGGACACGGTGGAGGTGTGGCCGGCCTACTGGAAGGACACGGCCCTTAGAATAGAGTTTTTCGGGGACGAGATAGACAGGATAAGCGAGATAAACACCGTCACCGGCGCGGTGGTGCGAAGGCTCACCAACATACCCATCTGGCCCGCCACACACTACGTGACCCCAAGGGACAAGATGGACAGGGCCATTCAGGAGATACTCCGGGAGATGGACGAGCGGGTCAAGTGGTTCAAGGACCACGACAAGCTTATAGAGGCCCAGAGGATATACCAGCGGACCATGTACGACGTGGAGATGCTCCAGGAGCTGGGATACTGCTCCGGAATAGAAAACTATTCCCGGATAATCTCAGGCCGTCCTGAGGGCTCCGCGCCCATGACGCTTCTTGACTATTTCCCAAAGGACTTCATACTTTTCGTGGACGAGAGCCACGTGACCCTCCCACAGGTCCGGGCCATGTACCGTGGGGACAGGGCAAGGAAGGAATCGCTGGTGGAGTACGGCTTTCGCCTCCCCTCGGCCTTCGACAACAGGCCCCTTAAGTTTGACGAGTTCAACGAGAGGATAAATCAGGCCATCTACGTCTCCGCCACACCGGCCGAGTACGAGCGGGAGCGGGCGGGGCAGATAGCCGAGCAGATAATCCGCCCCACGGGACTTCTGGACCCGAAGGTGGAGGTCCGGCCCGTGGAGGGGCAGATAGACGACCTCATCGGGGAGATAAACCAGAGGACGGAGAAGCACGAGCGGGTCCTTGTGACCACCCTCACAAAGCGCATGGCCGAGGACCTGACGGCCTACCTCACAAAGGCCGGGATAAAGGTCCGGTACATGCACCACGACATCGACGCCATAGAGCGCATGGAGATAATAAGGGATCTGCGCCTTGGCACCTTCGACGTGCTTGTGGGCATAAACCTTCTGCGTGAGGGCTTGGACCTGCCGGAGGTGAGCTTGGTGGCCATACTGGACGCGGACAAGGAGGGCTTTTTGCGCTCCGAGACGAGCCTCATACAGACCATAGGCCGGGCCGCCAGAAACGCCGGGGGCCTTGTCATACTATACGCCGACACGGTGACGCCCTCCATGCGGGCGGCCATGGACGAGACGGACAGGAGAAGGAGAAAGCAGGACGCCTTCAATAAGGCTAACGGCATCGTGCCGAAGACCATCGTCAAGGACATACGCTCCGTTCTGGAGCGGGAGGAGGAGAAGCCCGCCCGCGGCATCACCGACGACGACGGTAAATACCTCACAAAGCGGGAGCGGGAGGAGGCCATCGCCAAGCTTGAGAAGGAGATGCGCAAGGCAAGCCAGATGCTGGAATTTGAGTACGCGGCCATACTGCGCGACCGGATAATAAAGCTGAGAGGCCAGAAGTGAGCTTTTTCGCCCCATATTGTCATTTGCCCCGAAGGACGCATATTGTGACATTGGGGGGCGATTTTATGATAGCTGAGACGCTTGCGGGCGTCGCCATAGTGGCGGCGGTGATACTGACCGTGTGCCTTGTGAAAGCGCTTTTGCCCGGAAACCGGGTGTTTCCCGGCGTGGAGCGATTGACCGTACTGCGATGCTCCGGCGAGGCCGTGGGCCTTGAGGCGGCGGTGCGGGAGGTAAAGCCCGGCGAGAGCGTGTACATACTTGACGCGGGCATGACGCCGGAGGCAAGACGCCGGGCAAGGCTCCTGTCGGAGCGCCGTGGGGCGCGCATACTGGCGGGAGAACCATATTCAAAGGGGACAGAGGACACTGATGGACGGTAACGAGCTTATTGCCATAGAGGGGACAGTACAGACCATAATCTTTCAAAACCCTGAGAACGGCTACACCGTCCTCAGGCTCCGGGCCGGGGACGAGAGCGTCACGGCCGTCGGCATACTTCCCGGCCTCTCCGCCGGGGAGGGCCTGCGGCTCTACGGGGCATGGACCACCCACGCCTCCTTCGGCCAGCAGTTCAAGGCAGAGCACGCCGAGCGGTATTTGCCGGAGGGGAGCCGTGCCATATACGAGTATTTGGCCGGAGGGGCCATAAAGGGCATCGGGCCCAAGCTTGCCCGCGATATAGTGTCGGAATTTGGCGCGAAGACGCTGGAGATACTGGAGAGCTCCCCGGAGGAGCTCACAAAAATAAAGGGCATAACCGACAAGAAGGCCCGCGACATGGGCGAGCGCTTTCGCCAGCAGACGGGCCTTCGCCGGCTCATGGAGTTTTTAGTGGACAACGGGGTAAAGCCCATCGCCGCGGCCCGGCTCTACCGGAGCTACGGCGAGGAGGCCGAGGCGGCCATAACGGAGAACCCCTACATACTGGCCGACGAGTATTTTGGCCTCGACTTCTTCGCCGCCGACGAGTTCGCGAGACGCCTGGACTTCGCCCCGGACGCAAGAGAGAGAGTGGAGGCGGCCATACGCTTCGAGATGCGCCACAACGAAAATAACGGCCACGTGTTTTTGCCAACGGACAAGCTCATTGCCGCCACGGCGCAGCTTATTTCCGTGGAAGCGGAGAGCGTAAGGCGCGGTGTGGAGGGCCTTACAGAGGCCGGCGAGGCCGTGGCGGAGCGCGTAGCCGGAGTGGAGGGGCTGTACCTTGAGGACCTCTACGAGGCCGAGCGGAGCGTGGCCGAGCGGATAGCCTCAATGGCCGTGCGGCGGGTGGACAAGGTGCCGGGCCTTGATATTTTGGTGGAGCGGGCGGAGTACGCCTGCGGGATAACCTTCGCCTTAAAGCAGCGCGAGGCCCTTCAGGCCGCCGCCAACGGGAGGGCGCTGGTCCTCACCGGCGGCCCCGGCACGGGCAAGACCACAACGGTAAGGGGCATACTGGGCCTCTATGACGAGATGGGGATAAATACACTCCTCACCGCCCCCACGGGCAGGGCCGCCAAGAGGCTCACGGAGCTCACGGGCCGGGAGGCCCAGACGGTCCACCGGCTCCTTGGGGCCGGTATGCCGGAGAGCGGCCTCGGCACGGTGTTTGAAAAGTGCGCCTCGGACAAGCTTGAGTGCGACGCGGTCATACTTGACGAGACAAGCATGGTGGACATACGCCTTATGGCGGCGCTTTTGGAGGCCATGCCGGAGGACGCGAGGCTCATAATGGTGGGCGACGCGGACCAGCTCCCCTCCGTGGGGCCGGGGAACGTCTTCGGGGACGTGATACGAAGCGGCGTTGTGCCGGTCATAGCTTTGACTGACATATTCCGTCAGGCAAAGGAGAGCGCCATCGTCAAAAACGCCCACATGATAAACGCGGGAAGAGCCCCGGAGCTTAAAAATTCCGGCGGGGACTTCTTCTTTTTAAAGCGCCAGAACGGCGCCGTCACAAGTACGGTGACGGAGCTTGTGAGCTCGCGCCTTCCCAAGAACATGGGCATACCGCCGGAGGATATACAGATACTCTCCCCCTCCCGCAAGTACGCCGGTGGCACAAGGGAGATAAATCTGGCCGCGCAGGAGGCCCTCAATCCCCCGTCGGAGGATAAAAAGGAGAAGACTGTCGGGAATATTACCTTCCGTGTGGGCGACAGGGTGATGCAAACACGAAACAATTATGATATAATATGGGTGAGGTCCGGCCCGACGCCCTCGGAGGAGGACAGGAGCCGCGCCGACACCGTCAACGCCAGCGCCCAGGAGCTCAAGAGCGAGACGGGCCGCCACGAGGCCGGCACGGGCATCTTCAACGGCGACGTGGGCTACATCGAGGGCATGGACGAGGCCGCGGGCATAGCCTACATACGCTTTGACGAGCGGCTTGTACCCTACCCCTTCGACCAGATGGGAGATCTGGAGCTGGCCTACGCCGTGACGGTCCATAAGTCCCAGGGGAGCGAGTACCGGGCGGTCATACTGGCCCTTCCCAAGTGCCCGCCGGGGCTCATCACGCGAAGCGTCCTCTACACCGCCGTCACAAGGGCAAGACAGCTCCTTATCGTTGTGGGCGGGGCGGACATATTCTCCGCCATGGTGGCCAACGACAAGCGCCTCAGGCGCTACTCCGGCCTTCGGGCGAGGCTGTGCGGCGAGGTCGGCTGATGGGACTTTATAAAAAGCTTCTGTCCCTCCTTTTCCCGCCAAGGTGTATATTTTGCCGGAAAATAACCGACGGGGACTCCATCTGCCAAAGCTGTCAGGGGGACCTGCCCGTCTGCGGGCAGATAAAAAACCGGGGAGAGTTCTTTTCCGCCGCCGTGGCGCCCCTATATTACGAGGGCTCCGTCAGAAAGGCCCTACACCGGTACAAGTTTTCGGGAAAGCGGGGTTACTGCGTGGGCTTTTCGGAGCTTATGGCCGACTGCGTAAGGCGGGAGCTTTCAGATAGGTTCGATGTGGTGACATGGGTGCCCGTCAGCGCCAAGAGGCTCCGCAAGCGGGGCTACGACCAGTCGAAGCTCTTGGCGGAGCGCACGGCGGAGAGGCTTGGCGCGCCGGTGGTCCGGGCGCTGAAAAAGACCCGGCACACGAAAGCCAACTCCACTCTTGAGGGCCGGGAGAGTAGGGCCGCCAATATCCTTGGGGCCTACGAGGTCACGCAAAGGGAGCTCGTAGCCGGAAAGCGCGTACTGCTCATTGACGACATCTTCACCACCGGGGCCACAATGTCAGAGTGCGCCCGTATGCTCCTTATGGCCGGAGCCGGGGACGTGGTCTGCGCCGCCGTTGCCGCGGCCAGAAGAAATAACAGGAAAAATCAGCCATACAATTGGATATAATGATACAATAAGGTCAGCTACACTTAGCGGAGGGAACAAATATGATATTCGGACGCGACATCGGTATAGATCTTGGAACGGCCACCGTGGCGGTGGCGGTGAGGGGCAAGGGCATAGTGACCCGTGAGCCCTCGGTGGTGGCCATGGACAAGAATACGGGCAGGCTCTTGAAGGTGGGCGCGGCGGCCCAGAGAATGCTCGGCCGCACGCCGGGGAACATCGTGGCCATACACCCCCTGTCCGGGGGCGTCATATCGGACTTCGACATGACCGAGAGAATGATAAGGGAGCTTCTGCGCCGTGTAACCTCCTTCAGCCTCATGAAGCCCAGAGTGGTGGTCTCCGTCCCATCAGGCATAACGGAGGTGGAGGAGCGGGCCGTCATCGACGCGGGCATAAGAGCGGGAGCCCGGCGCGTCTACCTTATGGAGGCCCCGGTGGCCGCCGCCATGGGCGCTGGTGTGGACATATCGAAGGCCGAGGGCAACATGGTGGTGGACGTGGGCGCGGGCACCACGGACATAGCGGTGCTGTCCCTCTCAGGCGTTGTGCAGTCTGAGTCCATTAAGACCGCCGGTGACGCCTTTGACGAGGCCATAATCAAATATATCCGCAAAAAGCACAACCTGCTCATTGGCAAGAATACCGCCGAGGAGCTTAAAAAATCCATCGGCTGTGTGTTCCCCAAGCCCGACGAGATGGCAGTGGAGGTCAAGGGCCGATGCCTCATGACGGGCCTTCCCCGTATGGTTTCAATAAGCGCCCCGGAGATGATAGAGGCCTTTGACGAGGTGTCGGAGCAGATACTTGAGGCCATACACCGTGTGCTGGAGAGCACGCCCCCGGAGCTGGTGGCGGACATATCGGAAAACGGCATAGTCATAACCGGCGGCGGGGCCCTTATCTGGGGATTTGACAGGCTCATCGAGAGCTCCACCAGCATCGCCACCCGCATAGCCGACGACGCGGACATGTGCGTGGCCTACGGGCTCAATAAGTCCCTTGAGATGATAAGCGAGATGCAGGAGGGCCCCCTCAACCTCTCCCGCAGGAGACAGCTGAGATGACCGCCCTCATATGGGACTTGGACGGGACCCTTCTTGATTCCTATAAAATAATCGTCCCCTCAACGCTCAAGACGCTCCGGGAGGCCGGAGTGGAGGCGGAGGAGACGGAGACTTACAGGTATCTTATCGCCAACTCCGTAAAGACCCTTTTGGAGAATACAGGCCGGGAGCGGGGGCTTGACGGCGATGAGCTCTGGAGGCGCTATCAGGAGATAAGCACCGCAAGGGACGGGGAGGTGGCCCTCATGGACGGGGCGGCGGAGGCGCTGCGTGAGCTCCGTAGCCTCGGCGTCCGCAATTTCGTCTACACCCACAAGGGCCCCACGGGCGTTTCAGTGCTTGAGAGGCTGGGCATAGGCGCGTACTTTGAGTACGTCCTCACCTCCGAGTCGGGGCTCCCCCGAAAGCCCGCGCCGGACGGGATAGAGTGGCTGGTACGCCGCTTTAGCCTTGACAAACGCCGGACCTTTTACATAGGCGACAGGCGCATCGACGTGGAGTGCGCCGAAAGCTCCGGCGTCCGGTGTATCCTCTACCTGCCGGAAAGCTCCGTGGGCTCCCCCACGGGCCGTGAGTGGCGGGTAGTCCGGGACCTTCGTGAGATACCGGATATAATCAAATCAGAAAAGGAAAAAGGCTGACGGAGAAATCCCGTCAGCCTTTGAGCTTTATATTTTACTCCTTCTTCTCCTTCGCCTGAGCCTGAGCGGCTTGGGTTTGGAAGGCGCTGCCGTCGCCGGTGAGGCCGTCCCGGCGGAGCATGTTCTCCAGCACGTCAATGTCGGAGGATATGTCCATGGCCTCGGACTCGTAGAGCTTGTCGAGCTGCTTTTTAAAGCCGTCAACGAGAGTGTCAAGTATCCTCTCTATCTCCGCCTTGGTGGAGCGTATGTTGTCCCCGTCGGCTCCGGAGCGCTCAAACTCCGCGTAGGAGCTCAGGAGCTTTAAGGTGGTGGGCAGGTAGTAGCTCATGAAGGATTTTATCTGGGGCTCCTTCTCCGGCTTTTCCTGAACGGCCTTGAATATGCGGCTGGTCAGGTCCTCCATTTCGTCTATTCGCCGCGACACGCCCTCGTCGGGTATGTCGTCGTTGAGCTTGCGGATCTTACGGAGTATGGACTTATACCGGTCCTCGTCGTCGGCGGGGGGAGCGGGCTCGGCCTCGGCCTTGGGGGCCGCGCCGGGCTTCAGCACCAGCACCCCGTCGCCCTGGTCGATGTAGGCGCTCTTCGTGAGAAGCCCCTTGTCCAGCATGGCCTCAAGGTCGCTCCGGCACTTTTTCTGGGACACGCCGGCCTTTTTGGCAAGCTCCTCGATGGGCACGAAGTCCCGGCCTACGCAGGCGGCCTTGTAGAGCTTAAAGCGGTTCTCCCGCTTTTTGAGGTACCCCCGGTAGCCGAAGACGCCCACGCCCCCCATGGCCGTCAGCACGCCGGAGACGAGGCCCCAGAGACTGTCACCGCTGAGGGACAGCCGCAGTATGCCCACGCCGATAAGGGCGATACCGGCGATAAGAAGCCACGTGCGGAGCTTCCCGTCGGTTTTCGCGGCGGTGCTCGCGGCAGCCGTGCCCTTGGGTATGTCCGCCTTCTTTTTGGCGTCGCTCTCGGCGGCGCGGGAGACCATGTTCGACCCCTGAGCCCCGCCGGAGGGCCGGTTTTTGACTTGTGGCTCCGGTCGCCTCGCCGTGGGGCGTATGACCACCGTCCGGTCCACGTAGTTTATATACGCGTCGGGCCCGAAGCGCCCCTCGGCCACCATTTTCTGAAGGTCCCGGAGGGCCGTGTCGAAGCTGACGCCAAGGGCCGAGGCCAGATATTCTATGGACTCCACGTTCCGCCCGTCGGTCATTATCAGGTACTTGTCCATGCGCGCGGCCTGACGGTAGTCGGAGGATATGTTCTTGTCGCTCTTGCTTTTACCGGATCTTGCGGCGTACCGGACGGCAAAAATTATGCCTATACCGAACGGCAATATAGGCCAGAAATTAGGCAAAATTATCATACCTATTATGAATATCCACCATGGAAAGCTCCCGTCGTTTTTCTTCTTTCCGGCCATCAATGCCCCTCCCTTGCCGCTTTTTACATCTATACCTTATTGCAACCGGCGTTATTTGTCAAGTATCAGATTGTCAACGCCGTTCTCGTCGAACTCGTCAAGGTACTCCTCCATGCGCTCGGTGAGCTCTTTATAGTTTGCCTCCGTCACCGGGGAGAAGTCCATGTCCCGGCGGGCCAGCTCCTCGGCCAGTATGTCGAAAAATACCGCGTCCTCGTAGTCCATGATGGCCTCGTGTATGCCGCCCTCCTCGAAGGCCGCCGAGGGCACCACCGTGCCCGCGTCGATGGCGTAGAGCTCCTCCATTCCCCGCTCCTGAAGGCACTGAGCGAATACCGCGCTCTCCACCTCGTCGTAGTCCGGTATCCTGTCGTCGCCCCTGGTGGAATTGAGCACCCAGTTGCCGATGTACACTAAGTCCAAAAGCCTTCTAAATTCCCTGTTTGAAAGGTCAAAATGTATCATACTTTCCCCTTCCTTATCCCTGAACACATACTGAGCCTATTTATTATATCACTATATTCCCTCAAATTCCACCGAAAATCCGATTAAATATCCGCAAAATTCCGAGGAGGACGAAAACGCGTGAAAATGCTCAAAGCCTCACGTTTACCGGGGCAAATGAGCGCGTAGAACGGCGAAAGCATTGATATTCCCCAAAAACCTGCTATAATAAAGAAAAAGCGACAGACGACGGGGGAGCGACCTTGATAACTATCGGAAGGATCGACATCGAAAAGTACAAATGCGTAACGCCGAACATCACGACCGACGAGGTGATAATCACCGACGAGCGCATAGCGCACATCAGGGAGAGACACCCTTATGATTACGACAGGTTTTGCGCGTATCTCCCGCAAATTATTTCCGAGCCGGACTATATTATTGAGGACAGACGGCCGTACACGGCAATGGTGCTGAAGGAGATCAATGAAAACGGCGAGAGATTTCGGCTATCATTAAGACTTGTTACCCCGGCAGATAATCAGGAGTTTAAGAACTCAATTCTGACATTCCTTAAAATCCGTGAAAAAGAATGGAACAGGCTTATCAATAATAAAGTCATACTTTACAAAAAAGAATAATAATGCTATAATATGTGTAGGATAAAGAAGGACTTTGAGGTGGTAGATTTCGTACCGACCACACGCCGATGGCATGACAGGGGAGACCTGAGAGACGCAGGAGATTGGTACGCCTGCCAAAGTCCGACTGAGAGGGTCGCTTAAATAGCGGCCCTCTTTCCTTTACAAATCCGAATAAGGTGGCTATAATATAGGTAGGATAGATAGGTGCTTTGAGGTGGTCGATTTCGTGGCAGCCACACGCCGATGGTACTGACAGGGGAAACCTGAGAGATGCAGGGGAACGCCACGCCTGCCAAAGCACCAGTCTACAGGGAGGGGCCGCAGAGATGCGGCCTCTTTTTTATGGGAGCTTGATACCGCCTGATAACGAGGCGGGCAATATCTGAGGAAAATCGACGAAAAAAGGCGAAAAGGCGCAAATCCCACGCTATGAAATACCAAAGCTATGGATTATTTTAAAATCTTAGTGACATTTCGGATTTGATATGTTATTATAGACCCGCAACAGGAAGAGGTATGTGTGGCCGGGGAGGTATGGACGTGAAGGACGAATTTAAACAGGATATGAGGCCGGAGGCGAAAAGCGCGGGCGGGCGTGATGTGACCATCTCCATAAAGGGCCTGATGGGCACCGACGAGGACGGGGAGGACATCGAGCTCGTGACAGGCGGGAAGTACACCTTCAGTGACCGCCGGGCGGCCTTTGAGTATATGGAGACGGAGCTCACGGGCATGAAGGGCACAAAGACCAAGGTCACCGTGGACCCGCAGGGCGTGCTCATAACGAGAAGCGGCACCTTCAACATGCACATGTCCTTCGAGGAGGGGCGGAAAAACTACGTAAATTACGAGACGCCCTACGGATTTTTCACCATGGGCCTGGCCACCCAGAGCATAAAAAACGAGCTCACCCCCGCCGGGGGCCGGCTGGAGGTCCGCTATCTTCTGGATCTTGACAGCGCCATGACCACGAAAAACAAGGTGGAGATAAATATAAAAGCGTGAGAGAGGGAGAACATGAACCTTATAGACGAAGCGAAGCTCAGCATTGAAAGGCTTTTGAATAACGCGTATGAGAGCGCGGTGGAGAAGGGGACCCTTCCCGCCGGCTGTACGCTCAGCGGCACTGTGGAGATACCCAAGGACACTTCCTACGGCGACTACGCCAGCTCCTCGGCATTGGCGGCGGCAAGAAGTATGCGCATGGCCCCCCGGAAGATAGCCGAGGCGCTTTTGGCGGAGCTGGACCTCACCGGGAGCTTTTTTGAGAAGGTGGAGATCGCCGGGGCGGGCTTTATAAACTTCCGCCTTGGGAGCCGCTGGTACGGCGACGTGCTCAGGGCCATCGAGGACGAGGGAAGAAGCTACGGCAGCTCCGACGTGGGCGGCGGCGAGAAGGTCATGGTGGAGTTTGTCTCCGCCAACCCCACGGGCCCAATGCACATGGGCAACGCCCGCGGCGGGGTGCTGGGGGACACGCTGGCAAACGTCCTGAAGGCCGCCGGGTACGACGTGTGGAAGGAGTTCTACGTCAACGACGCGGGCAATCAGGTCCATAAGTTCGCCGTGTCCATCTACGCCCGCGCCATGCAGGAGAAGCTGGGCGAGGACAACTACGAGTTCCCTGAGGACGGCTACCACGGGGAGGACATACGGGAGCTGGCCCGCGGATTTATCTCGGAAAACCCCGGCTTTCCTGAGGGCAAGAGCGAGGAGAGCTGGCAGGAGGAGATGGCCAAGTTCGGCCTTGAGCGGAATATCCCCAAGATGAAGGCCGACCTTAGAAAATACGGCATCGAGTACGACCAGTGGTTTTTTGAGTCGAGCCTCCATGAGTCCGGCTTTGTGGCCGAGACGGTGGAGATGCTTACGCAAAAGGGCTGGACATACGAAAAGGAGGGGGCGCTGTGGCTCAAGACGGCGGACCTACTTCGCAAAAAGTATATCTCCGAGGGCAAGACACCTGAGGAGGCGGAAAAGCTGGACTTGAAGGACGACGTACTGCGGCGGGCAAACGGCTTTTACACCTACTTCGCCGCCGACATCGCCTACCACCGCAACAAGATAGAAAAGCGGGGCTTTTCAAAGGTCATAAACGTCTGGGGCGCCGACCACCACGGCCACGTGGCAAGGCTCCAGGCCGCTGTGGACGGGCTGGGGCTTGAGGGCTCAAAGCGCATAATCATCGTGCTCATGCAGCTCGTGAACCTGTTGCAGGACGGCCAGCCCGTGCGCATGTCGAAAAGGACAGGAAAGGCCATAGCCTTAAACGACCTTCTTGACGAGATAAGCGTGGACGCCGCAAGGTACTATTTCAATAACCGGGCCGCCACGAGCCCCTTGGACTTCGACCTTGACCTTGCGGTCAGGCAGGACAGCGAAAACCCGGTCTACTATGTCCAGTACGCCCACGCCCGCATATGCACGCTTATAAACATGCTGGCCTCCGAGGGCCACACGGTCCGGGCGATGAGGGACGTAAAGCCGGAGCTCCTCACCGACGAGACGGAGATAGCGCTAATCAAGGAGCTGTCGGCGCTTCCTGAGGAGATAAAGCTGGCGGCCCGTGACTTGGACCCCTCAAGGATAAACCGCTACGTCACGGAGCTTGCCGCCCGGTTCCACCGCTTCTATAACGCCTGCCGCATAAAGGGCGCGGAGCCGGAGCTTCTGGACGCAAGGCTGAAGCTGGCCGCCACGGTGAGGGCCGTCATAGAAAACTGCCTCACCCTCCTTGGAGTGACCGCTCCGGAAAAAATGTAAAAAATCCAATAATATCGGGCCGCCAGCAGGCGGCCCGGCAGATTGTCAAAAAACTCAAAATCAATCGATTTTCGCGGCGACATGCGCGTCGCGAAAATTACCTTTTGTCACGCAAGTGTGCCGCTTGCGGCGCGCGCGGCGTGACGGCAGAAAAATACCGCAAATAGGCCCGCAGGCCTTTTTGCGGTATTTTTCGCTCGTTCCCCTTTGTCGGAAAAGGCCGCAGGCCTTTTTCGACAGGCTATCGGGCCGCCATCAGGCGGCCCGGTTTATTTATCCGCAGGCCCTTACGAAGGCCCGGAATATCCTTTTCGAGTTTTCGTCGGTCTTGTGGGAGAACTCCGGGTGCCACTGGACGGCGAAAAGGAAGGAGCGGTCAGGCAGGTAGACCGCCTCCACAAGTCCGTCCTCGGACACTCCCATGGGCCGAAGGCCGGGGGCGAGGGAGCGTATGGCTTGGTGGTGACAGCTGTTGACGGGGAGCGTTTCCGTGCGAAAAAGCTCCCAGAGGGGCGTACTGCGGACTATGCTCACATCGTGGCTGGGCCGGTCGTAGGGCGGGACCTGACGGTGGCACACGTCCGACGGGCGCTGGGTGGGCAGGTCCTGATAGAGCGTGCCGCCCAGATGCACGTTTATGAGCTGTATCCCCCGGCAGATGCCGAGCACCGGCTTATCAAGCCTCAGGGCCTCGTCAAGGAGCATTACGTCCGACACGTCCCTCTCCGGGCTCGTCTCGCCGCAGACGGGGAGCCTCATATCGCCGTACTTCTCCGGGCACACGTCCTGCCCTCCGGCGATCAAAAGCCCGTCCACCGTGTCCATAAGACGCACGGCGTCCTCTCTGTCGGACACCACCGGGAGCATCACCGGCACGCCGCTGGCCTCCGAGACGCCCTCAAAATACCCCGGCAGCATCCACAGGCTCTCCCGGCCATAGTCCACCAGCGCCGTCACGCCTATAAGCGGCTTTGTCATAATATGCGCCTCCTTGAAATCTACGATATTTGGGAGTATAATACTAAAAAAGGCAAAAATCAATAAAAAACGCCGAAGGGGGACATTTAAAATGCGTATGATCTTCAAACAGCGTATGTTCACCTGGTTTGACACCTACGACATTTACGACGAGGCCGGAGGGGTGCTCTACACCGTCAAGGGCCAGATGAGCTGGGGACACTGTCTCAAGATCTTCGACCAGTACGGCGCCGAGGTGGGCACGGTCAAGCAGAAGGTGCTCTCCATGATGCCCCGGTTCGAGCTCTATCTGGGGCAGGAGCACATGGGGACCCTGAGCCGCAGATTTACCCCCTTCCACCCCAGCTACGACATCGACTTTAACGGCTGGAGGGTGGACGGCGATTTTCTTGAGTGGGATTACTCTATCGTTGGCGACATGGGCGGCCCCATCGCCACCATCTCAAAGGAGCTCCTCCACTGGACCGACACCTACGTCATCGACGTGGTTGACCCCCGCGACGCCCTCATGGCCCTGATGTTTGTCTTGGCCATCGACGCGGAGAAGTGCTCAAGAAGTAATGACTGACGGTCGGCCCGTTGACATTTCAGGCGCGGCGTGGTATTATCAAATCGGAAAGGCAGGTGAATGACATGAAAAACATTGTCCTGACGGGGATAGAGTGTCATTCGCCCACAGCCTGACGCGGCCACGGAGCTTAGACACAGTTTTGGCGTCCCTCAGTCGGGGGACGCCTCAGCTTGTCGAAAAAGGCCTGCGGCCTTTTTCGACAAAGGGGAACGAGAGAAAAATACCGCAAAAAGGCCTGCGGGCCTATTTGCAGTATTTTTCTGCCGTTTTGCTCCGCGCACGGCCCGAAGGGCCGTACACTCCGCAAAACAAAAGGGATTTTTTCTGACGCACATGTCGTCAGAAAAAATATTGAATATGAGTTCTTTGACAGGCTGTGGCGTCCCTCAGTCGGGGGGACGCCTTTTTTGTGGCCGCGATAAAAGGAGAATTATGGATAATATAACGATAACAGATTTCACCGATCCGCGTTTTACCGATATGTTCCGCAGATATTTCGGGGAGCTCAATATTGCAGTCCGGGACTGGGACGGGCTTTTTCGGGAGATGAACGGCGGGGAGAACAGCGCCGTCATGAGTATCGCCCCGGACGGTCACGCCGCGGGGTTTATACAGTTTTGCCCCATGAGCTTTGAAAGCTGGTTTTTCAGCTTCCGGGCCGGATTTATCCGGGAGTTCTGGGTGGAGCCGGAGAGCAGGGGCCGGGGGATCGGCACGGAGCTTTTGCATCTGGCGGAGGAGAGCTTTAAAAGGGCGGGGCTTCGGCGGGCGATACTCACCACCGACACGGCGGAGGGGTTTTACAGGCGCTTTGGCTACGTGCCCGCGCCGGACATCGGCGCGAAAAACTCCGACACGGTATTTATCCGGGACCTTGAAAAGATTTCTTGACAAACGTCCGCTGGGGGGATATGCTTAAACCGGCGTGGGTTCGTCTCCCGTCGCCTTAATAAACCCGAAAAGAGGTAATTACATATGAGCAAGCAGGGAATGGGCACAAGGTGCGTACAGGCGGGGTACACGCCGGGAAACGGCGAGCCGAGACAGATACCCATCATACAGTCCACCACCTTCAAATACGACACCAGCGAGCACATGGGCAAGCTCTTTGATCTGGAGGAGTCAGGCTACTTCTACACACGCCTTCAGAACCCCACCAACGACATGGTGGCGGCGAAAATAGCGGCGCTGGAGGGCGGCACAGCGGCCATGCTCACAAGCTCCGGCCAGGCGGCAAACTTCTACGCCGTGTTCAACATCGCCACCTGCGGCGACCACGTGGTGGCCAGCTCCACCATCTACGGCGGCACCTATAACCTCTTCCACGTGACCATGCGCAAGATGGGCGTGGACTTCACATTCGTCTCCCCGGACTGCACCGAGGAGGAGCTGAACGCCGCCTTCCGGCCCAACACCAAGGCCGTGTTCGGCGAGACCATCGCCAACCCCGCCCTGACGGTGCTGGACATCGAGAAATTCGCCAAGGCCGCCCACGACCACGGCGTGCCACTCATTGTGGACAACACCTTTGCCACGCCGGTAAACTGCCGGCCCATCGAGTGGGGCGCGGACATCGTCACCCACTCCACCACAAAGTATATGGACGGCCACGGCGCGGGCGTGGGCGGGGCCATAGTTGACTCCGGTAAATTCGACTGGCTGGCCCACGCCGACAAATTCCCCGGCCTCACCACCCCCGACGACAGCTACCACGGCGTCACCTACGCCAAAAAATTCGGCCTTGAGGGGGCGTTTATCACCAAGTGCACGGCCCAGCTCATGCGGGACTTCGGCTCGATCCAGTCGCCCCAGAACGCCTTTATTCTCAATCTGGGCCTTGAGAGCCTTCACGTCAGAATGCCCCGGCACTGCGAAAACGGCCTCGCCGTGGCGAAATTTTTAAAGGACCACCCGAAAATAAGCTTCGTCATCTACCCCGGCCTTGAGGGGGACAAGTACCACGAGACGGCAATGAAATACATGCCAAACGGCACCTGCGGCGTTGTGTCCTTCGGCTTTACGGGGGGCCGTCAGGCGGCGGAGACCTTCATGAAGCACCTTAAATTAGGCGCTATCGAGACCCACGTGGCCGACGCCCGGACCTGCTGTCTCCACCCGGCCAGCGCCACCCACCGCCAGATGAACGACGCGGAGCTTGTGGCCGCCGGTATCACCCCCGACCTTGTGCGCATGTCCTGCGGGCTTGAGGACGCCAAGGACCTTATAGAGGATATAAAGCAGGCGCTGGAGTACGTGTAAGGTTACATTTCCCCGCCCGCAGGCCCTTACCCCCTTTTTGGAAAAGGGGGGCAGGGGGGATTAGAGCCCTCGTCTCCCGTCTTAATAAGACGAAGCGACGGCAAACAGGCTCGAACCCCCCGGCCCTGCGGGGCCACCCCCCTTTCCGAAAGGGGGGTCGGGGAATAAGGTTGCGCCTACGGCGCTTATTAGATAGGGGAGGGTTTGGAACCCTCCCCTACGCCATATATTGAAAAATCCCCCATTCAACCCGTAGGGGCGGGTCCCAGACCCGCCCGTTTTGAGTTATCTCCCCATTTTTCCTACCCAATGCCCAATCCACCTGTACGCCCTTTCCGCCAGACGGAAAAGGGCGTATTTTATTGGGGAATTTGTGAGGTACATGAGGCCCGCAAGGCGGACAAGCTCCCCGCCGAACTGGCGCTTGAAGCGGTATAGGCCGCTCTTGGGGTCCGTATCGTCCGTTATCTCCAAAAACCCGCGAAGGTCATATAGCCTGTCGCCCCTTTGAATGGCCATTTGAATGGCCTCCCACTGCATGAGGTGGCAGGGCATCAGGTTCCGGTGCTCATCGCCGCTGGCCCCGTAGAGGTACCAGGTCTTCCCGCCCATGTGGACAAAGAGCCCCGCGGCCAGGAGCTCGTTTTCAAACTTCGCGGTGAGCATGGTCAGGTGCTCCGGGGCCAGAGCGTCCCAGAGGCGGTAGTAGTACTCCCGGCCCCGCGCCGCGAAGCCGTCCCGCCTTGCCGTCACCTCCATGAGCTCTGAGAAGGCGTCCAGATCCTCCCAGCCTCCCTCGGCGACCGCCACGCCCCGGCGCTGGGCGAGACGTATGTTGTAGCGGAGCTTCTTGTGAAAGGCGCTCATGACCTCCACGCCGGTCTTGCCCTGAAGGTCGATGCGGAAAAGGGAACGGGGCTGTATAATGTCGCGGGCGTCGCGGTTTTTGCCAAAGCGCCAGCCCAGCGACAGGGCCGATGAGCGAAAGGCCGCGTCCGTCTCCGAAACGTCGGGCTCGGCTATGACGGCGAAGGACCGGTAACGGTCCATGAGCGATTTAAGGCCCGCTGTTACGTCCTCAAAAACCCGCGGGTCCTCCCCGCACACCGGCCCGCGGGGGCAGTAGATGAGGCTGCCGAAAAAGGGGAGCTTTTTAATGAGCACCCCGGCCCCGCCGATGATCTTCCCGTCCCCGTCCTCGGACAGCACCAGCTCATATTTCCACCCGGTCTTCACCCTGGCCCACAGGGGCGACTGGGCGAAGTGACAGCCGGGGCTCTCCTCCAAAAACCGCTGAAATTCCTCTAAATCCCCCTCATTTTTCGCTATACGCATACCGCTTCCCCCAAAAAAATTTCCGGGATCTGAATCCCGGAAATAATTTAATAAATGAGGGAAACGAAACAGTCAACTTTTGGCATAAATTCTGAAAATGTTCTGTATCAATTCTGCGTCATTTGGCGGCCTTCCAATACCGGCGGCGCTGGGAGTCGTTGAGGCCGGAGACGAACCGGACCTTGCACTCCAAAAAGTCCTGAAGATCCATGAGCACGTGGTAGAGTATGGCGCGGCTCTCAAACTCCTCCCTCGTGGCGGGGAGCTCCTGACGGCGCATGTCCTCCAGGAGCGCCTCTAAGCGCTCTATCTGCTTTTCCGGCGCGTTGAGCTCCACCACGTAGCCGGAGAGGTACTCAAGATACTCCGCCACCACGGCGGCCTGCTGGGGGATTGAGCGGACGCGCTTAATCTCCCCGTGGAGGCGGTGGAGTATGCGAAACTGCTCAAGGCGCATCTCAAAATAGGATATGTAGTACTCCGGGTGGGAGTGAAAGGTGTTGTCCTGATACTCCCAGGCGCTTTTTATGTACTCCTGAAGCTCCCCCTCGATGCCGCCGATCTCCCGCCAGACCTGACCGGTCATCTCGCCCTTCAGGTACGCCGCCACCTCTCGGAGTATGTCCTGAAGCTCGCCCTCGACCCTACGCATACTGGCGATTATCTCCCGGCGGTGGGAGTAGTTGGCGTGGAAAAGGTTAAGAGCCACCGCCAGCGTCACGCCAATGAGCACAAGGAGAAACTCGTTTAGTATGGACGGCCCGGTGAGGTCCCGGCTTGTGACAAGGTGTGCCGCCACTACGGCGTTTACCGAGATGGTGGCTTGGAGCCCCAGAGACTGGGCGATGAACACCACCATCATAAGTATGAGCCCGTAGGCAAGCCACACGTTGTCTATGTGGGACACCACCAAAAGGGCCAGCGCAAGCGTCACGCCGAAGGTCAGAAAGCGGCTCAGGGACAGCCGGAAGGTCTCAAGCTTTGAGGTCATCAGCGTAAGGAGCGTCACCGTGCCCGCCGACACCGCGTAGTTTAGGTTCAGGCTCTGGGCGATGTATATGGCGATACTGCTCCCGATGCCGATCTTCACCGCCTGCAGAAGATATTTTCCGTATTTTCTGAGCTTTTTCCGGCTGTTGTATTCCTCCATCGTTATCACCCCAGAAAAAATATACAATACATTATGAGCATAAGTCAACAGGAAACAAAAAGCAGTCCGGAAATCAGACTGCTTTTTTTTAAATTTACGATGTCACACGCCGGAGTAGGCGGCAAAGCCCGCGTCGATGGGGAGGACTACGCCGGTGATGGCGCTGGCGGCCTTGTCGTCGCAGAGGAAGAAGACGCCGCCCAGAAGCTCCTCGGCGTCCACAAAACGGCCCATGGGGGTACCGTTCAGAATCTTCTCGCTTCTCGCCGTGGGCGTGCCGTCGTCGTTGAAAAGGAGCTTGCGGTTCTGGTTGCTCACCAAAAAGCCGGGGGC
>CANREY010000001.1 GCA_947629755.1 uncultured Oscillospiraceae bacterium | reverse complement strand
AACTGGCTCCCGGCGCTGTCGGGTATGGAGGTGCGGGCCATGGATATGACGCCGCGCTCGTGGGCGATGGGGTTATTTACGCCGTTGGCGGAGAACTCGCCCTTTATGCAGTAGCCGGGGCCGCCGGTGCCGTTGCCCTTGGGGCAGCCGCCCTGGATCATAAAGTCCTTTATGACCCGATGGAAAATAAGGCCGTTATAAAAGCCCTTGTTCGCCAGAGAGATAAAATTCGCCACGGAGACAGGGGCCACGTCGGGCCTGAGCTCCACCTTTATGGTCTTGCCGTTTTCCATTTCGATGGTCGCTATGGGATTTGCCATTTTATTCTTTCCTTTCTTTCACCGATGGTCATCGGATTTTTTCCTTCATGGTCCGGTCTATCTCCCGGTCGGCGTCCCGCTTAGCCTCGCTCTCGCGCTTGTCGTAGAGCTTCTTGCCCTTGGCCACGCCCAGCTCCACCTTCACAAGGGAGTCCTTGAGGTAGAGCGACAGGGGCACCAGCGTCATACCGTCCTGCTGGACTCTCGCCTGGAGCTTGTTTATCTCCCGCCGGTGCATAAGCAGGCGCTTCGGGCGAAGCGGGTCACGGTTGAAGATGTTGCCCTTCTCGTAGGGGGAGATGTGCATACCGTAGGCGAAAAGCTCCCCGTTTTTCACCGAGCAGAAGGCGTCCTTCAGGTTGACGGCCCCCGCCCGGACGGACTTGACCTCCGTGCCGTAGAGCTCAATGCCGGCCTCCAGCTTCTCCTCGATGAAGTAGTCGTGGTACGCCTTCTTATTTTGTGCTATGGGCTTTACGCCCCTGGCCTTCGGCATTGAGTCACCCCCCTTTAAAGCGCGTGTGAGGTGATTATAACACATGAATAGAAAAAATAAAAGTGGAAAACGGCAAATTAGCGCAAAAATGTAATTTTACTTCCCTCCGCCGCAAAACGCCTCCCGGAGCCGGGCCGCCGCGTCCCCGTCGCATAAGCTCCGTGCGTGCTCACGCAGGTGCAGAAGATACTCCCCCGGCATGTAGAGGGGCGTTCCGAACTCGAAAAGCGTCTCCGGCCTTGTCCTGTCCATGGTCCAGACGGCCAGTATGTACCTGCCCTCGTAATAAAAAAGGGACGCCGTAAGCTCCTCGCCGCACTCGCTTATTGCCGCGAGGAGCGTCTCAAGGTCCGTAAAGGCAAAAAACTCCGGCTCGCCGGAGCTTCTTCGCACAAAAATAAGTACCTCGTGCCGTCCGGGATAGAGCTCAAGGCTCACCGTCCCAAGGGCGTCATTTTCCACGATGCCGCTGACGATGCGCCTTGCGTCCGAGGCCGTCATCTCCTTTGGGTCAAGATGGCGCTTTTCCAGCTCCTCCCCCGCTATGTATACCGAAAAGGCCCGCGCGCCTATGGCCTGTATCTCCATATCATACCGCCTCCTTTGCCCCCTTGGGGGGTATAGCTATTATACCAGCGCTTATTCAATATTTAAATACAAAAAGTATTCCACAAAAACCACTATCTTCCCCTGTTGACAACAGCCATTTACCGTGGTATAATTACGCAAAATGTCTCATATGAGACATTTAAGATGATTGAAGGTGAAATATCCATGGACAGCGACACACTTTCGCTGCTCTCCCGCACCTTCCTCTTTCAGGGCATTGAGCCGGGGCGCGTGGAGGAGCTTTTGGGCACGGTCGAGACTACGACCCTCGCCTTTTCAAGGGGCGAGATAATATATTCCCCGGAGCGCTTTCGCCGGGAGCTGGGCATTATAATCTCAGGCGTTATCACCGTGACAAAGGGGCCGCTCACGGTGAGCGAGCTCCACTCCGGGGACCTTTTCGGGGCGGCGGCGCTGTTCACGGACGGGGAGCGCTACGTCTCCACACTGACGGCGAGGGTACGCTCCACTATCCTCTTTCTCTCCCAGTCCGCCGTGGAATCGCTTATTGACGCGGACAGGCATGTCCGGGCAAATTACATAAGCTACCTTGCCCAGCGCATACGCTTCCTCTCGGCCAAGGTGGACGCGCTGTCCGGCGGCTCAGGGGGCGACAAGCTAAGCTCCTATATCCTGCAAAACGCCGGGCCCGACGGGCTTTTGACCGTCAGGTCCATGACGGAGCTGGCCTCCCGCCTGGGCATCGGCAGGGCCAGCCTGTATAGGGAGCTTTCCAAGCTCCAAGCCGCGGGCATAATAGACCACAGCGGCAAGACCGTAAAGCTGTTAAAGCCGGAGCTTTTAAAATAAAAATACCTGAAGATAACCGTTTTCACGGGTATTTACCATATTTAAAAATATTGGCTCCGTTAAAGAAAGGAAAAACCATGAAAAAGCTTCTCATTTTGCTTCTGACACTCTCCCTCGTCCTGTCTCTGGCCGCCTGCGCCGGGAACGGCGGCGACACCACCGAGCCCAGCGACACCACCGGGGCCACAAATCCCCCCGACACCTCAGCGTCGACTGAGCCCACCGGGACCTCGGCCCCCACGGAGCCTCAAGTAGAGCCCGTGGACGTCAATTTCGCCGTCCTCACCGGGCCCACGGGCGTTGGAGCCGTGGACCTCTGGGAGAGGGCCGACGCCGGTGAGACCGTGGACCGGTACGTCATCTCGGCCGTGGCCGACAACAGCCAGATCCAGGCCGGGCTCATAAACGGCGACTACGACATCGCCGCCGTGGCCACCAACGTGGCCTCCGCCCTCTACAACAAAACTCAGGGTCAGGTGAAGGTCATAGCCATAAACACTCTGGGCGTGCTCTACGTCCTCGAAAAGGGCGACACGGTCCACTCGGTGGCGGATCTCAAGGGCAAGACAATCTACTCCGCCGGTCAGGGCGCGAACCCTGAGTATGTGCTCGCCCACATACTCACCAAAAACGGCCTCACCGTCAGCACCTCCGCAAATGAGGTGGAGAACGCCGACGTGAACGTCATTTTTGACGACGCCTCCGTCATACAGACTAAGATGGCCGCCGGGGAGATCGACCTTGCCATGCTCCCCGTCCCCGCCGCCACGGCGGTGCTCATTCAGAATAAGGACGTCCGCTCAGCCCTCGACATGACAAAAGAGTGGGACGCCCTCAAGACCGGCGGACAGCTCACCATGGGCTGTGTGGCCGTGAGGGCCCAGTTTGCCGAGGAAAACCCTGAGGCGGTAGAGCGGTTCCTTCAGGAGTATGAGAAGTCCATAAACGCCGTTAAGGCCGACCCGGACCGCGCCTCCACCCTGTGCGAGAGCTACGGCATTGTCCCCAAGGCCGCCATAGCCAAGAGGGCCATTCCCGACTGCAACCTCACCTTCGTCGCCGGCGCTTCCGAAATAAAGGCCGTGCTGGAGCCCTACTATCAGGTACTTTTCGACGCGAATCCCGCCTCGATCGGAGGAGCGATGCCCGATGACGCCTTCTACTGGCAAAAGGGCTGAGAGGCCCGCAATAAACAAAATAGTCCGAATTATAGCCCCGGCCCTTTTCTGGCTGGGGCTTTGGGAGTTATTGAGCCTTATAATAGGTCAGGAGCTTTTCCTTCCGGGGCCTCTCTCGGTGGCGAGGCGTCTTTTGGAGCTTTTGCCCACGGCTGATTTTTGGCGGACCGCCGCAATGACGCTTACGCGTATACTGGCGGGCACTGTGGCGGGAGTTGCGGCGGGGATCATCTTGGCCCTGCTGACCTTCGTCTCCCCCGCCGCCTCGGCCCTCCTCTCCCCCGCCATACGGGTGGTGAGGTCCACGCCGGTGGCAAGCTTCATAATCTTAGTGCTCCTGTGGGTGGGCTCCTCCGCCGTGCCGGTGGCGATCTCCGCCCTTATGGTCCTGCCCGTGGTGTGGGAAAATACCTCCGCCGGTCTTACAAGTCCCTCCCGCGAGATGCTTGAGATGGCCGGGAGCTACGAGATGGGCCTACTTCGCCGCCTTAGGTATATACACCTGCCCGCCGCCCTGCCCTATCTGCGCAGCGCCGTCCTGAGCTCCGTGGGCCTTGCCTGGAAGTCCGGCGTGGCCGCCGAGGTGCTGGCATATCCACGCCACGCCATCGGGACGAAGATATACTACTCCAAGCTCTACCTTGAGGTGCCGTCGCTCTTCGCCTGGACCATCGTCGTGGTGGCCCTGTCGATGATACTTGAGGCCCTCGTCCGCCTGGCCCTCGGCGGGAAAGGAGGGGCAAAATGAGGCTTGAAAACGTGTGCTTCTCCTACGGGGACAAGGTGATACTCGATAATTTCACGATTACCCTCCCGGACGCCGGAGTGACCGCCCTGTCCGGCCCCTCCGGGTGCGGGAAGACCACACTTCTACGGCTCGTGGCCGGCCTTGAGACGCCAAATAGCGGCGTTATAGTCTCCCCCGGCATAAGGGAAACCGCCGTACTTTTTCAGGAGGACAGGCTGCTGCCCGGCTTTACGGCCTCCGATCAGCTCAGGGCCGTATTGAGGCGAAAAGCGGATACGGAGAGGTACCTCGCCGCCGTGGGGCTCTCCGGGGAGGCAAATACAAAGGTCGAGGCCCTCTCCGGCGGTATGCGGCGGAGGGTGGCGCTGGCGAGAGCCATGGCCTTCGCCGAAAATAAGAGCCTCCTCATTCTGGACGAGCCCTTCACCGGCGTTGACCCGGAGACGGCGAAGGGGATAATGATTGCCCTCCGGGCGCTCAATCTCCCGATCCTCTACTCCGCCCACGACGCGGAGAGCCTCTCATTGGCCGACGAAATAATAAGCCTCTCCGGTCCCCCGCTGAAGCTTAAATAGACGAAAGCTCCCCCTCCGGCGTTACCGGAGGGGGATAATTTTAATTGTCTCTATTTCCCGCGAGGGCACGCTGCTGCTCGTTGAACTGGAGTGTGTAGAGCTTGTAGTAGCGGCCCTTCTTGTGAAGGAGCTCCTGGTGGGTGCCCTGCTCCTTTATGACGCCGTGGCTGAGAAGGATAATGTTGTCGGAGTGCTGTATGGTGGAGAGCCTGTGGGCAACTATAAGCATGGTGCCGATGTTCTTCATCTTCTCCAGCGAGTCCTGAATAAGTATCTCGGTCTCCGTGTCGATGTTGGCCGTGGCCTCGTCAAGGATCATGACCTCAGGCCGGTGGAGTATGGTGCGGGCGAAGGACAGGAGCTGTCGTTGGCCGGCGGAGAAATTGTTGCCACGCTCACGGACCACCTCGTCTAAGCCGCCCTCCAGCTTGTCAATGAACCTGTCGGCGTTGACGTAGCGGCAGGCCTGCCAAATCTCCTCGTCGGTGAAGGACTCCTCACGCAAAACGATGTTCGAGCGGATAGTGCCGGAGAAGAGGAACACGTCCTGGAGCATCTGGCCGAAGTGGCGGCGGAGAGAGGAGATCTTGATGTGCTTTATGTCTATGCCGTCAATGAGTATCTGACCCTTTTGAATGTCGTAGTTGCGGCATATGAGCGACAGTATTGTGGTCTTGCCTGAGCCGGTGGAGCCCACGAAGGCCACGGTCTCCTTGGGCTTTACGTGAAAGCTCACGCCCTTGAGCACCCACTCGCCGGGTATGTAGGAAAACCACACGTCCTTGAACTCTATCTCCCCCTCGATGTGGTCAAGCTCGATGGCGTCGGGCTCGTCCACGAGCTCAGGCTCCATGTCGAAGATGGAGAATATCTTCTCGGCGGAGGCGAAGGCGGACTGGAGCTGGTTAAACTGCTCGGCCAAGGTCTGGATCGGGTTGAAGAACTTGGAGATAAACATGTAGAAGCTGACAAGGGTCTCGCTCTCGATGACCTGACCCATGAAGCTGGTCTCCCTTATGTACCCCCGTCCGCACAGATAGAGAAGGCAAAGCACGGAGCTTATGTAGAGCATGTAGACCATGGGCCGGAAGATGCCGAAGACGAACATCTGCTGGCGCTTGGCCTTTTTGAGGCCCTCGGACTTTTGAAGGAACTCCTCCATCTTGACCTGCTCCCGGTTGAATATCTGGGTTATCTTGATGCCGGAGAGGTTCTCGGATAGGTAGGTGTTTATGTCCGTGGTCCTGTCCTTCACCGTGCGGAACACGCGGCGGGTGAAGGTGCGGAATATGACCGTAAAGAGCACCAGAAACGGTATGAAGCACAGTATCATGAGCGTAAGCTCGTAGTTTAAAAGGAGCATTGCGCCCAGTACGCCCACGATCACGAACACGTTGCGGAGCATGTTCACGAGTATGTTCGTGAACATCATGGAGATAGCGTTCGTGTCGTTTGTGACGCGGGTCACGAGCTTGCCCACGGGTATCTGGTTGAGCTGATTGTGGGAAAGGCTCTCGATGTGGGTAAAGAGGTCCTGACGGAGGGCGGAGAGTATCTTCTGCCCGGTCTTTTGCAGGACGATGGACTGAAAATAGTTGCTGATAAGGGAGATAATGAGTATCGAGGCGTAGACGGCCACACGAATAAAGAGGTCACGGAGCTCAAAGTCGTCCTTTATGACCCGCTCGATGTCGCCCACCAAAAGGGGCGAGAGTATGTCGTAGGCCGTGGCAACGAGCATCATGAAAAGCACCGCCGCGAAGCTCCCAAGGTAGGGCTTGGCGTAGGGAAGCATACGGGCCATTATCTCGCTGTCGGGCATGTTGCGGTCGAAGGTCACGGCGGCCTTCTTTTTCTTAAGTACAATATAGGCGGCCACAAATATCACGGTGAATACTCCGATTATGGCGCCGACGATTATAAGCGGGGAAAACTCACCCATTGCGCTCGCCTCCCTCCTCCTCCAGCTTCTGAAGGTCCACCATGTGCTTATACTCCGGGCAGGTCTCATAGAGCTCGCTGTGGGGTCCCATGGCCACAAGGCGTCCGTCCTCAAGGTATATTATCCTGTCCATCTTCTCAATGGTGGAAATTCTGTGGGCTATGAGTATGGTGGTACGGCCCTTGCGGGTCCTGCCGAGGTTTTCAAGTATGGTCTTCTCCGTGCCCGTGTCAACGGCGGAGACGGAGTCGTCAAGTATGAGTATGGGCGCGTCCTTCATAAGGGCGCGGGCGATGGAGATGCGCTGCTTCTGTCCGCCGGAGACGGTGACGCCGCGCTCGCCCATGACGGTGTCGTAGCCGTCGGAGAACTCCATTATGTTGTCGTCCACGTCGGAGAGCACCGCCGCGGCCTTGACCTTCTCCATGTCGGGGCTGCCCGGCATGAAGGCGATGTTTCTGGCGATAGTGTCGGAGAAAAGGAAGTTATCCTGAGGCACGTAGGCGCAGGCGGCCCGCACGTCGTGTATTTTCACATCGTTCACGTCATGGCCGTCAATGAACACCGTGCCGTCGGGCACGTTGTAGGTCCGCAAAATGAGGTCCACAAGGGTGGTCTTCCCCGCTCCCGTGCGGCCCACAAGGCCGATGTTCTCACCGGCGTTTATTTTGAAGGACAGGTCCTTAAGCACGTCGTACTCACCGTCGGGGTAGCGGAAGGTGAGGTTTTTAAACTCTATGTCCCCCCGGACGTCTGAAAGCTCCTCCACGCCCTCCCGGTCCACCACGTCCTGCTTTGCGTCAAGAAGCTCGCTTATGCGCTTTAAGGACGCCTTGCCCCGGCTCGTCATGTCGATGAGCTCCGACACCGCCATTATTGGCCAGACGATGGTGTTGAAGTAGCCGATGTACTCGACTAACTGTCCGGCGTTAAATACGCCCTCGTGGACAAGATAACCGCCGTAGCCCAGCACTACGCATATGACCGACTCCACAAAGAGGGTCACTAAGATGTGCAGGAGCACCGAGGCCCTTGTGAAGTCCACGTTGGCCTTCTCGTTTTCGATGTTCAGCTTTTTAAAGGCCCAGAGCTCCTTGGCCTCCTTGACGAAGGCCTTTATGACGGCGATGCCGGAGAAGGACTCCTGGGAGAAGTCGGAGAGCTTTGAAAATGCCTCCTGCCGTATATCCCACTTCTTCTCCATGTACCTGCCCACGGTCATGCTTATGGCGAACAAAAATGCCATTGGGATAAGGGCAAGGAGCGTGAGCTTTAAGTCCATGTCGAACATGCGGCCCATGGACATGACGCCCAGCATCAATGCGTCGGCCAGCATGAGAAGGCCGGAGCCGTAGCAGTCCTGGACCGTGTCAAGGTCGTTGGTGAAAAGGCTCATCATGTTGCCCACCTTGTTCACCTGATAAAACTGCTGGCTCAGATCCTTGCAGTGGTCGAACATGGCGTTGCGTATGTCCGTCTCCACCCAAATGGCCGAGCCGAAGAAGCACACGCGCCACAAAAAACGACCGAATACCATGGAGACCACCACCACGATCATTGGAAGGCATATCTCATTTAAGAGAAACGGCATGTCGAATTTCATCTGTACGTTGTCCACCGTGACAAAGCCGTCGTTCATGCCGTTGACAACCATCTGGTAGAGCCGGGGCACCACAAGCTGCATATAGTCCACCAGCGCCAGCGCCACAAGGCCCAACAAAAGCACCGGACCGTATTTTAAGTAATATTTGTTTATGTATTTTCCGAAAATCATGTTCCGCTCCTATTTCACCGTTGAAAAAAGCCGATTTGACCCGCGAGCACACATTATAGCATACAGTTTTCTGTTTTGCCACAATATTTTGAAAATAATCATTGCGTTTCTTGCGATTATTTTCGGAAATCCCAACTTTTCACTCAAAAAGCGGAAAATCCGGGGCGCTGACCCCGGATTTTCAACAATTGTCCTTTTAACGCGACACCGCCCGGTCATTTTCTCACGATAAATCCTATATCGCCGGTGTGCTCACCGGTAGAAAGCTTACCGTTATAGTCCATGCTCTTGACATTATAACCGCCGGCGGTCTTTGTAAAAATCCCGTTCCAGCTGTTGACGATCTCGCCGTCCACCGGAATGTCCACGCTCCAGCTTTCGGCGTCGCCGCCGGTATTTTTCACCGTAAGGGTGTACTGGCAGTACTCCCCGTCGTCAGACGCCCAGGAGTTTACCGCCTCCAGCGTCCACTCAAATCGGCCCTCATCATCGGAGGGCGGGGTTTGGGGGCTCGGCACAGTGCCGGACGGCGAGGTCCCGGACGGTACAGGCTCTGTCGGGACTGCGGGCGGGCCGGACGACGCCGGTCTACCTGAGAGCGTCTTTAAAAGCCACCTTCCCGTGTCCGTGAGGTCGGAGGAAGCAAAGCCTGAGGTCTTTTGGCAGGAGCTTGAGATGGCGGAGGCGCTCTCTGCCTTATTTGATAAGCTCCACATCATGTAGCTTATGTTGAGGCTGTCCATGGCCTCCACCCACCTGTCGGCCTCGGCGGTGTCAATATTCCCGCTGCCTGAGGCGTCGCAGATACCAAACTCGCTGACAAAAATGGGGAGCCCGTCGCTTACGGCCCTCTCCATCCGCTCCCGGAGCTCGCCTTTATGGGTGGCGGCGTAAAAATGGAGAGTGTACATCACGTTGTCAAAGCCCAATGGGTCCTCCGCCGCCAGGTCCACACGCTGGCACCACTGGGGCGTGCCAACAAGGATAACGGCATCGGGGTCGTTTTGGCGTATGACGGGAATTATTTTTTCGGCGTAGCGCTTTATGTCAGGCCAGCCGGTAGAGCCGTTGGGCTCGTTGCAAATTTCATAGAGCACGTTGTCCATGTAACTAAGCTCCCGGCTCACCCGGTCGAAAAACCCGGCCGCGTTACCGGCGTTGGTGTTTGGGTCGCCGTCGGATAGGATGTGCCAGTCGATTATGACGTACATGTCGCAATCTTTGGCCCAGCGGGCCCCGTCCGTTATGAGCTCATACAGCGCCTCCCTGTCCCCGCCGGAGCAGTAGCCGCCGTACTCGGCGGTGTACATGGCAAGGCGCACAGCGTTGACGCCCCAGTCCTCCGATAGCTCATGAAAGAGCTTTAAGTTTACATAATCCGGGTACCATGCCAACCCGTGGGTGCTTATCCCCCGAAGCTGTACTTTTTTGCCGTCACTGCCCACAAGGTCCGCGCCCAAAACTCTCAGCGCTCCGGCGTTTGAGGGCCGCGCAAGCCCCGTCCGCGTATCCGGCGTCGTATCCGTTTTTCCCGGCTTTGTCTCCGTCGTATCGGTATGAGGAGCAGTCGGCTCCGTGCTCACGCTCGCGGGTCCTGACACATCGGTAGGCTCGCCCCCTGTCGGCGCGCTCCCGTGTTGCGTTTCTACGGGTTCTGTGCCCTCCGGTATCGACGCTCCGGCAGCGGTCCCCTCTGTTATCCTGTCCTCCGGCGCCGTCGCCTCACTCGCCGGCACTGATACCGTCTCGGCCGGTTCGGAGGGCGGGTCTTTTGCGGAAGCTGCCATATTTTTGGAGCAACCCGCGGTGAGCAGGAGCAAGGCCATGCACACCGCGGGCAATAAAACTGTTTTCTTCATAAATTATCCGCAGATGAAATCCACGAGCTCGTCGGCGTTCTGGGTGTACTCATAGCCGCGGGGAAGCTCCATGTCCAGCTCCCCTGTGACCTCCCGGACGATGTTCGCGATGTCTCCGGGCTCCAGCTCCAGCGCGGCAAAGCTGTCCGTGGGGCCAACGCAGTCTAAGTCCCTGTACCCTGCTATGGCCTCAAGCATCAAATCAAGAAGTTCCTCTCTTTCCATTACAATACCTCCCCGCGGGTCTTTTTTCAGGAAATTTTTTCTTTCTCCCCATACCATTATATAACCACGGGGCCCGTATGTAAAGGGGCAATTGATATTGTTTTTTACTTTGTCACATGTTTGATTTGCCCGTGAGCCGCTCCACCTCAAGCTCCCACATGGCAAGAGCCGAAAATTCGGCCTCAATGTACTTATTTCTGTGTTCGTCTGTGTCCGTGGGGTTATATTTTTTCGCCAAGAGCTCCACCGCCGCCCTTATCTCCGCCTCGCCGTCGATTTTTCTTATCCGCCCGAAGGCGATGGCGCTGCGGTATCTGGTGGTGTACTCCCCCGGCTCCACGTCGTCCGATGCCACAACACAGAAGGACGCCTTGGAGCAGCGCCCGATGGCCTCGGCCTTGTGGCCGGTCTTGGCGCCGTGGAAATATATTTTTTCCTTGTCGTATACGTAGCTCAGCGGCACGGCGTAGGGGTAGCCCCCGTCGCCAAGAAGCGCCAGCACGCCGGAGATGCCGGCCTTTAGTATTTCCTCGCTTCTGTCAAATGAAAGCTCCCTTTTCTCCCGGCGCATTTTTCTCGATATGAGCGTCAGAAAATCCTCCGCAGCCGTGAGCGTCTCACGGTCGGACAAGTGGGTGAGGGCGGCGACGGCCCTGTCGAAGGGCAGCCACTCGATGGACGCCACTTCCTCCTCCTGCGCCGTGACGGTCGTGCTCCCGGCTCTCGCGAGGAAAAAGACCACGTCCTTTACGCAATCTTCGTATGGCGAATACTGTATGGTCCGGCGAAAGCCGTCGATAAAGCTGACGCTGAGCCCCGTCTCCTCAAGTATCTCGCGGAAGGCCGTCTCGTGCTCGGTCTCCTCGTTTTCCACGTGGCCCTTGCAGATGGAGGTGTGGCCCTTTTGCATGTGCTCGATAAGATAGAGCCTCTCCCCGTCCCTTTCCGTAAAGACTACCGCCCCACAGCTTTTTTCCCTTATCATAATCTGCCTCCGAATTTTTCAAGGAGCCTTACGCACTCCTCAAGGCCCTCCCGGTCCTCGTCGGTGAAATACCCCGTCTCCACGCTGTCCATATCTAAAACGCCCCATATGGAGCCGTCAGGGCGGCGCAGGGGTATGACTATCTCCGAATGTGTGTTGCAGTCGCAGGCGATGTGGCCGGAAAAGCACTCCACGTCCTCCACCACCTGGGAGCGGTCCTCCCGCCATGCCGTGCCGCACACGCCAGCGCCGTAGGCGATCCTCGTCACTGCGGGCCTGCCCTGAAAGGGGCCAAGGACCAGCTCATTATTTTTGATAAGGTAAAACCCCGCCCAGTTGGCCTTCTCAAAGGCTATGGAAAGGACAGAGCAGAAATTTGCCAGCGCCGCCGTCCCGTCCGTCTCCCCGCCGGAGTAGAGCCCCAGCTGGTCCCGGAGGGTCCTATAAAATTCTCCCTTTTCCTTCGGGTACTCAATGTCGATATACATAATATTTCCTTTCAAAACCGGCGCGTGGGGGAACCACGCGCCGGGGGTTTCAGAACATGTCGTCAAGGTTGAGGAAGTCCACGTACCAGTCCCCGCCGATCTTCACCGTGGGCACGTCCATGGTCTCGGTCTCCTTCTCGCCTAAGTACTCCATGGTGAGCTCCAGCTCCACGGTCTTGCCGTCCTTGACCTTGACGTCGTACTTGGAGTAGGCGTCCTTCACCCTCTCAAGGTCGTCTCTGTCCATGCTCTCCACGTCGGCATCGCCTATTTTGAACTCCACGAGCTGTAAAATGCCGCCGATGCCGCTGAGCTGGTCAAGGCCCTTGGCGAGCTGGTCACGCGCCTCGCTCTTTGTCAGGCCCTGCTCCTTTGCCACGCCGGTCAGGAGCTCGTCGGGTATCATATCCGCAAGCTTGCTCATCTTGCCGGAGAGCATCGTCTCCACAAAGTCCTTGGCCGCGGCCTTGGGGCTGGAGCTGCCGCCGCCGCTCAAAAGCACGATAAGGAGCACTATGACCGCCACAACGGCCACGGCTCCGGCTATGGCGGCGATGCCTATGGTCCTGTGCTTTTTTGAGGTCGCCGCGTCCACAGTGGGGGCGGGGTTCAAAGCCGCTCCGCAGTTTCCGCAGTGGACGGCGCCGTCAGGGTTCTGCGCTCCGCAATTTCCGCAATACATGTTTCTCCTCCTGAAAATTTTATTTTCCCACGCCCGCTATCCTGCAGGCGAGATCGTCAAGGGAGGTGTAGTCGGCGTACCACAAAAGGCCCACCTTGACCATGGTCACAGTCAAGCTTGAGCTCTCGCCGCCGTATGTCACCGACAGACGGACCTCGGCGGCCTTTGAGGGTTCTATGCCGATTTGGGCGTAGAGGTCCGATATGGCCTCCAGCTCCCTCCCGGCAAGCTCCCGGACGTCCCCGGCCTTCGCCTCCGGCTTCCCCACGGGCCCGTAGTCGCTGACGGCGGTGTCGAGGCGCCTCGCTATGAGGCTTTTGGCCTCAGTCTCGTCTATACCGGCCTCCGCGGCGGCCTCGGATATGACCTTGGCCGGAAGGAGGCGCACCGCCGCTGTGCCGTCGCCGTCAATAAGGGCCCTCGCGAGCCTTTCGGCTCTCAGCGCCACCGTGCCGGTGAAGATGAATATGGATATTGCCGCGAGGACAACTACCCCAATAACTGACAACGCCACCGCAAGGCCCCTCCCGCGGTTAGGCTTGCCACCCTCGGCCGTCTTTGCTGAATTTGACGCGCCGGGGCCTGACTTATCCGGGCTCTCCGTCTCCGGGCTCTCCCTTTCGCTCTCCGTCACCTTCATGCTCTTATCCGATCAGTCAAGGTGTGCGCCGCAGTTGGTGCAGAAGTTGGAGCCCTCAGTCACCGGCTGGCCGCAATTTTTACACACGCGGGGCTCCTGCGGGGCGCTCTCAGCCGTCGCGGCCTCACTCCCGGTATTCGGCTCGGCGGGGACTTCGGCATTGGGCTCCACGGGCTTTTGGGGCGCTGGAGCGCCGCAGTTTGTGCAAAATCTGTTCCCTTCGGGAATGATATTGTGGCAGTTGGGGCACTCAACGCCGGAGACAGGCGTCTCCATGGCCTTCGGCGGCTGCTGTCTCGCACCGCAGGCGTTGCAGAAGGCCGCGCCGTTGGGCACGTCGGCCCCGCAGTTGGGGCACTTGCCGATGCCGCGAAGCTCCTTGATGCGGTCCTCATAGCGGGCGATCTCGGCGTAGAGCTTGTTTATGTTGTTAATCCTCTCAGGCTCCTCGTTCATGGGGTCGTCCCTGTGCCTTCTGTAATATGACTCGCCGATGGCCGCGGTGTAGCCGGCGATGTGCTTCTTGTCCTCGGCGATGGCGCTGTTGAGGCGGGAGATCTCCGCCAGATTTTTCGTGGACTGGGAGATGCCCTGACCGGCGTCGGAGATTTTTTTACCAAGCTGTTCAAAAAAAGCCATAGTTACCCTCCGTTTTTACTTTCGTCTTTTGGGGAAAAGCTCACATTTCCCCGAATTTTACAACATAACTTTATCACAAAACTCCCCTGATTTCAATAGCGCTCTACAATTTTTCTCATTATTCCCCGTTTGTTTTATTATTAAGCTCCGGGAATAATTTGACAATCGGCCCCGTCTATGATAAAATCCAATAAAAAGGAGCTTTAAGCGAGGTGAGGGTCATGGACCGGCTTGTCAGGACGGCTATGCTTTTGGGCCGGGACAATATGAAAAGGCTTCGCCTTGCCCGCGTGGCCGTGTTCGGCCTCGGCGGCGTGGGCGGATATGCCGCCGAGGCCCTGGCAAGGTCCGGGGTCGGGGCGCTGGACCTTATAGACCACGACGTCTTTTCCGAAAGCAACCTAAACCGCCAGCTCCACGCCCTTCGCTCCACCGTGGGGCTCTACAAGGCGGAGGCGGCGGCCGCGAGGATAAGGGACATCGACCCGGAGATAAGGGTCAACGCCATAAAGCTCTTTTTCATGCCGGACACGTCGGACAAAATCGATTTCTCCGTCTACGACTGCGTGCTGGACGCCATAGATACGGTGTCGGGAAAGCTGGAGCTCATAACTAAGGCCTTTGAGGCCGGGACGCCGGTCATTTCGGCCATGGGGTGCGGGAACAAGCTGGACCCCACAAGGCTGGAGGTTGCGGATATTTTCGATACCTCCTTTGATCCCTTGGCCCGGATAATGCGAAAGGAGCTTCGCCGCCGGGGAGTGAAAAAGCTGACGGTGGTGTACTCAAGGGAGCCGGCGCTGAGGCCGGAGGGGCCGGAGCGGGAGGCCGCCGCGGCGGAAAATCCGGGAAGAAGGGACGTGCCGGGGAGCACGGCCTTTGTCCCCGCCGCCGCCGGACTTATTATGGCCTCCGAGGCCGTAAAGCTCATACTTGGGGAAAATTATCCGGAAAACAGATAAAAATTTTCCTTTTTCGGGAACATTTCATATCTATATGTAGTCTTAAGGCCGGATACCCCAATATGTGGGGCAAATCAGCCGAAAGGAATACATAGATATGAAAAAGATCGTCGCGATAATACTCGCCCTGACGCTCGTTTTGGCGCTGGCCGCCTGCGGCGGCAGGACGCAGGGCGTGACGGAGCCCACGGGAACCGAGGACACGAGGCCCAATGATACCGAGGGCACGAAGCCTGCGGAGACTGAGGACACGGAGCCTACGGAGACCGAAGCCACGGAGCCTACGGAGACCGAAGCCACGGAGCCTACGGAGACTGAAGGCACTAACCCCACGGAGACGGAGCCTCCTGAGACGAAGCCCGCTGACACCCAGCCCCCGGAGACTGAGCCTCAGTCCACCGAGCCTCCGGCCACGGAGCCCCCCACCACTGAGCCGAGTGAGAGCCACCCGCCCATCGGGCCGGGGTTCCAGCTTGGGCCGGGCGGTATAATCACCCCCGGCGGTAACGGCGGCGGAGAGACGCAGGACGTGCCCGTGACTGACGCGGGAGATCTGGTCGACAGGCTGGCCGCCATTTGTGAGGGCAAGACCGGCGAGATGATGGTGGATAACCACTCCCTTTCCAGCTCCGGCATGTTCTCCAACTGGTTTGGCGGTATGGCCTATACCGAGGGCACGAAGGTGGCGGTGAACGCCCCCATGATGGGCTCCATCGCCCATGTCATACTCCTCATTGAGCCCGCCGAGGGCGTTGACGCCGGGGAGTACGCAAAGGAGCTTGAGCGGAACGCTAACCCGCGCTGGCAGATATGCGTCTCCGCCGACACTGTAAAGTACGCGGTCAAGGACGGTCTTATACTCTTTATAATGACCAACTCCGAGATCGTGAACGCCGATGATGTTATCTCTGCTTTTAAAGGCTGAGCAATAAATTTACTGTTAAGGAGAGACGAAAAATGAAAAAGGTAATCGCTTTGACGCTGGCGCTTGTGCTGGCGCTGGCTTTGGTGGCCTGCGGCGGCAACGGGGACAAGGGCGGCGCGACGTCGAACCTCACCGAGGACGAGCTTGTTGAGAAGCTCACCGCAATCTGCGACGGCAAGACCGGGGAAATGATGGTGGAGAACATCGCCCTCACCACTCTCGCTGAGAACGCCGGCGGCAAGCCCGCGGACTTCTTCGGCACATGGTTTCCCGGAGCCTCCCTTCCCGACGGGACGCTGGTGGCCATCAATCAGGCCATGATGATGGGCCAGCCCCATATCGTGTTCCTGATTCAGCCCGCCGGCGGCACCTCTGCCGAGGACTACGCCAAGGAGCTGGAGGGCAAGGCCAACCCCAACTGGAACGTGTGCACCACCGCCAACTTTGTCAAGTGTGAGGTGAAGGACGGCCTTATCCTCTTTGTGATGACCACCACCGAGGAGGGCAGCACCATCGACGCTCAGGGCATCATCGACGCCTTCAACGCCTGAGCAAAACCCAAATAATCGCCGAGGGGCGGGTTACAATGACCCGCCCTTTTCGATAATCTAAAAATCTTTGTTAGGGAGAGACGCCCATGTTATTTTCGGGAGCCACATTCCTCTATGTGTTTTTGCCCATAGTACTGCTCCTCTACGCCCTGGCGCCGGGGGTAAAGTGCAAAAACTACGTGCTTTTGATAGCCAGCCTCGTCTTTTACTTCTTCGGGGAGCCCATATATGTGCTGTTGCTCATATTCTCCTCCATCTCGGACTGGCTCCACAGCATCTACATAGAAAAGCACCGGGGGGATAAAAAGGCGAAGATCGCCCTTATCTCCTCCATCGTTATAAATCTCGGTATGCTTGGCTTTTTCAAGTACACCGATTTTCTCATCGGCACGGTGAACTCGATCTTCGGCACCTCCATACCCAAGACCGGCGTGCCGTTGCCCATCGGCATAAGCTTCTTCACCTTCCAGACCATGAGCTACACCATCGACGTCTACCGTGGCCGGGCCCACGCACAGCGGGACCTCGGGACCATGGCCACCTTCGTGTGCCTCTTCCCACAGCTTATCGCCGGGCCCATCGTCAGGTATGTTGACGTGGCGGCGGAGCTGGAGGACAGGAAAATTACCCTTGAAAACGTGGCGCTGGGCGTCCGGCGCTTCGCCTTCGGCCTTGGCAAGAAAGTGCTCATAGCAAACGTCATGGGTGAGCTTACGCAGATATTCAGAGATTCCACCGACAAATCGGTGCTCTTTTACTGGCTCTACGCGTTGGCCTACGCTTTGCAGATTTACTTCGACTTCTCCGGCTATTCAGATATGGCCATCGGCCTTGGGGCCATGTTCGGCTTTAAATTCCCGGAAAACTTCAACTACCCCTATATATCAAAGTCCATAACCGAGTTCTGGCGGCGCTGGCACATGACGCTTGGGAGCTGGTTTCGGGACTACGTATATATCCCCATGGGCGGCAACAGGACCACGAAGCTCAAGTGGCTCCGGAACATAGCCGTGGTGTGGATACTCACCGGCGCCTGGCACGGGGCGGAGTGGAATTTCGTCCTCTGGGGCGTGATGTTCGGGGTACTGCTCATAATTGAGAAGCTGTGGCTTGGGAGGATACTCGAAAAGCTCCCCTCCTTCGTCTCCCACATCTACGTGCTGTTTTTAGTCGTCATAAGCTTCACGGTGTTCAACGCCGCGGGGCTGAAGGGCGTCGTGTCCGACATCGGCGGACTTTTCGGGGCGGGGAACCTGCCGCTTATAAGCTCCGAGGCGGTCTATTACCTCAGAAGCTACGCTGTGCCCATTATTGTGGCCATTATCGGCGCTACGCCAATACCGAAGATTCTCTACAATAAGCTCTCCGAGGGGCCCAAGGTGGCGCTGGAGCCCATAGCCACGGCGGCGCTTATAATCGTCTCCACGGCGTTCATAATTAACGGCTCCTTCAACCCCTTCCTCTACTTCAGATTTTAAGGAGGCGCTGACATGAAAAAAATAAAATATATCCTCACCGTGGCCTCCTTCGCCCTTGTGATATTCGGCCTTGCCATAGCCCACCTCATAGTTCCCGACAAGGCCGTCAGCAGCTCGGAGCGCCGGGAGCTGGCCCAAGCCCCGTCCGTCACGGCAAAGGCCGTATTCAACCGGGAATTTTCCGACAAGCTTGAAAGCTACATGCTGGACCAGTTCCCCATGCGTGAGTCCTTCCGCCAGGTAAACGCCGCCACCCGGTTTTACGCCATGGGACAGCTTGACTCCAACGGCATATGGATAGACGGCGACAGGGTCTATAAAAACGAGCCCGTCACAAACGAAAACCAGATAGCTTACGCCTATAAGCTCTATAACGCCATAATCGATTCATATCTCAAGGACTGCCACGTCTACTGGTCCATAATTCCCGACAAGAGCTACTACGCTGAGGATAAAAACCACCCCCATATAGACTACGACCGCCTCATTGAGCTCATGACATCAAATGTGAACGGTAAGTACATCGACATCACCGGCACGCTGGACACAAGCAAATACTACCGCACCGACACCCACTGGCTCCAGCCGGAGCTTTTTGACACGGTGAAGGCTTTAGGCGAGGGCATGGGCGTCGGGGAGTATCTGACGGATAAGCGCGAATATACGCCCCACACCCTCTCCCCCTTCTACGGCGTGTATCTTGGGCAGGCGGCCCTGCCCATAAAGCCCGACGAGCTTACATATCTCACAAGCCCGTACACGGAGGGCGCGAAGGTCTCCTACATGTCCAACTCCGGCGTAATGGAGGAGAGCTCCGAGGGGGTCTACACCTTGAGCAAGTTTGAGGGCATGGACGGGTACGACGTGTTTCTCGGCGGCACACAGTCGATAATCGAGATCGTCAACGAGGACGCGAAAACGGACAGGGAGCTCTACGTGTTCCGGGACTCCTTCGGCTCCTCCTTCGTGCCGCTGTTCACCGGGGCCTACAAAAAGATAACGGTCATCGACTTAAGGTACGTGACCAGCCAGTACCTGCCCAATTTTGTGGAGTTCACGCCAGATTCCGACGTGCTTTTTATAAATTCCACCATTGTGCTAAATACGGCGATGATAATGCGGTAAGTTTTTCGGATTTGGGCGGATTTACACTTGATTTTGCGGTTCGATTGTATAATAATGTAACTATCACCCTTTCAAAGGAGATTTTGATATGAATAAAACCATAAGACGCTTACTGTCGGTGACACTGATACTCGTTCTTGTCCTGTCCCTTGGGGCCTGCGGCAAGAAGGACGAGGACAAGGGCGGCTCCCCCGCCGACGACATCGCCGACATAACCCCCGCGGACGACCCCGCGGCGTACCTCAGGGCCGCCTCCGGCAACACCCTTTCGGACCTCAAGGCCCGCTACTCCGGCTCCCCCATGTTGGCTCTTTCCGCGCTTCAGTGCAAGTCAGGCTCCGCCGCCTTCAGCCTCAGCGCCAGTCAGGACGGCGAGACCGTCGCCCTCGGCGGGGATCTGGGCTTTGACACGGACGCCGGGAAGCTCCTTTTGAAGGCCTCCGTGGACTACATGGGCGAGAATATCGACGCGGGGCTCTACCTCGATAAGGACTATCTGGGGCTGTCCGTCCCCATGCTCTTGGGGAGCGATACATACTACGGCTTCGTGCCCCACGACCTCTACGACCAGGCCGCGGGAAGCGCCATTGGGAAGTATCTTGACGACGAGACCCTTGAGGCCTTCAAGGAGATCGACGCGCTCCTTGATTCCTTTAACTCCATCGACCCCGCGGCTATGGAGGAGAGCTCAAAGGAGATCGAGAAGCTCTGCCGTGACTTCGCCGATTCCGTTGAGCTTACGGCCAAGGCCGACGGCGACGGCTGGATAGTCGAGGGCATGGTCACCGCTGAGGCGCTCGCGGATCTTCTTGAAAGCGTTACAAACGTGGCCCTTGACAGCTCCTCCATCGGGGCGCTCTCCGGCATGGCCGCCTCCGGCGAGGCCGCTGATGTGGAGGACCTTCGCTCCCAGCTTAGCGAAACGTTCCGGGACATGAGGGCCTCCGGCGGAAAGCTCACGGTGAGCTATTACATAGCCGGTGAGAAGCTTGTAAAGGTCGCCATTACGCCTGAGGGTGAGAACGCGCCTGAGGGCAACAGCATAACCGTGGATCTCTACGACGGCGACAAAGTAACCTTCGATGTCGTAAGCGAGGGCTCCGACCCCGTCACGCTTACAAGCGAGGTCAAGTCCGAAAAGGGCAGCTACAAGCACACCCTGACAATGACAAGCGACGGCCAGACCATGACCGTGACCGCCGACTGGACGGACAACCGCCTTGACCTCAGCATGACGATGGACGGCGAGACGCTTCTGAGCCTCACCGGGGACTTCGGTGTATCCGCCGACGGCTTCTACCTCACCGGCGGGAAGCTGACGGGCGAGGGCATGGACGGCGAGGATCTGGGCCTTGACATTCGCTACACCGACGGCGGCACCGTGGAGACGCCGGCGGAGCTCAAGAACATCTTTACCATGGACGACCGGGAGCTCACGGAGCTCATTCTCTCCGTGGTCGCTCAGCTCGACCCTGACGCGATTTCGTGAAGCTACAAAGTGACGGAGAGGCCAAACCGCGCCTCCGCCACCTCTACCCCGGTGTGCGTTGCATACCGGGGTAAACTGTTTATAAACGGCACATACTACTTGTGATAAGGAGTGATAAAATGAAAAAGCTTACAGCGCTGGCACTTATTCTGGCTCTTGTCCTCTCCCTATCCGGGTGCGCCTTTATTGGCAGGGCCGACGGTAACACGTCCCCCACGGAGAAAAAGGAGGAGCCGGAGACCTCAAGCCCCACCGTGGCAACCGAGCCCCCGGAGACCGCCGGCGGGACCGAGCCCGGCCCCTCAAATAAGGAGACCGAGGGCACGGAGCCTCTGTACGGGGTACAAAACGAGGAGCTGATTATAGCTTTTGAAAAGGCCCTTGAGAAGCTGGACGCCATTGAGACGCCCCTTGATAATCTGCCTGAGTTCTACCGCGCCGCCGGCACCATGACATATGTGGACGACGAGGAAGTTGCGCACGACCCCTCCCCTATCAGCTTCCAGCAGGGCAGCGGTACGTTTACGTTTTCCGCGCCGGAGAAGTGGGGCGACGACAGGCTCCGGGTGGTGGACTTCGGCGGCATCGAGCCCCTCAAGGGCGCGGCGGAGCCACATATGGAGGCCATGGAGCTCACGGCCCTTGAGGACGGCAAGGGCTACACCGGCACGGTGTCCGGGGCAAATATGGCGGCGCTCCTCTCCGACGTGGCCGAGGCGTTGCCTGCCATTCCCTTCCTCTACGCCCTGATCTCCGGCGACGAGCGGGGGCTTGACCCAAAAAGCGCCTTTAAGGCATTGGAGGGCGGGGAGTTTTACGTCACCTTCACGGTAACAGACGGTGTGCTGACGGGCATCGACGTGGCCGGGAGCGCCGACGCGACGATGAAGCTTGAAAATAACGCCGTCTCCATCGAGATCGAGAAGCTTGGCTCCCTCACAGTCGATCTCAATAACGGCATACACGCCGAGGGCACGCTCAGCTACGGCGACAGCACCAAGCTGAGCTTGGACGTGGGCGACGACGGGTCGCTGAGCTATATCCACTACTCCACCGACGTCACCGGTCTCGCGGTGGAGGGGCAGTATGACTTTAAAAATCTCACCTTCACCGGCTACGCCCTCACCGGCAACCGGGGAGACATGTACGATTTGGACCTTGAGATCTCCAACGGCGCCGAAATACCGCTGGACATCGTGGTGCTGACGAGGCTCAGTCGTGAGGAGCTCCACGCGCTCTGGGAAAAGCTTGCGGGTGAGTGAGCTTGAGAGAGTGGCGCGTCTATATCCTCCGGTGCGGCGACGGGAGCCTCTATACCGGCATAACGAACGACCTTGATCGCCGTTTAAAGGCCCACAGCTCAGGCCGTGGAGCCAAGTATACCCGCTCCCATGAGCCCGTGGAGCTTGTGTACTCCGAGCCGGCACTCGATAAGTCCTCCGCCCTTAAAAGGGAGCTTGCGATAAAGGGACTTACGAGGGAGCAGAAATTAAAGCTTATAGCGGAAAACCAATATTAAAGCTTATAGTATAGTGATAAAGCCCGCTCAAACGTGAGCGGGCTTTAGATTGTCGACAAAGTCCGTTGGCCTTTGTCGACAAGGGGGAACGTGCGGAAAAAATCGCAAAAAGGCCTGCGGGCCTATTTGCGATTTTTTCCTGCCGTTTTGCTCCGCGCACGGCCCAAAGGGCCGTACACTCCGCAAAACAAAAGGTAATTTTCGCGACGCACATGTCGCCGCGAAAATTATTTGAAATGGGGTTTTACGCTTATCTGGGGTTTGTCAACAGTTTAAAGCCCGCTCAGGTTTGAGCGGGCTTTTGGCTTTTCGGTGGGCTTATTTATCCTCCCAGAATATTTCGTCCAGGGTCCTTCCAAGGACGCGGCAGATGGCGATGCAGAGGTTGATGGTGGGGTTGTAGTCGCCGCTCTCGATGGCGTTTATGGTCTGGCGGGAGACGCCCACCTCCTCCGCCAGGGCCTGCTGGGAGAGGTCCATGGCGGCGCGGGCGGCCTTGAGACGGAGATTTTTCATTCCCTGTTCCTCCGGTCACGGAGAGTTTTTATGAGCAGTGTCAGGAATATGATAATAATATCCGCCGCGATGGCGAAATTCGCGCAGTCCACCGTTAGCTTCCGGTCCTTGATAAGTCCCCCGTCCAGCCTCAAAAAGGCGCTGGCGGTATACGTCACCGCAAAAAGCCCCATTACAAGTGTCTGGACCCATGGGCTCTTTTTGACCGTCACGTAGGCGTCCTTTATGACGCAGTATACAGCGAACACCACAAGGCCCAAACAGGCGCTCAGCCAAAGGGCCACATTCGCGTCCATGAATTTGCGCCCAATCATTAGCTCGCAAAGCGGCTCCACCAGATTGTAAATGAGCATGGTGAGCATGGCGTATTGAAAGCCCTTTCCCTGCTCCATGAGCTGTCTTTCGTCGTATTTGTCCCGCCTGTCACGGCCGGCGACGTACGCCAGTGCTGTAAGGCCGCCAACGAGTACAATGAGCGTCACCGGGATAATTATTTTTCTCATGTATCTCTCCCCTTTCGCCTCTTAGTGTAATACTTTCCGGATATATTGTCAAGTATATTTTACAGAATATCTAAAAAATTTTCCCCTCCGGTCGGAGGGGAAAAGCCTTATCTCACGAAGTTCGTGTTTATCTTCTGCTGTCTTTCGGGGGGATCTATCCCGGCCTTTTTCCCGGCCTCGATGCACTTTAAAAGCCATGCCATATTTTCGCCTAAAAGGCGCATGGTCTGAAGGCCCTCCAGATCCTCCGCCACCTCGGCGGGGGTGTTGCCGTGGACCATGGGCCAGTACTGGCTGGTGGGAATGGGCATACCGGTTATGTAGAAGTACTTCTGGAGCTGATCGAGAGCCGCCGTGGTGCCGCCGCGGCGGGCGGAGACCACCCCGGCGCCGGGCTTTGAGCGGAGCCTTCCGCCGGCGGAGTAGAACACCCGGTCCATGAAGCTCGTCATGGCCCCGCTCATGGCCGCGTAGTGGACCGGGGAGCCGAAGATGAAGCCGTCGTAGTTATCGCAGATGTCCGTAAATTCCGTGACCTTGTCCCCGCCGAAGACGCATTTTCCGGCCTTCCGGCAGCCGCCGCAGCCCCGGCAACCGCCAATGGGGGCGGTGCCAAGCCAGAAAAAATCCGTCTCTACGCCGTTATCGTTGAGGGCCTTCGCGCACTCGGCGAGGGCGGTGTAGGTACAGCCCTTCTCGTGGGGACTTCCGTTTACAAGTAAAACCTTCATTTTATTCACCTCAGTTTTCAAATATTCCGGCGATCTCGGCAAGGGTATCCACCACCGGCAGGTGCTGGGGGCATATTCCCTCGCACTGGCGGCATTTTACGCACTGGGAGGCCTTGGCGCGGGTGGACGTGAACTCCTGATACTTCTCCTTTGACTTATCCCCCCAGGAGTGGAGGAGCTTTGCCTTCATGTGGGCGTTGTAGATGGAGAAGATGTCGGGTATCTCGATGCCCATTGGGCACCCCTCGGTGCAGTAGCGGCAGGCGGTGCAGGGCACGGCCACGTAGTTATTGATTATCTCGGCGCACCTATAAAGCTTATCACGCTGATCGCCCGTTATGGGCTTGAAGTCCGACATAAAGGCGGTGTTGTCCTCAAGCTGGGCAAGATCGCTCATGCCGGAGAGCACCACGTGGACGTTGTCAAGTCCCGCCGCGAACCTTATTGCCCAGGAGGCTATGGACGCCTCCGGGTCCTCGGCCCTCAAAAGCGCCTCCGCGTCCTCAGGGAGCTTTGCCAGCGCCCCGCCCTTCACGGGCTCCATGATTATGACCTTCTTCCCGTGGCGGACGGCTGTCTCATAGCAGAGCCTCGACTGGACGCGCTCAGAGTCCCAATCCAAGTAATTTATCTGGAGCTGAACAAACTCCTCCTCCGGGTGGGCGGTGAGTATTTTGTCAAGGGTCTCGGCGTTGTCGTGGAAGGAGAAGCCCATGTGCTTTATCTTCCCCTCAGCAAGGAGCCTTTTCTGGAACCCGAAGGCGTCAAACCTCTCGGCGGTGTCAATATTCCTGCTGTTAAGGTTATGCAGGAGGTAGTAGTCAAAGTACTCCACTCCGCACTTTTGCCTCTGCTCCTCGAATATCCGCTCCTGGTCCCCCTCGGCCTTGCACATGGACACCGGGAGCTTAGTCGTCAGGGTGAAGCTGTCCCTGGGGTGGCGCTTTACCAGCGCCTCCCGAATGGCTATCTCGCTCTGGTGGTCGTGGTACATGTAGGCCGTGTCGAAGTATGTAAAGCCACGCTGAAGGAAGGTGTCCACCATTTTACAAAGCTCGGTCATGTCGATGCTCTTCTGGTCGTTTTCGTCCGTCACCGGCAGGCGCATGAGCCCAAAACCCAGTTTTTTCATATTCCCCTCCATATTTGTACAGATTATATTTTATTATAGATTTTTACGGCCCAAAAGGCAATACAATTTTCACATATACGCAAAAAACGCAAGCTTTTTTTGAAAAAAACGAAAAGTTTTACTTACATTCGGGCAAAATCTATGATATACTACATATTGGACGAATTGTACATTGTATCCGAATTTTACTGCGTTTTGGGAGAGATATTCTTATGTTTGAGACCGGGGAAATGATAGTTTACGGCGGGGAGGGCGTCTGCGTCGTTGAGGACATCGGCTCGCCCAATGTGTCCGGCGCCAATAAGGACAGGCTTTACTATACCCTGTCGCCGCTATATAGGACCGGAAGAGTATTCGCCCCGGTGGATACCCCGGTATTCATGCGCCCGGTCATAAGCCGTGACGAGGCCATCGACCTTATCCGCACCATGCCCAAGGTCACTGGGGAGCTCTACGAAAACTCAAACCTCCGCTTTCTCACGGAGCACTATCAGCAGACAATACAGTCATATAGCTGCGCGGGGCTTGTGAAGCTCATAAAGGACGTCTACTTAAAGCGCCAGCACGTGACCTCCCAGGGCAAGAAGTTAGGGCAGATCGACGAGCGGTACATGAAGCGGGCCGAGGATATGCTCTACGGCGAGCTGGCCGTGGCCCTCAGCATGGACCGCAGCGAGGTCGGCCCCTACATCAAAAACGCCATCGCCCAGATGGAGGCCGGAGAGGAATTTAACGGGTAAAATAAAAAACCGCTGAGGCGGTTTTTTATTTTTCAGGTATGCGTGCGAAAAAATTTCCGGAATTCCAATTCCGGAAATTTTTTCTGCCGTTTTGCTCCACGCATGGCCCGAAGGGCCATACACTCCGCAAAACAAGAGGGATTTTTCGCAAGGCACATGTCCTTGCGAAAAATATTGAATTCGCCTGCGGGCGGGACGAGGAGTGGGCGGGTTTGGAACCCGCCCCTACGGGTTGTTTGGGCAAATCTCCTAAAATCGCCGTAGGGGAGGGTTCTAAACCCTCCCCTTTTTGGTTCGCGCCGTAGGCGCAACCTTTAATATGTCATCTCGTCAGCAGATACACCCAAATCCCCGGCGCCTCTCTAAGGTAGTAATTGAGCTCCAATACGGGCATGTCGGTGGCGCGGCCGCGGGCGGTGACGGAGGTGAAGCCGGCATCGCGGGCCATGAGCTTGGCGCGGGCTATGTGGTAGCCGGCGGTTATGACGCACACGCCGCCGGCATAGCCCATGCCGTCCAGAATCTTCTTTGAAAACTCAAGATTCTCCTCGGTGCTGGACGCCCGCTCCTCCAATATGAGCCTGTCGCCCGAAACGCCGCGGGATACGAGCCAGTCGTACATGCAACGAGCCTCCGTCACGTCCTCCCCCCTGCCCTGTCCGCCGGAGAGGACAAGACGGGCGTCCGGGTTATCATTGGCGTACTCCAAGGCGGCCTTAAGGCGGGCTTTGAGGGACCTTGAGGGCACGGTCCCGTGGACCCCCGCGCCAAGGACTATGGCGGTCTGTGGCTCAGGGGAGGCCCTTTTGGCGGTGGCCTCCGAGATTATGAACGCCTCGGTTATGACTGTCGCCACGGCGGCGACGGCGATAAGGCACCAGATGGCGGTTTTTATCCCTCTCGCGGCCTTGCGGTGCTTTACGCCCATCGCCTTGAGCGCGGCAAAGGCCAATATGAGCACCGCCAAAGCGAGAAAGCACAGCCCAAGAAATCTGTATCCCACCAGCGCGAAAGCGAAAAATGCGGCGAATATGAGGCACACGCCCGCGCCGAGAAGGTACGCTCCGTATTTTTTCACTGGGCAAGCTCCTCCCATTCCTCCATGAGCCTTGTGAGCTCGGTTTCCAGAGCCTCACGCTCCGAGGTCAGCTCCATGAGTCTTGTGTAATCCGTGGCGGCGGCCTCCTGGGCCCTTTCGTTTTCCGAGATCTTCTCCTCAAGCTTCGATATATCCCGCTCCACCCTGCCAAGGCTCTTTTCCCTTGATGCGGCGGGCTTTTTTATCTCCTTTTTCGGCTTTTCCGACTTTGCGGGCGCGGACTGGGCGAGCTCCTTTTGGCGGTCGAGGTAGGCCCTGTACTCCTCGTAGCCCATGCGGTAGTCGTGAAGCTCGCCGTTCTCCATTGCCCATATGCGGGTGGCGAAGCGGTTTATAAAATACCTGTCGTGGGAGACGAATAAAAGCGTCTCGGTGTAGTCGGACAGGGCCTCCTCTATCCACTCACGGCTCGCGGCGTCCAAGTGGTTCGTGGGCTCGTCGAGGATAAGGAGGTTTATGTCGGAGCGCATGAGCATACACAGCTTCAACCTGCTTCTCTCCCCGCCGGACAGGGCCGACACCGGGGTGAAGACCTGCTCGCCCCGGAAAAGGAAGGCCGCCAGCCTGTCGCGGGCCTCCTGCTGGGTACAGCGGCCCTCGTACATCATGGTCTCAAGTACCGAAAGGCTCCCGTCCTCAAAGGTCACGGTCTGGGGAAGATAGGCGGCCTTCACCGCGGGGCCAAGGCGGACAAAGCCTCCGTCCTGGGGCTCCTCCCCCATTATCATCTTTATGAGCGTGGACTTTCCCGTGCCGTTGTCGCCGATGAGGGCCACGGCCTCTCCGGGCTCTATGAGAAGGTCGGTATTCTCGATTATACGCTTGTCGCCGAAGGACTTTGACAGCCCCTTTGCCACAAGCACCTCGTCGCCGCGAAATTCCCGCTCCCCGAAGCGGGAGCGCATTTTGGCCTCGGTTTTGGGCCTGTCGGTGACGCGCATTTTTTCAATGCGCTTCTCAATGGAAAAGGCCCGCTTGTGGAGCTTGTCGGCCCCCATAAAGGCCCAGAGATGCAGGTCGTCCGCGGCCTTCTGGAGCTGGGCTATCTTCGCCTCCTGCTTTTCGTACTGGCGAAGGCGCTCCTCATAGCGGCGCTCCTTCTCCTGAAGGTAGAAGGAGTAGTTGCCGCTGTAAAATTCAGGCATACCGTCAACGATCTCGATTATACGGCTGACGGTCCTGTCGAGAAAATATCTGTCGTGGGAGATGGCGAGGACCGTGCCCTTGAACCTCGTTATATAGTCCTCAAGCCACTCGGAGGCGGACATGTCCAGATGGTTGGTGGGCTCGTCAAGGAGCAATATGTCGGTGTCCTCCAAAATGAGCCTTGCCAGATTGAGCCGCGTGCGCTCCCCGCCGGACAGCTCCGAGTAGGGCTGTTCCCGCTGGAGCTTCGGTATCCCAAGGCCGTTCGCCACAGTGTCCCTGAAGCGCTGAAGCTCATAGCCGCCAAGGCGCAGAAACTCCGCCGACAGCCTGTCGTAGGCCCGGAGGGTGTCGGAGCTTGAGTCGCCCTCGGCCATTTTCCCGGCCAGCGCCTCCATCTCCTCCCCCATGCGCTCGATGCGCCTCTGGGCCTGACGAAGTACGTCCTCGCCGGTGAAGTGCTCCGGGTACACCGGTATCTGGCTCAGCACGCCCACGCGCTTGCCGGGGGCGGTGACGACCTGACCCTCGTCGGAGTCGAGCTCTCCGGAGATGATACGAAAAAGGGTGGTCTTCCCCGCTCCGTTCCGGCCAAGAATGCCAACGTGCTCCCCGGAGTTTATGTCGAAGGTCACGCCCTTCAATATATCGTTGCCCTTTTCAAAGGCTATACGTATTTTTTGTACAGAAAGATCTATCATAAAGCACCAGCACACGAAAAGGCCGTCCATCGGGCGGCCTTTTTGTTATTGATTTTCACTTGAGAGACGCAAAGGGATCGCCCTTAGGATCACTCCTCAGGCTCAAGGTCCTCGTCGTCGTACTCCTCGTAATCGTCGTCGTCATCGTCGTCGCCCTCGTCCTCGGTGAGCTCAAGCTCAAGAGTCTCGCCGCACTCCGGGCACTCGATAACGCCCTGGTCGAGGTCGGTCTCGTCAAGTATGAGGGTGGCTCCGCAGGCCGGGCACTCCACCTCGTACTCATACTCGTCGTCCTCGTCGCCGTGGTGATGATGTCCGCAGCAGCACTCGTCGTCCTCGTCGTCCTCGCTGTAAACAAGATCCTCCACCAGCTCCAGATCGTCGGAGACGGCGTCAAGGCCCTCGTTGAGCTCGTCGATGGAGTCCTGAAGGTCCTCCTGGCCAAGAGCCAGATCCTCAAGCGCGTCGGCAATGGCGGCCAGCACCTTGCCCTCGCCCTTGGAGGTGTCCATCTCCATGCCCTCCATAAGTCCCTTGATGTAGGCCACTTTCTCAGCAGGTGTCATTTGAAATTCCTCCTTTTCAAATATCAGCCCTTGGGATAGATTTATACGCCCCTGCCCATTCAAAATACGGAGAGGAGCGAACGCCACGGATCAATACGGGCTCAGCCCTTGGCGCGCTCAAGATACTCGCCGGTGCGGGTGTCTATGCGGATCCTGTCGCCAACGTTTATAAAGAGGGGGACCTTGATCTCGGCGCCGGTCTCCAGCGTGGCGGGCTTTAAGGTGTTGGTGGCGGTGTTTCCGGCAAAGCCGGGGTCAGTGTCGGTGATCTCAAGCTCCACGAAGTTGGGGGGCTCCACCGCGAACACGTCGCCCTTGTAGGAGCTGATGGTGCAGATCATATTCTCCTTGACGAAGCGGAAATTGTCGCCAAGCTTACTGCCGCTGACGGGCTCCTGCTCGTAGGTCTCCGGATCCATGAAATAGTAGAGGTCCCCGTCCTGATAGAGGTACTCGGCCTCCTTGCGCTCAACAAAGGCCTCCTCAAATTTGGCGGTGGGGTTGAAGGAAGTCTCGGTGACGGCGCCGGTGATGAGGTTCTTCATCTTGGTGCGCACGAAGGCCGCGCCCTTGCCGGGCTTGACGTGCTGGAACTCCACGACTACGACGGGCTTGCCCTCGTACTCAAAGGTCTTTCCGTTTCTGAAATCGCTGGCGGTGATTGTTGCCATGTTTTTATCCTCCCGTAGGTATTATTCTGAAAAGACGCGATTTTATAACAGATTTAAATACATCTAAGACATTCTACATCATTTTCGCGGATAATGCAAGAAAAAATATGTTAAATCCCGCTCTTATCCGAGAAAATCATCAGGCGCAGAAGACCAAAAGCTCCTTTGGAAGCTCGGTAAGGTCAAAGCACCCGTCCTCCTTTATCTCGATAACGTCCTCTATCCTCACGCCAAACCGTCCGGGAAGGTAGATGCCCGGCTCCATGGATATGACGTCCCCGGCCTTTAGGACGCATTCGCTTCTGGGGGAGCAGTTGGGGTACTCGTGTATGTCGATGCCCACGCCGTGGCTCAAAGAGTGGGTGAAGTACTCCCCGTACCCGGCGTCGGCTATGACCTTCCTCGCCACGCCGTCAAGCTGAGCTCCGGTGAGGCCCGCCTTCGCCGCCCCTATGGCCTCAAGCTGGGCACGAAGGACGGTGTCGTAGACCTTCACCATCTCAGCAGTGGGCTCGCCGATGGCCACGGTGCGTGTGGTGTCTGAACAGTAGCCCTTATAGAGGGCGCCGAAGTCCATGGTCAAAAAGCCCCGCTGGAGCTTTACGTCCCTGGGCTTGCCGTGGGGGACGCTGGAGAGGGCCCCGGAGACTACGATGGGGTCAAAGGACTTATCCTGAGCTCCGGCCTTGAGCATCTGGCATGTGAGCTCCGCGGCCAGCTCGCGCTCCGTTATGTCGGGGGTTATGAGCTTTAAGGTGTTCGTAAAGGCCCTGTCCGCTATCCTCTGGGCCCCGACGAGAAACTCCATCTCCTCGTCGGACTTTATGGCCCGCAGGTCACGGAGTATGGCCTGACCGGGGACAAACTCAGGCTCCAGCTTGGCGTCGATCCTCGTATAGGCGGCGTAGCTCAAAGAGCCCTCCTCCACCGCCAGCTTATTTATGCCATGCTCCTTGAAAAAGGCGTTCATGAGCTCGTAGACCGGCTTATCGTTGGAGCAGATGACCTCCGCCCCGGATATTTCCCGGCTGGCCTCCTCAAAGTACCTAGCGTCGATAAAGAGGGCTGAGGTGCCGTCGCCGCAGATTATGAGCTCCCCCGCCGAGGAGGCGAAGCCCGTAGCGTAGTACCTGTTCTGCTCGCTGGTGACGAATATGGCGTCGGCATCACTGGCCTTCACAGCGGCGCTTATCTTTTTTAAGTTGTTCATATTGATACACTCCTTATAACTTTTTCCCCGTCCTGAAGGGCAGTTCAAAAAAATATCTTATTGCCAAGAAGGGATTTGTGAATTTTATGGGCTCCACAAGGAGCATCTTCACCTTAGCTAAATTTGCCGCGATGGTGTCGGTGTATATCTGGTCCCCCACCAGCGCCGCCCGCTCCGGCGGCACGCCGGCGTTCTCAAGGGCCTTTCGCACGCCCCGTGGGCTGGGCTTTCCGGCCCTTTTTATGTAGGGCACGTCAAGGAGCTTTGAAAATATCTCCGGCCGCTCGCCCTTGTTATTTGAGACTATGTAGAGCTTCACGCCCGCGGCCTTCATCTCCCCCGCCCAGCTCAGCACCTGATTATCCAGCGTCACCTGCCCGTAAGGGGCGATGGTGTTATCAACGTCCAGAATGAGAAGGCTTACGCCCATGGAATTTAAAAGCTCCGGCCTTATGTCCGTGGCCTTTTCAAATCTGAGGGCGGGAGTGAGAAAAAAGCTCATATGACGCACCTTTACGCATAGATTGGTAGTGATAACCGTATAAAACCGCAAGCCGCGATCATTAACGCGGATATTATAGCACATTGATAAGGAAATGTACATGAAAGATTTTAAAATTTATCTCTCCGCGCCGCCTGAGCTGGCATCGGAGGCCATAAATTATGGGCCAGTGAGCATCATGGCCTGTGAGGTGACGCGGGGACTTAAGCTCACGCGTCTCGGCCCGCTCCCGGCCCTCCGGGGCGAGAGGCTGGTGGAGATAGCCTGTCACGGCCTCACGGGCTTCGGCCCCCAGGAGGCGCTGGTTGAGAATATACTTCGCTTTTGCCTCATTTACGGCTTCTCCGGCGTCGTTCTTGATCTCCCTCGGCCCACGCCGGCGCTGCTCTCGCTCTCGGAGCTCATGGCCGACAGGTTGGCGCCCCGCGGGCTCACGCTTTACCTGCCTGAGGGCTACGGCGGCGTGCCGGGTAAACGTGGGCTCCTTATAAACGCCCAGAGTTACAGCTCCCCCTTTTCCGACAGGCTCCGCCTGCTTGCGGGCAAATACGGCCCTGAGAAAATAGCCCTCCGGCTGGACACACGGCCCGCCGATTTCCTCCTCCCCGCCCGCCGCAGCCTGCCCTCCCGTCTCCCCTCCCCGGTCCCCGGAGGCGTAGCGCCAGACAGAGTATTCTACTCTCAGTGCTTCGAGGCGAACTACACGAGCTTTCGCGACCGGGACCGGGTGAGGCTCGTCATGTGGGACGACGCCAATTCCGTTAGAAGGAAGCTTGAGATCGCGGGAAATATCGGGATACATACGGCATTCCTCGATTTTGCCGAGAACCGCGCGATAATAAGAAGTCTAATATGACCCCCCATCAAAAAAGCCGGCGTTTCCGTCGGCTTTTTGTATTCTTTTATTTTTTTATCTTGTCTATAAGGGAATTTATCATACCCGTGAACCGGGCCAAGTCCTTCGTGGCCATGCCGTCGCACTCCTTGGCGGTGTTCACAAGCCTCGTCACCGCGTCCATGAAGCGGTTGAAGGCCTCGTTGGCCCTTCTGCGGGCTTGAGTCTCCGGCTTTACCTTCCTCACCCGAACGCCCTCGGTGAGCTTCACAAACTCCCCGGTTATGAGGTCGAACTCCGTGCCGGAATAGGGCGCGAAGGCGTTGTAGCCGTGCTCCTCCCGGAGGCACCGGGCAAATTCCTCGCAGGCCCCCTCGTCGCCGTGGTTAACAAATACGTGCTTTGGCTTTTCCGAGAAGCCTGACAGCCAGTCGAGAAGCCCCTGCTTGTCCGCGTGGCCCGATACGCCGGGGAGGTACTCTATCTCGGCGTTCACCGCCACGTCGTCGCCAAAGAGCTTCACGCTCTTTGCCCCGTCGTAGATGATCCGCCCCAAGGTCCCCGCGGCCTGATAGCCCACAAAGAGTATGAGGCACTCACTTCTCCAGAGATTGTATTTTAAATGGTGGCGTATGCGCCCCGCGTCGCACATGCCGGAGGCGGAGATTATGACCTTGGGCGTCTCGTCGGTGTTGAGGGCCTTCGACTCCTCCGTGGAGGTGGTGAGGCACAGCCCGTCAAATACGAGGGGGTTCACGCCCTCGGCCATGACGGCCCTTGTCTCCTCGTCCAGATACTGGGTGTCGCACTGCATGAAGATGGACGTGGCCTCGTTGGCAAGGGGGCTGTCCACGTATACTGGCCACACGCCGTGGCCGGTGACGAGATTGGCGTTTTTTATCTCACGTATAAAGTAAAGTATCTCCTGCGTCCTGCCCACGGCGAAGGAGGGGATTATCACGTTGCCGCCCCGGTCAAGGGTCTTCTGTATGTACCCGGCAAGTGTGTTTATGTACTCGTGCCGCTCCCCGTGGGACCTGTCGCCGTAGGTGGATTCGATCATCAGATAGTCCGCGTCCGAGACCCTCTTGGGGTCGCAGATTATGGGCTGGTCCGTGTTGCCCACGTCCCCGGAGAAGACCATCTTCCGGCTCTCGCCGCCCTCGTGGAGCCAGACCTCGATACAGGCCGAGCCCAAAAGGTGCCCGATGTCCGTAAAGCGCACTGAAACGCACTCGTTTATTGTGAGCTCTCTTTCGTACTCGCACCCGCGAAAGTGCTTCAGTACCCCCTCCGCGTCGTTTAAGTCGAAAAGGGGCTCCACCTCCGGCTCCCCGGCCCGCCGGGCCTTACGGGACTTGTACTCCGCGTCGCTCATCTGTATGTTGGCGCAGTCGCGGAGCATTATCTCGCAGAGATTTCGCGTGGCCTCGGTGGTGTAGACCGGGCCCCGAAAGCCCTTTTTGTAGAGGAGCGGCAGATTTCCGGAGTGGTCCACGTGGGCGTGGGTCAGAAGCACGCACTCGATGTCCTTCTCCGCCACCGGCAGGTCCACGCTCTCAAAAGCCGTGCTCCCCTGCTTCATGCCACAGTCGACAAGCATCTTATGCCCTCCAACCTCAAGCAGCGTACAGCTCCCCGTAACGTCATGCGCCGCGCCGATAAACGTTATCCTCATACCGCCACCCCCTGTAAGAATTTATAAATCAATTATAGTTTATTGTAGGGGTATTGTCAATTAAAAGAGAATATTTGTCCCACCCCGGCCGCAATTCTCCGCTCACCAAAAAAGCACCCCCAGTGGGGCACTTTTTAGACTGTTGGCAAACCACAGATAAGCGTAAAACTCCATTTCAAATGATTTTCGCGGCGGCATGTACGTCGCGAAAATTACCTCTTGTCACGCAAGTGTGCCGCTTGCGGCGCGCGCGGCGTGACGGCAGGAAAAATTTGCGAATAGGTCCGCAGACCTTTTCGCGAATTTTTCCGCACGTTCTCCATTGTCGACAAAGGCCCTTGGGCCTTTGTCGACAACCAAAAAAGCGCCCCGGTCGGGGCGCTTTTTTGGTTTATTCCCACGTTTTCCAAACCTCCGGGCAGTAGCCGACGGTGGCGAGCTTGCCGTTGCGGACGATGGGGGTTTTTATGAGGGACTGGTCGGCAAGAAGCTTTTCCACCTTGTCCTCGTCGTAGGCGAGATATTTAAGCAGCTCCGCGCCCTTAGCCTTTTCGTCGATGAGGTTCTCAAGGCCCACGGCGCGCCTTACGGAGTCGAACTCCCGTGGGCTGATGCCGTATTTGACCATGTCCACAGACTGGAATTTTATCCGGCGCTCCTTGAAATAGCGCTCGGCCTTCTTCGTGTCAAAGCACTTGGCCTTGCCGAATATCTGTATGTTCACGGCCTCAGACCTCCATTATGACCGGCAGGACCATGGGTGAGCGCTTCGTCTTTTTGTAGAGGTAGTCGGAAAGGCGGGTCTTCATTGTGCCCTTTATGCCGGACCAGTCCTTTATGCGGCGGGAGTTGCACTCCTCTATGACGTCGTAGGCCACGTCCTTAAGCTCCTGCATGAGCTCCTCGGCCTCCTTGACGTAGACAAAGCCGCGGGTTATTATGTCCGGCCCTGAGACGAGGGAGCCGTCGTAGCTTGAAAGGCTCACGACAACCACCAGCATACCGTCCTGGGCCAGATGCTTGCGGTCGCGAAGGACCACGCTGCCCACGTCGCCCACGCCGGTGCCGTCCACGAATATCTTGCCGGAGGGTATGACGCCGCCAAGCTTGATACTCCGGGAGCCAACCTCGATGACCTTGCCGAGGTCGGAGATCACCACGTTTTTGGCCGGCACGCCCATCTGCTTTGCAAGGTCGGCGTGGAGCTTTAAGTGCCTGTACTCGCCGTGGACGGGGATAAAGAATTTCGGCTTTACGAGGGCAAGCATGAGCTTCAGCTCCTCACGGCAGGCGTGGCCTGAGGCGTGGAGAAGGGCACTGCGCTCGTATACCACCGTTGCTCCCCGCCTGAAAAGCTCGTCCACCACCTGGGAGATGGAGTTTTCGTTCCCCGGTATGGCGGAGGCGGAAATGATTATCTTGTCCCCCGGCATGATCTCCACCTGCTTGTGCTCGTTGAAGGCTATGCGGTGAAGGGCGCTCATGGTCTCCCCTTGGCTCCCGGTGGAGATTATGACCACACGGTCCTTGGGCAGGCCCTTTATCTGATTTATGTCAACCAATATGCCGCTGGGTATGTCCATGTAGCCCAGCTCCGTGGCGACCCTCAGCACGTTTTCCATGCTCCGGCCGGTGACGGCCACCTTCCGGCCGTATTTCCGGGCGCAGTTTATGACCTGCTGGAGCCGGTGGACGTTGGAGGCGAAGGTGGTGACGATTATCCTCTCGTGGCAGTCCTTGAACTGGTTTTCAAAGTTGGCGGCCACGACGCTCTCGGAGAGGGAGAAGCCCTGATTTTCCACGTTTGTGGAGTCGGACACCAGCGCCAGCACGCCGCGCTTTCCAAGCTCACCAAGGCGGGCAAGGTCGATCATGCCGCCGTCGATGGGGGTGGTGTCTATTTTATAGTCCCCGGTGTGTATGACCACGCCCACGGGTGTCTTTATGGCCAGAGCCACGGAGTCGGGTATGGAGTGGTTCACGTGAATAAACTCCACCTTGAAGCAACCAAGCTTCACGCTCTCCCCGGCCTTTACGGTGTTGAGCTTCACCTTGTCAGCTGTGCCGTGCTCGGCAAGCTTAATGTTCACAAGGGCGTTTGTCAGGGGCGTTCCGTAGACGGGCACGTCCATGAGCTCGTCCATCACGAAGGGCATGGCCCCGATGTGGTCCTCGTGGCCGTGGGTCAGAACGATGCCGCGGACGCGGTTTTTGTTCTTCACAAGATAGGTTATGTCCGGTATCACCGAGTCGATACCGTACATCTCGTCGTCCGGAAAGCCGATGCCGCAGTCCACCACGATGATGTCCTGGCCGTACTCGTAGAGGTACATGTTCTTTCCGATCTCATTGAGGCCCCCAAGGGCCGCGATCTTCAGTTTTTCCTTTGTTGACACGCAAAAATTCTCCTTTGAATCATGTTGCTCCCCCGCCGAGGACCGGACGCCCTCGCGTCGGAGATTTATGTAATACTAATATCTAATTAAAACAAGACATTCGCGACGGCCTTTTTCGCGTCATGCGGCGTCAGCCGCCTTGGAAATACCAATGGGTATTCCCTGCGGCGTCTTCCTTGCCTGACGCGAAAAATCCTCGCCGCTCGGTGTCTCCTTTTAAATAGATATTAGTATAACAGCAACGAAATAATATGGACGCAACATTATAAAGCCCAGAGTACAGGTTTTCGGCCCTGAATCGCCGAAAAGCCGGTCGCTCTCTGAACTGAATTTATATAATATTGCGTATGTTTAAGCGCCGTTGGCGCAAAAAGCCTAAATAATTTTATCCAGATTTGAGTATTTTAACACAACAAAAAGCTTTTGTCAACTTTCATAGTTTCCCGCCCGTCAGGTAATTTCCCGTCCTTTCACTTGAAATTATCTTTACAATAGTGTAATATGTCCTTACTGCGAAAAAACGGGAAAAAGGGGCGCGGATACGGTGTCACGGCTTAAAGAGAACAGGATCTTGAGCTTTATTATCATGATCGCGGTATACGCTCTGGCGTGTCTGGCGGGGTTTAAGGAGTATTCACAGCTTCACCTGCCCCGGTGGCAGGCGATACTGGTGGCGGATACGGCGGCAACGCTGGTGGTGTTCGTTTTCAGCGTGCTGCTGGACAACGCCTCGGTGTACGACCCATACTGGAGCGTCCAGCCGCCGGTGATACTCTGGGCCGTCGGCTGGGGACGGAGGCTCTCGGTGTACGAGATCGCGCTCCTGACCGTGGTCACCCTCTGGGCGGTGAGGCTCACGGCAAACTGGGCCTACACCTTCAGGAGCCTCGCCTGTCAGGACTGGCGGTATACGCGGGTGCGTGAGAAAACGGGGGCTTTTTACCCCGTCGCCAACCTCGTCGGGATACACCTCATGCCGACAGTGATAGTCTACGCCTGCCTTCTCCCGGCGGTGTACGCACTCGATCACCCGGCGAGGGCAAATCTTCTCTCCTTCCTTGGCCTTGGCGTGAGCCTTGCCGCCACGGCTATGGAGGGGGCGGCTGATATTCAAAACCACCGGTTCCACAAAATGGGCGGAACGGGCTTTTTGAGAGAGGGAGTGTGGAGATATTCACGCCACCCCAATTATCTTGGCGAGATACTTATGTGGTGGGGCGTGGCCATCTCGGTCGTCTCCATGTACCCGGATATGTACCTGCTGGGGCTGGGCGCGCTTATGAATACCGCGCTCTTCCTCCTTGTGAGTATCCCGCTGGCGGACAGCCACCAGTCGAGAAAGCCGGGCTTCGCGGGCTACAAGGCCGACACAAGGGCCCTGCTGCCAATTAAAAAATAAAAAAACGCCTGTTTTTATTGCCGGCAAAGGCCAAGCGCCTTCGCCGGCATTTTTATATTCAGACGGTTTTAAGCTCATACTCCATATTGCCGGACGGGTCAACCGTGAGAACGCCGTAGGTGCGGCCGCCCATGCCCACGGAGCCGGGATTTATTACCAGCATACCGTTGACTGTCTCAAAGTGTGGACAGTGGGTGTGTCCGAAGAGGACGGCGTCGGCTCCGGCGGTGAGGGCGGTGTTTATGAGGCCGTCAAGGCCCATCTTCACGCCGAAGCAGTGGCCGTGGGTGATAAAGAGCTTTTTGCCTCGAATTGAAATTAGCCGGTACCTCTCCCCTCCGAAGAAGCTGTCGCAGTTGCCGGCGATGTAGGCCACGGGTATAGTGGGAAAGCGGCGGGAGAGCTCCTCCGCGTCGGTCTCCATGTCGCCTAAGTGTATTATCTGGTCGGGCTTCTCCTCCAGCGTGGCTGTGACCATGGGCTCAACATATCTGTGGGAGTCGGAAAAAACAAGTATCTTCATAGTGACCTTCCTTGAGATAAATGAATATACTGGCTTGTGAGAACGGAGGGTGAGATATGGACAACGAATTTCAAAAGACCGCCGACAGGTTCCTCTCCGGCAAGGACGGCAAGAAGATCGCCGAAAAGCGCGGGGACATCGAGCGGCTGGCCTCCTCCCCCGACGGGGAACGGGTCAGGGCGGCCCTTCAAAAGGGCGGCTTCGAGGACGCGGTAAAGCGTGGCGACACCGAGGCCGTAAAGACCGCGGTTGAGAACATTCTGAAGACCGACTCAGGGGCGAGGCTCGTTGAAAATCTGCGCTCGATCATGGGCGGAAGATAGGGGGCCGGGATATGGGCGAGTTTGAGGATATGCTGAGCTCGATCCTCTCCTCCCCTGACGAGATGGAGAAGATAATGGGCTTGGCAAAGGAGCTCTCCAAGAGCTCCGAGAGCCCGAAAGCGCCGGAGCCGGAGAAAAAGACCGAGGCCATACCCGGCCTTGGGGATATAAGCCCCGGTATGCTGGGGGCCATCGGGAAAATAATGGGCGAGCTGAAGCACGGCGACGACAACAAGGCGGCGCTTATCGCCTCCATGAAGCCGTACCTTAAGCCCCAGCGACGGGAGACGCTGGACAAAGCCGTGAAGATCGCCCGTGTGGCGAGGGTCGCGAAGACGGCCATAGACGAGTTTGGAGGGGATCTGGACCTTGGCCTATAATATTCAGCCCCAGTGGTATTACAGGCAGCAGCAAAGGCCGGCGCCGCGGAGGGCCCAAAACACCGGGAGAGCTCCCGCAACAGCGCGCAGGGAGCAGACACCCAACGTATCCACGGCAAGGCAGAGCCCGAAAACCGTGCGGGGCGCAAATCCGGCGCTCCCCTTCTCCATCGGGGACCCTGGGGATATTTTACTGCTGACGGTGCTCCTCTTTCTCTATCTGGAGAGCCGGGATCAGGATTTTCTCATAATACTGATCGTGGTGGGCTTTTCGGTACTGCGCAACAAATAAAAGCAAACGGTTATAATATCATACCCCACATGTAAATCCGGCTTTATGGCAGTGAGATTTTATGTGGGGTGATTTTATGGGTTGTTCGGCCCACCCCCTGCCCCCTCCCAAGGGAGGGGCGGAACCTCTCCAGCCGCTTCGCGGCTGTCCTCCCCTTTAGCAAGGGGAGGCTTTTCGCCTGCGGGCGGGACGAGGGACGGGGAATGAGTAAGCGGACGCCGGGCGTCCGCTATTTTAATTGGGTAATTCAGAAAACTCCTTTGTTGTATTTGTTTTGTACCTTGATAATACAAATTACACCGATACATAATCCTGTTATGAGAATGACGACCGCGGCTGTCCCGATTATATTATTATTCGCAAACAGGCCAACGACACCGCTGAGCAGCATTGCCAGCGCAAAACAAAATAGCGCCTTTCCAAAGGACCTTCCGTAAGCGGCCTTGTCTTTGACCTTTGTCTGGTGATAATCATGTATCAAATCGGTCTTGCCCTTATAAATCGCTATGCTGAACGCCGAAAATACGGCGGCGCCCAAAAACATAATAATCGAGTATGCCAACACTGTCAAACACCTCAAAATCGTATCGGTCCGTAAATTCCATTATCAGCATCATACCACATAAACTTGTAATACGCAACTGCCGCAACGGGCAATTACAAAATGTTTGTTATGCCATATTTTGTGTTATGATACATTTTCCACATCGGATAATTGGACGAGGGAAAGACGGCCGGTTAGTGTCCGTCCTCCTGATTTTCTGTATTTTCCTCCGGCGGCACTTCGCTGTTGGAGAGTGTGGGCTGATTTTCGGGCTGGGCCGCGGCCTCCTCCTGCTCCTTTTCCACCTTGTCGTCGTGGCTTTTGATCAAAGCTATGCCGATTATGATGGCCACGCAGAAGGAGAGCACGAGTATGAGCGCCTTCATCTCGCCGCTGGTGGTGATTATGACGGCGGAGAGGCCGAGGACGGCGGAGATGGCGTAGAGTACGGCCACGGACTGCTTCTGGGAAAAGCCCATGTCCATGAGCCGGTGGTGGAAATGGCCCCGGTCGGGGCTCATGGGGTTCTGGCCCTTTATGAGGCGTCTTATTATGGCAAAGCAGGTGTCGAATATGGGGAGGGCCAGAGCGAGGAGTGGCACGGTAAAGGAGATTATGGTGTAAAACTTCAAAAGCCCTATCACCGACACTGTGGACAACACGTAGCCCAGCAAAAGCGCCCCGGTGTCGCCCATGAATATCTTGGCGGGGTTTAAGTTGTAGGGCATGAAGCCAAGGCACGCGCCCAGCACCGCCGCCAACAGGACGGCGATCTCCACCTGCCCAAGCACAAGGGAGATGACCAGTATGGAAAGGCTGGATATGGCCGACACGCCGCAGGCAAGGCCGTCAAGGCCGTCGATGAGGTTTATGGAGTTGGTTATACCCACTATCCAGAATATGGTTATCGGCACGCTCCACGCGCCGAAGCTTATATACTGGGCCTCGCTCCAGAATATGGGGTTGGCGATGTGCTCGATCCTGACGCCGAAGGCCACCGCCACGCCGGCGGCGCCGATCTGCACCACGAATTTAAGTAGCGCCGGAAGGGGCACGATGTCGTCGATGGCCCCAACGGTGACGATTATCACGGAGCCTAAGAGTATGCCCTGTACCTGCCGGTTAAGGTCGGCAAAGAGCACCACGCCCACCAAAAAGCCAAGGAATATGGCAAGGCCCCCCTGTCTGGGTATGGGGTGGTCGTGCATACGCCGGCCGTCCTTCGGTACGTCCACCGCGCCCACCTTCACGGCGAAGGAGCGCACGAGAGGCGTCATGGCAAAGCACACCAAAAGGGACGCCACCATAGTCAGCGCGATTTTCAAGAGATCCTGCAGTTCAATATTCATATCCCTAACTAATCCTCTATAAGGTCACTTCTGGATAAACCCGACCTTTTTATAGACCTTTCTCAGGGTCTTCTCGGCCACGTATGAGGCCTTCTCCGCGCCCTTGCGGTAGACGGACTCTAAATACGCCTTGTCCTTTAAAAGTCTCTCGGCCTCCTCGCGGATTGGCCGGAGTGTTTCGATGACCGCCTCGCCCACGGCGGGCTTGAATACGCCGTAGCCTTTTCCAGCAAACTCCGCCTCTATCTCGTCGTAGCTCTTGCCGGTGACGGAGGCGTATATGGTCATGAGGTTTGAAACTCCCGGCTTCGTCTCAGGGTCATAGCGGACGCAGTTTTCCGTGTCGCTGTCGGTGATGGCACGCTTGAATTTTCTCGCGATGTCCTCAGGCTTGTCGAGAAGGTACACGCACCCGTCGGGGATTGACTTTGACATCTTGGACTCCGGCATGTTGAGGCTCATTATCCGGGCCCCCACCTTGGCTATATAGGGCTCCGGCATTTTGAACACCTCGCCGTAGAGGCCGTTGAAGCGCTGGACGATGTTCCGGCAAAGCTCCACGTGCTGTCTCTGGTCCTCCCCCACCGGCACGAAATCCGGCTGGTAGAGCAGTATGTCCGCCGCCATAAGGCAGGGATAGGTGAAAAGGCCGCCGTTGACGTTCTCCGCGTGCTTGGCGGACTTGTCCTTAAACTGGGTCATGCGTGAAAGCTCCCCGAACATGGCGTAGCAGTTGAGCACCCAGCCAAGCTCCGCGTGCTGGTGGACGTGGGACTGGATAAAGAGCGTGCACTTTTCAGGGTCAAGACCGCAGGCGATGTAGCTTGCCAAAAGCGTCATTGTCTGCTGGCGAAGGGCCGCCGGCTCCTGACGCACGGTGATGGTGTGGAGGTCGGCCAAAAAGAAGTAGCAGTCAAACTCCTCGATCATCTTCGGCCAGTGTCTGAGTGGCCCTAAGTAGTTTCCCAGATGGAGCGCCCCGCTTGGCTGAATGCCGGAGAGCATGACTTTCCTGTTTTCTGTATTTTCCATGGTTTTTCCTCGAATTTCTATTTTGAGAGCCCATAATCCGCCGCTAATTTCTTAAAGGCGGGAAGGGACCTTATTATCATATCGTAGCTTACGCAGTAGGCCACGCGCACATAGCCCGGACAGGCGAAGGACGCGCCGGGGACGACAAGAATGTTGTACTTCTTGGCGTTATCTGAAAACTCCTTGTCGTCGCCGGGAGTTTTCACCCACATGTAAAACGCCCCGTCCGGGTAGACGCACTCAAAGCCGGCCTCCGTGAGGCCCTTATAGAGGGCCCTGCGGTTTTTGTCGTAGGCCGCCACGTCCGTGCTCTCCTCAAGGCACTCGGCCACCACTCTCTGCTGTAAGCTGGGGGCGTTGACAAAGCCCAGAATACGGTTGGCGATGACAGCGGCGTCGAATATGAGCTGGGCGTCGTCGCACTCGGAGGGTATGACCACATACCCGATGCGCTCGCCGGGGAGGGACAGGGACTTGGACCAGGAGTAGCCCACGAGAGTGTTGCGGTAATATTTCGTGAGCCAGGGCACCTCCCTCCCGTCGTAGGCAAGCTCCCGGTAGGGCTCGTCGGAGATAAGGTAGATGCTCGTGCCGAGCTCCTTTTGCTTCTCCTCCAGCACCGCCGCGATGGCCTTTATTGTCTCCTCGGTGTATATAACGCCGGTTGGGTTGTTGGGGTTATTCAGAATGAGGGCCTTTGTCTTTTTTGTTATGGCCTCCCTCAAGGCGTTGGCGTCGGGCTGGAAGCTGCCGGCGATGTTGGCCTTTATGGCTTTCAGGACGCCGTCAAAGTTGGAGACGTAGTTGCCGTACTCAAGGAAATAGGGGGCGAAGACAAGGACCTCGTCGCCGGGGTTCAAGAGGGTCTTTAAAAGCACGTTGAGCCCGCCGGCGGCCCCCACGGTCATGATTATATTGTTCTCGGAAAAAGCGGTGCCGAAGCGCTTATTGAGGGACGCGGCCACCTTGGCCCTCACCTCCGGGTAGCCGGAATTTGACATGTAGCCGTGAAGCTCCATGGGGTCGGTCTCCGCGGCGATACGCACTATCTCCTCCCTCACCTTCTCCGGCGCGGGAATGTTGGGGTTGCCAAGGGAGAAGTCGTAGACGTTCTCGCGGCCGTACTTCTCGGCCATTCTGGCCCCTTCCTCGAACATAGCCCGAATGGCGCTCCCGCCCTCGGTCATCTTTATCATTTTTTCCGAAATCATATAAACACCCCGTTTTCACACAGTTGTGGATATTTTAGCATATCGGGAGGGAATTTTCAATAATAAATATGCAATTCGGCCCACCCCGGCCGGCGCTGCGCGCGGCCACCCCTCCCAAAGGGAGGGGCTGAGGGCAAGCGAAAGGTTAGAGCGTGGGCTCTAATCCCCTCTGCCCCCCTTTTCCAAAAAGGGGGTAAGTCAAGAGCCCTCGAACATGTCGCGCTTTATGGCGTCGGGGAGGCGGGTTTTGTACTCGCCGGTGAAGCAGGCGGTGCAGTAGCCGTGGGTCCGGCTGCCGGTGAGCTCAGGAAGTCGCTCTACCTTGAGATAGCCAAGGGAGTCCGCGCCGATGAGCTTACAGATCTCAGGGACCGTGTGCTTGCAGGCGATGAGATTTTCACGGGAGTCGATGTCCACGCCGTAGTAGCATGGGTTTAAAAAGGGTGGCGCGGTTATGCGCACGTGGACCTGAGTGGCCCCGGCCTCCCGGAGTATGGCCACAGTGCGGGCGATGGTGGTACTGCGCACTATGGAGTCGTCCACCAGCACCACACGCTTGCCCTCCACTGTCTCGCGGACGGCGTTGAGCTTTATGCGGACTGAGTTTTCACGGGACTGCTGGCCGGGAGAGATGAAGGTGCGGCCTATATACTTATTCTTGATGAGGCCGATGTCGTAGGGTATGCCGCTCTCCTTGGAGTAACCGAGGGCCCCGTCGGTGCCGGAGTCGGGCACTCCGATGACTATGTCGGCCTCGGCCGGGTGGTCGATAGCTAAGAATTTTCCGGCCCGGAGCCTCGCGTGGTGAATGGAACAGCCGTCGATGGAGGAGTCGGGCCGGGCAAAGTAGATATACTCAAAGATGCACATGGCCTCCGGGGCCTTGCCGCAGTTATCCCGGATACTGCGAACGCCGTCCTTGTCGAAGACGACCACCTCGCCGGGCTCCAGGTCCCGAATGTACTCCGCCGAGACGGAGCTCAGGGCGCAGGACTCGGAGGCTATGACGTAGTCCCCGTGGCCGTTGCGGCCATAGCAAAGTGGGCGGAAGCCGTTTTTGTCCCGGACGGCGATGAGCTTGTCCTCCAGCATCAAAATAAGGGAGTAGGCGCCCTTCAATCTCTGCATGGCCCGCAGGACCGCGTCCTCGGCGGTGTAGGTCTCAAGCCGCTCTTGGGTGAGGACGTAGGATATTATCTCTGTGTCGGAGGTGGTGTGGAATATGCTCCCCCGCCCCTCAAGCTCACGCCGGAGCTCGGCGGCGTTGGTGAGGTTGCCGTTGTGGACGGTGGCAAGGTTGCCGGTGAAGTGGCTCACCACGATTGGCTGGGCGTTTTCGCGCCCGGAGTTGCCCGTGGTGCCGTAGCGCACGTGGCCCACTGCCATGTTCCCCTCGCCCAACGAGGCCAGCCTCTCCGGGGTGAAGACCTCGCTCACCAGCCCCAAGTCCTTCACGGTCGTGAAGTGGCCGCCGTTGGAGACGGTGATGCCACAGCTCTCCTGCCCCCGGTGCTGGAGGGCGTAGAGGCCATAGTATACAGTATTTCCCACATGAAAAGGATTTGCGGCGTATATCCCGAATACGCCGCACTCCTCATGGATATGTGTGTCGCAACAATCCATAATTTTATCTCCATTCTGCCCCGTCGCAAAATATTCGATTGTGAGGGGCAAGTAAAGACTTATTAAGTTTACTCGGAAAGGCCAAGCCTTTTCATCATCTCATGGTAGGCGCCCTCAACATTGCCGAGGTCACGGCGGAAGCGGTCCTTGTCAAGCTTTTCGTTTGTCTTCACGTCCCAGAACCGGCAGGTGTCGGGGCTTATCTCGTCGGCAAGGACGATCTGGCCGTCGGCGGTCTTGCCGAACTCAAGCTTGAAGTCCACAAGCGTCACGCCGCAGGAGAGCATCTCGGCCTTCAAAAAGTCGTTGACGGCGAAGGCGTACTTCTTTATGAGCTCTATCTCCTCCCAGGTGGCCAGCTTGAGGGCCACGGCGTGGTAGGCGTTCAAAAGTGGGTCGTGGAGGTCGTCGTTTTTGTAGGAAAACTCGATGGTGGGCGCGTCAAAGACTATGCCCTCAGGCACGCCGTACTTCTTGGAGAAGGACCCGGCGGAGACGTTGCGGATTATGACCTCAAGGGGCACGATGCTGACCTTCTTGACAAGTGTGTCACGGTCGGATAGCTCCTCCACTAAGTGTGTGGGTACGCCGGCGGCCTCAAGCTTCTTCATGAGGAAGTTGGTCATGCGGTTGTTGATGGAGCCCTTGCCGGTGATGGTGCCCTTCTTGAGCCCGTCAAAGGCGGTGGCGTCGTCCTTGTAGCTTACGATGACAAGGTTCGGATCGTCGGTGGCGAAGACCTTCTTGGCCTTGCCCTCATAGAGCTGTTCGCGCTTTTCCATGTAAAATAACCTCCTTGGGTTTTATTTTTCTTGTATCTGAGGACTGCCGGCGGGGATCACATCTCAAAATACTCGTCTCTCCCCGCGCCGACGGAGACGTATTTGATGTGGGTGTTGGTGGATTCGGCGATGAAGTTTACATAATCCTGCGCCTCTTTGGGCAGCTCGTCGAAGGAGCGGCAGGCGGAGATGTCCTTTTGCCAGCCGGGGAGGTACTCAACTACCGGCTTCGCGGCCTCAAGCTCGTCCCCGGTGGGGAAGTAGTCGACTGTTTTGCCGTTCACGTCGTAGTGGGTAACAACGGGTATCTTGTCCATGTAGGAGAGGACGTCCAGCTTCGTAAGGGCGATCTCCGTGGCCCCCTGCACGAGGCAGCCGTAACGGGAGGCCACCACGTCGAAGCCGCCGACCCTCCGGGGACGGCCCGTGGCCGCGCCGTACTCCCCGCCGGCCTCGCGCAATGCCTCGGCCTCCGCGCCGAACATCTCGCAGGTGAAGGGGCCCGCGCCCACACAGCTTGAATACGCCTTCATGATGCCCACGATGTTATCTAAGCGCTTTGCCGGTATGCCCGCGCCGATGGGGGCGTAGGCGGCGATAGTGCTGGAGCTGGAGGTGTAGGGGTAGATGCCAAAGTCGATGTCCCGAAGGGCCCCAAGCTGGGCCTCGAACATCACGGACTTGCCGGAATTTACGGCGTCGGTGAGATAACGGGTGGTGTCCTTCACGTACTCCCGGAGGGGGAAGCCGTAGGTCTCAAGCCACTTGTACATCTCCTCGGCGTCGATGGGCTCGTGCTTGTAGCCCCCGGCCACGGTGAGGTTTTTCCACTCGCAGAGGTCCCTCACGTGGGCCTTCAGGGTCTCCGGGTGGAAGAGGTCCCCCATGCGGACGGTCTTTTTCATGTACTTATCGGCGTACACCGGGGCGATGCCGCGCCTCGTGGAGCCGTAGGCCTTGCCGCCAAGGCGCTCCTCCTCCACGATGTCCATCATCTTGTGGTAGGGCATACAGACCGTGGCCCGGTCGGATATGACGAGGTGCTCCGGGGTTATCTCGATGCCCTTCTCCCGGAGCCGCGCCATCTCGCCGGTCAGGTGCTCTAAGTCGATGACCATGCCGGGGCCCATGACGTTCACCGTCTCGTCCCGCAAAATGCCGGAGGGCAGGAGGTTCAGGATAAACTTGCCCTTCTCGTTTATCACCGTGTGGCCGGCGTTGTTGCCGCCCTGATAGCGTATTACTATGTCGTAGCGGGAGCTCAAAAGGTCCACCATGCGGCCCTTGCCCTCGTCTCCCCAGTTGATACCAACAACAGCAGTTAACATAATTCTTCTCCTTATACCCGCACTTGGGCGTCAAGTCCCAGTAGAGCGGAATTTTCCTGAAGTATGGGCTCCACCACGGCGCTCAAAAATTCCTCCGTCTGCTCAGGGGAGCGCCCCACGAACTTGCGGACGTCAAGGACCACCTTGAGGCTCTCCTCGGTAAGGCCGAACTTCTCGTCCTGAAGCAAAAGCTCCAGAAGGTTATTGTCCTTCCCCTCAAGCTTCACTCTGGCGGCGGCTATCTGGGAGTACTGGCGGATATGCTCATGGAGCTCCTGCCTGTCCCCGCCCCGCTCCACGGCGTCCATCATGATATTCTCGCTGGCCATGAAGGGGAGCTCCTCGTTTAAATGCTTCTCCATGACCTTGGGGTATATTTTCCCGTTCTTTATGACGTTTATCATAAGGGTCAGTATGGCGTCCACGCCAAGGAAGGCCTCAGGAATGGATATTCGCCTGTTGGCCGAGTCGTCCAGCGTCCGCTCCAGCCACTGGGCGGCGGCGGTGTCGCTGGCGTTTTTGGCGTCGTTTATGATATACCGGGCGAGGGAGACCGCCCGCTCGCACCGCATGGGGTTGCGCTTGTAGGCCATGGCGGAGGAGCCTATCTGGTTCGTCTCAAAGGGCTCGTCAAACTCCTTCATGTGGGCAAGGAGCCTTATATCGGTGGCCATCTTGGCGCAGGAGGCGGCCACGCCGGAGAGGACGTTTAAGACGTAGGCGTCCACCTTTCTTGAGTATGTCTGGCCGGAGACGGGCATACAGGCCGTAAAGCCCATCTTCTCCGCTATCTTTTCTTCCAGCGCCTTAACCTTCTCATGGTCACCGTGGAAAAGCTCCAAAAAGCTGGCCCCGGTGCCCGTTGTGCCCTTGCACCCAAGAAGCTTTAAGTGCGCAAGCTCAAAGTCCAGCCGCTCCAAGTCCATGCAGAGGTCTTGGGCCCACAGCGTGGCCCGCTTGCCCACAGTCGTGGGCTGGGCGGCCTGGAAGTGGGTGTAGGCCAGAGTGGGCACGTCCTTGTGCTCCCTCGCAAAATCCGACAGCGCCGCGATTGCGTTCACAAGGAGCTTTTTTATGAGCAAAAGCCCCTCGCGCATCTGAATGATGTCCGTGTTGTCCCCCACATAGCAGCTGGTGGCCCCAAGGTGGATTATGGGCTTTGCCTTGGGGCAGGCGTCCCCGAAGGTGTGCACATGGGCCATAACGTCGTGGCGGAGCTTGTGCTCGTACTTATCGGCAAGGTCATAGTCGATGTCGTAGATGTGGGAGCGCATCTCGTCTATCTGCTCCGAGGTTATGGGCAGTCCCAGCTCCTTTTCGCTCTCGGCCAAGGCGATCCAGAGCTTTCGCCAGGTGGAGAACTTAAAGTCCGGGGAGAAGATGTACTGCATCTCGTCTGAGGCGTAGCGGCTGCAGAGGGGATTTTCGTAGCGGTCTTTCATTGGTATATCTTTCCTTTCGCCCTGAATGGCGTCGCCAAGTCAGGTGTTCTGGGTGACCTTCTTATTTTACGCGTTACTCGACAGTCACGGATTTCGCGAGGTTTTTCGGCTTGTCTATGTCGCACCCCCGCTCTCTGGCCACATAGTAGGCAAAGAGCTGTAAGGGGACCACCTCGCACACGGGGTTCAGTATGGGGTCAGTGCGGGGGACGAGGATAAAGTCGTCGGCCTTTTTGAGTATCTGCCTGTTGTCCTCTAAGGACACCGCCAGCACCTGCGCCCCGCGGGCCTTGACCTCCTCGATGTTGGACATGGTCTTTTCAAAAAGCGGCTCGTAGCAGGCCAGCGTCACGACTAAGCTCCCCTGCTCCACAAGGGCGATGGTGCCGTGCTTGAGCTCCCCGGCGGCGTAGGCCTCGGCGAAGATGTAGCTTATCTCCTTGAGCTTCAGGGCCCCCTCCATGCAGACGGCGTAATCAAGGTTCCGTCCGATGAAGTAGATGTCGTTGTGCCCGCAAAGCTTTTTGGCGAGCTTCTTTATATTGCGATTTAGGTCGATGGCCCTTTGCATCTTGCCGGGCATGTCGTGAAGGGCCACTATGAGCTCATCGTAGCGCTGGCGCTCCATGAGCCCCAGCCTGTCGGCAAGGTAGATGGCCAGCATGTCGAGGACGGCCACTTGGGTGGTGTAGCCTTTCGTAGTTGCCACGGCTATCTCAGGCCCGGCCCATGTGTATATGACGTGGTCGGCAAGCTTGGCGATGGTGCTCCCAACCACGTTGACTATGGCGAGCGTCCTGGCCCCTCTCTGCTTACACTCCCGCATGGCGGCGATGGTGTCAGCCGTCTCGCCGGACTGGGAAATGACGATGAGCAGAGTGTGCTTATCGATTATGGGCCCCCGGTAGCGAAGCTCGCTGGCAAGCTCCACGGCCACGGGTATGCGGCAGAGCTCCTCAATGACGTATCTTCCCACCTGGCCCGCGTACCCCGCGGAGCCGCAGGCGGTGATTATGATGCGGTTTATGCCGTGGAGCTCCTCGTCTGAGAGCTCGAAGTTTTCAAACCATATCCTGCCGTCCTTTATTCTGGGCTCAACTGTGGCCCTGAAGCAGGCGGGCTGTTCCATTATCTCTTTGAGCATGAAGTGCTCGTAGCCGCCCTTCTCGGCGGCCTCCACGTCCCATGTGACGCGGGAGACGGGCTTGTCGACGGCCCGGCCCCGGACGTCGTAGACGGTCATGGTCTCCGGCGTGAGCTCGGCAAATTCCCCGTCGTCAAGGTAAATGACGTTCTTGGTGTGGGGCACAAGGGCCGCCACGTCGGAGGCGAAGTAGTTCTCCCCCACCCCAAGGCCCAGAATGAGCGGGCTCTGCTCCCGCATGGCGAAAAGCCGCCCGTCACGGCAGATGACGCCCAGGGAATAGGAGCCCTCAAGGCGCGAGGCCGTCTTCATCACGGCCTTCTTTGCGTCGCCGTCGTAGTACATCTCAAGAAGGTGCGCCACCACCTCGGTGTCCGTGTCCGAGGCAAATTTGTAGCCCTTTTTGGTGAGCTCCTGGCGCAGAGCGGCGTAATTTTCGATTATGCCGTTGTGGACCACGGCAAACTGGCCGTCGGAGGACAGGTGGGGGTGGGCGTTTACGTCGTTGGGCGCGCCGTGGGTGGCCCAGCGGGTGTGGCCCACTCCGGCAAAGCCGGCGACGTCCGCCCCGTCGTGGGTGAGCTCGGCTAAGTTTTTCACATAGCCCTTGACCTTGGCCACGTTTATTTTTCCGCCGTCCGTCACGGCAATGCCGGCGGAATCGTAGCCCCTGTATTCAAGCCTCCGCAGTCCGTCAATGAGCACCGCGGCGGCCTCTCTTGTACCGGAAAAGCCGACTATACCGCACATAGAAATCCAATTCCTTTCCCGCGAAAACTTATCAAAAACATTTTTCGGCGACGCGCGCCGTAAAAGACTATGCCTTTTTCTCAAGCTCCAGCGCCGCGCCAATAAAGCCCAAAAACAGTGGGTGGGCCTTATTGGGACGGCTCTTGAACTCCGGGTGGTACTGCACGCCCACATAGAATTTGTGGCCCGGAAGCTCCACGGTCTCAACGAGCCTGCCGTCTGGGCTCATGCCGGAGAAGGCCATACCGGCGGACTCATAGTCCATGTAGTACTCGTTGTTGAACTCGTAGCGGTGGCGGTGGCGCTCCATTATCCGCTGGGTCTTGTAGCACCGCTCCATGGTGGTGTTGGTCCTTATGTGGCAGGGCCAGGCGCCGAGCCTGAGTGTTCCGCCCTTGTCTATGTCGTCATTTTGTCCGGGCATGAAGTCGATGACCTTGTGGGTGCTGCGCTCGTCAAACTCACGGGAGTTGGCGTCGGACCAGCCAAGGACGTCTCTGGCAAACTCCACGCACATTATCTGCATTCCCAGGCATATGCCGAAATACGGCGTTTTAGTCTCTCTGGCGTAGCGGGCGGCAAGAACCATGCCCTCTATCCCCCGCTTGCCGAAGCCGCCGGGGACGATTATGCCGTCAAGGCGGCCCAGTACGTCCTTATAATTTTCCTCCGTTATGGTCTCGGAGTCTATCCACTCTATGTCCACCTTGGCACCAAGGGCGAAGCCCGCGTGGCGCAGGGCCTCGGACACGGAGAGGTACGCGTCGTGGAGCTGGACGTATTTGCCCACAAGACCGATGGTGACGGACCTATTTAGATTTTTGATGCTCTCCACCATGTTGCGCCACTCGGTGAGATCCGGCGCGGGGGCGTCGATGTGGAGCTCACGGCATACCATGTCGGAGAAGTGCTCCTTTTCCAGCATGAGGGGCGCCTCATACAGTATGGGGAGCGTCTCGTTTTCGATGACGCAGTCGGGCTTTACGTTGCAAAAATGGGCGATCTTGTTGAAGATGCTCTCGTCCTCGATGTGCTCGTCGCACCGGAGCACGATGATGTCCGGGTTTATACCCATGCCCTGAAGCTCCTTTACGGAGTGCTGGGTGGGCTTTGACTTGTGCTCCCCGCTGGCCTTGAGATAAGGGACAAGCGTCACGTGTATATAAAGGCGGTTTTCAAAGCCGACCTCAAGTCCCACCTGACGTATGGCCTCAAGGAAGGGCTGGGACTCGATGTCGCCGGCGGTGCCGCCGATCTCGGTTATGACCACGTCGGCATTTGTCTTCTTGCCCACGGAGTATATAAATTCCTTTATCTCGTCCGTCACGTGGGGTATGACCTGCACCGTACTGCCAAGGTACTCCCCACGGCGCTCCTTGCCAATGACGTTGGCGTAGACCTTGCCGGTGGTGAGGTTGGAGAATTTGTTGAGGTCCTCGTCGATAAAGCGCTCGTAGTGGCCCAAATCCAAGTCCGTCTCCGCCCCGTCCTCGGTGACGTAGACCTCCCCGTGCTGATAGGGGCTCATGGTACCGGGGTCCACGTTGATGTATGGGTCCAGCTTCTGGGCCGCCACCTTGAGGCCGCGGGCCTTTAAAAGGCGTCCGAGAGACGCGGCGGTGATGCCCTTGCCAAGGCCTGAGACCACGCCGCCGGTGACAAAGATGTATTTGCTCATGATTTTATCCCTTTCCTTTCTGCTTCCCGTCTGTGAAAGCTGTCGCCTCGCGACTGAGGGAGGTCCCCCCGCGGAATCGGGAACGCGCCAACGGTGAGTGAGCCCCTTGGCCCGTCCTTCCACCGTTGGAAACACAACATATGTTATTATATCTTATACTTTACCACAATGCAAGCCATTGTAATACCGTTTTTTTGCCCGCGTGAGGGCCGTGAGTGGGCGTTTTTGACCAAATCACGTTGAAAGCGCCGCCGCTCTGGCCTCCTCAAGTATGTATAGGGAGCCCAGCACGCAGACTGTGCCGCCCTCCCCCGCAAGCTTCACGGCGGCGGCGACACCGCCGGCGACGCTGTCGGCCGTCTCGGCCGCAAGTCCGCGGTCAGTCAGCATCTTCGCCAAAAGCGTATTTTTAAGGGCCCGTGGGGCCGGGGGCTCCACGCATATGAAGCTCTCGGCCACGGGGGCAAGCCTTTCAATTATGCCCTCCACGTCCTTGTCAGCCATGACGCCGAGGACGAAGACGGCCTTTTCTCCGGGAAAATACTCATCAAGGCCCCCGACCGCCGCCTCCACCGCCTGTGGATTGTGGCCGCCGTCGATTATGACGTTGGGGCGTGTCCGCAAAAGCTCAAATCTCCCCGGCCAGACGACCGTGGCGACTCCCCGGCGAAGGCTCTCGTCGGTTATATCCCAGCCCCGCTTTTTCAGCGTCTCCACCGCCGTCAGGGCCAAGGCCGCGTTTTTTGGCTGGTGGGAGCCGAGGAGGGGCGTTTTGAGGCCGGTGAGGGAGCCAAAATCAAAGCATGTGCCGGAAAGTCCCGCGCTTTTTACGCAAAGCGCGTCAAGGTCGAGGGCCGTGAATACGGCATTGCGCTCACGGCAGGTCTTTTCAATGACCCCAACCGGATCGGTGTACGCCACGCACCGGCCGTTATCCTTGATTATCCCGGCCTTCACCTTGGCTATCTCCTCCACGGTGTTTCCGAGATACTGCGTGTGGTCAAGGCCGATGGCCGTCATGACGGAGACCTCGCTGTGCTCGATGACGTTGGTGGCGTCGTGTACGCCGCCCATGCCCACCTCAAGGACAACTATATCGCACCGCTTTTGGGCAAAATAGGTAAGCCCGATAAGCGTCACGAGCTCAAACTCCGCCACCTTATCCTCAAACTCGCCGAGGACGGCGCGGACTGTCTCCGTGACGCTGGCGAGCTCAGTATCCGGTATGTCCTCGCCGTTTATCTCGATCCGCTCGTTAAATCTGCGGACGAAGGGCGAGGTGAAAAGCCCGGTCTTGTAGCCGGAGCACCTTAAAATATTCGCCATATAGGCGCACACGGAGCCCTTGCCGTTGGTCCCGGCCACGTGGACGAATTTAAGCTCCCTGTCCGGCGCGCCGAGACGGTCGAGAATAACTCTCATTCTCTCAAGGTCCGGGCCGCCGTGGCGTCTTGAGTGGATAAAGGCCAGCGCCTCATCGTATTCCAAGCTCACCGCCTCCTTTTTACAGGTAAACTATATCAAATACCGCCTGAATGTCAATAAATAATTTGCCTTTTTCGTTAATATGGTTTATAATAGTCAAAGTTTTTTCAGGAGGTATCCCATGCTTACCGAGACGTTGACGGATTTTGAGAACAAGGCCGGGGAGATAATCGACGAGGTCAGCGCCGCCACGGGTCTGGACCCGAAGGTGGCGGCGATAGCCCTTATCGTGCTGGTGCTCATCGCCGTATTCATCTTCACAAAGCCCATACGGTTCGTATTCAAGATACTCATAAATACCGCCGTGGGCTTCGTGGCGCTTATTTTGATAAACAAGCTGGGCGCGGACTTCGGCATCGCCCTTGCCGTGAACTGGCAAAACGCCGTGGTCACCGGAGTTTTCGGCGTTCCCGGCGTGGCCGTACTGCTCATTTTGAAGTGGGCAGGCATAATGTGAGGTGCGGGATATGAAAAAAGCCCTTGTCTCCGGCGCCTCCCGCGGTATTGGCGCGGCCTGCGCGAAGGCCCTTGCGGACGCGGGACACAGCGTGATCGTAAACTACCGTAAAAGCCGTGAGGCGGCGGAGAAGCTGGCAAGCGACATCGGCGGCGCGGCGGTCAGGGCTGACGTATCGGACCCGGAGGCCGTCAGGGATATGTTCGGCGTCGCCGGAAGCATTGACATTCTTGTCGTCAACGCCGGTATCGCCATGCAGAAGCTCTTTACCGACACGAGCTTTGACGACTGGCGGCGCGTTTTCTCCGTGAACGTGGACGGAGCCTACAACCTCATACACGCCGCCCTCCCACATATGATCCACGAAAAATGGGGCAGGATAGTCATAATAAGCTCCATGTGGGGCATTCGTGGCGCGAGCTGTGAGGTGGCGTACTCCGCCAGCAAGGCCGCCCTCATCGGCCTTACAAAGGCCCTCGCCAAGGAGCTGGGGCCCTCAAACATCACCGTAAACTGCGTGGCCCCCGGCGTCATCGACACCGATATGAACTCCGCCCTCTCCCCTGACACGCTGTCCTCCCTCGTGGACGACACGCCCCTCACACGCCTTGGCACGGCGGAGGACGTGGCAAACGCCGTCACGTTTCTATGCTCCGACAGTGCGTCGTTCATCACCGGGCAGGTATTGAGCGTAGACGGGGGATTCGCGGTGTAAGGTGTTATATAAGAATAGTAAAGCGGACGCGAGGGCGTCCGCTTCAGACTGTTGACAAGCCCCTGTTAAACGTACCCCAAATCAAATTTTTTTCGCAAGGACATGCGCCTTGCGAAAAATACCTTTTGTTTTGCGGAGTGTACGGCCCTACGGGCCGTGCGCGGAGCAAAACGGCAGGAAAAATTTGCGAATAGGTCCGCAGACCTTTTCGCAAATTTTTCCGCACGTTCCCCGTTGTCGGAAAAGGCCGCAGGCCTTTTCCGACAGGCAAGCGGACGCGAGGGCGTCCGCTTTTTTGGTTGGCGCCGAGGGCGCGACCCTTTTGGTGGGTCATCTCTCACCGTAGATGGTCAGGTTGAGAATCGATTTCGTCACGTCCCACCATGTGAGGCGCTCCACGCTGTCGCCGGCGATTATGGGGGTCTCGGAGAGGGTCTTACCGCCGAGGGTGACCGTCATGACGCCCACCTCCGCTCCCGCCTCCACCGGGGCGGTGAGCTCCGGGGCCATATCTACGGTGACCTCAAGGCTCCCGGCGTCGGATTTTTTGACTAAGAGCTTTGGCTCCTGACTTAAGACCGGCTGGACGTTGTGGACCTTCCCAAGCTTTACGGGTATTGGCGGCAGGACCTCATTGGGGGTGGGCGACGCCACGGTGTAGGCCCCGAAGGCGTAGCTTAAAAGTGTCTTGGCGCTCTCAAACCTGTCGGAGCTGGAGGCGCAGTGGAGCACCACGGCGATGTACTCCACCCCGTCGCGCTGGGCCGTGGCCGCCAGGCAGTGGCCGGCTGAGGAGGTGTAGCCCGTCTTGAGGCCCGTGGCCCCGTCGTAAAACCTGATGAGCTTATTTGTGTTGGAGATGCCAAATTCCCCGTTTCTTATGGTATCCAGCCATATGGTGGTGTACTCCTTTATCCAGTCGTGGCGTATGAGCTCCCGGCTCATTATGGCGATGTCGCGGGCTGTGGTCAGGTGCTCCGGGTCGTCCATGAGGCCGGTGCAGTTCGTGAAATTTGTGTTGGCCATGCCCAGCTCCCGCGCCCTGTCGTTCATTCTGGCCACGAACGCCTGTTCTGAGCCCGCCATATGCTCCGCCACCGCGCAGGCGGCGTCATTGGCGGAGGCCACCACGATGCACTTGAGCATCTCCTGGAGGGTCATCTGCTCCCCCTCCTCCAAAAACACCTGGCTCCCGCCCATTCCGGCGGCGTGGGCCGAGCATGTCACGGTGTCGGAGAGCTTCAGCTCCCCCCTGTCCACGGCCTCGACGATGAGCAGTATGGTCATGACCTTAGTCACGGAGGCGGGCCTTAAGCGCTCGTCGGCATTTTTCTCCCAGAGCACCGTCCCCGTCTCCTTCTCCATGAGTATGGCCGAGGGCGCGGGTACCTCCAGCCCGTCGGCGCTGGTGGATATGACGGAGTCGTCAAATACGCTCTCCGGTACCTCCTCGTCAGTCTCCTGCTCCATGACCGTGTCCGCCGCCAGCGCCGTAGTCGACAGCGTAAGAGCCAGCGCCAGCGCGAGTGCCAATTTTCTCATAACACGTCCCTCCTTTTCACGCTACAAAAGAATATGTGGTCAAGTTTTAAATATTCCTCTTGAAATTTTCTCCGCCATGTGTTATAGTAGAGACGATGCAGATATAGTTCATCGGTAGAACGACGGCTTCCCAAGCCGTAGAGGTGGGTTCGATTCCCATTATCTGCTCCAAAAATTGCGGCCCGCGGGCCGCAATTTTTTTGCATCAAAAGGCGAAGCCTTTTGATGCAATGGGGGCGAGAGGAATAAATTTTTTGAATTTTGCGAAATTCAAAAAATTTATTCCTGCCGTTTTGCTACGCGCACGGCCCGAAGGGCCGTACACTCCGCAAAACAAGAGGTAATTTTCGCGACGCGCATGTCGCCGCGAAAATTGATTGGATCAAGGGGTTTGCCGAAATAATCGGAAAGGAAAGAGCTGTGGAGGAAACCCATCAGGGGTTTCCTTCACGTCAAAATAAAACCCCGCCGCGTTTGCGGCGGGGCGGCCTTTGCCTCCGGCAAAGGCCGTACGCTCCAGCACAAAAAAATCCCGTCCTGACGGACGGGATTTTTTGTGCTGGAGCGGCCTACGAGGCTCGAACTCGCTACCTCCACCTTGGCAAGGTGGCGCTCTACCAGATGAGCTAAGGCCGCGCTTGAAAGCGTGACCTATTATAAACGCTCATTCCGGCTTTGTCAAGCAAAAATTTGAATTTTTCTCCGAATGTGCTCAGGGGCCCACGGGCGGGTAGGGGTCCACGATGACCGGCGGGTCGAACTCAGGGCCGTAGAGGGAGGGGCCGGGGCAGGGCTGGTACTCGGCCTTGTCCCACCAGTAGTTTGCGGCAAGCTGTTGTGCGTCGGTCTTGAAGACGGCCCCGGCGGGGTCGAAGACGGAGAAGTCAAGGTGGTAAAGCTGGCCGTTATCCATTCTGACCGTATTCCACGCGTAGTCCATGTTGTTGTACCGTCCCCGGACCACATAGCATTCAACGCCCATACGGTCGCAGAGGACCTTCACGGCCATGGCGTAGCCCTCCCCTGCGGCACTCCCCTGCACCAGCGCCCCGTAGGCGGTCATTGCGCTGTACCGGCGGGCGTCGATGTCGGAGGCGTCAACGCTGTTATCGTATGTCACGTTGGCGTCCATGTACTCGCCCAGTCTCAAAAGTCTGTCGTTCACCGTGCCCTCGCCGGTAATAGCGACGATCTCCTCGGCCTTGCGCTCAAGGGCGGCGTGGCGGGTGGCCACGGTGGAGGTGGCGTAGGGGTAGCTTAAGGAGATCTCAAGTATCCTCTCGCTCCCCTCCTCCGGGTAGGAATTTACTGTGTAGGTGGGGATATACAGAATATCCTCCGGGTTTTCGTAGTACGCCTTCTCGATAGCGGCGCTGATGGACGTCTCGTTTATGTTTTCGTCGGTGACGCGGACGGTGACGAAGTCAAGGCGGCCCTTCAGGGTGTCCAGCATTAGCTTTTCCATGTCTGTCCCGCCGGCGCAGCTGTCTATGGCGTCCAGCTCTGCCCGTGAGTGGCGGTAGATCACCGAGACGCTGACCTCAAGGACGGAGACGAGCCTTGTTATGTTGTAGTTCATGTAGTAGACGCAGTAGGCCCCCTCCGGTGTCTCGTTGGACACGGTGAGGACGGCCTGAGCCATGTCCGCGTCGATGTCCCCGGCGTAGCCGGCGATGCGCACGACCCCGTGCTCCACGCCCTTTGAGATGAAGGTGTAGAGATCGTCATAGAGGCTGGCGTAGTCCTCCGCCTCCAGCGTAAGCTCCGCGTCAGCCGGGTCTTGGGAGGACACGCCCTGGTGCTTTGAGGAGCTTGACCACTCACGGTCGAAGGAGTTTGAGCAGCCGGAGATGGCGAAAGTTATCAGGACCGCGGCGGCGACGAGGCTTTTTATCTTACTCATCGCCGTCACCGCCCAGTAAGCTCAACTGCTGTTCCTCCCGGTCCTCGTCCCGGAGTATGGCCCCGGCGGCGGGGATCGAGCGGACACGGTAGCGGGCGACGTTTTTGAGGCTTGTGTCCTCCACCCGGTGAAGCTCAGTAACCGTCCGCTGGCGCTTTAACGTGACCACCGCCACGCCCTGGGTGTTCTTCGTGGGCTTGGGCGTCATAAGGGCCGTGGAGAACACCACGCACCGGCCGTCGGAGGTGTAGGCCGCCGCCTCGAAGTCCTCGTAGACAGGCAAAAAGCCGACGAGAGGGCTCTTGTCGGAGTAAGCGCCGGTGAGCTTTCGCCTGTTGGTCTTTGTCTCAAAGCCAGAAAGCTGTATCTTCGCGGCCTTGCCGTTTTCAAACATGAGAAGGAGGCTCCCCCGGTAATCCATGGGGTCGCAGATGTAGAGGGCGTTCTCCCCCTCCTCCATGTTGAGCTGTGTGGGCACGTAGGTGCCGAGATTTGAGGCCTTCCCGTCGGGGAAGTCGGAGAGGCGGGTCTTGTAGCACTGGTATTTGTCGGTGAAAACGAGAAGCTCCGAGGAGTTTTTGGCCTCAAAGCTCGTGAGAAGCCCGTCGCCCTCCTTATACTTCTGCTCGCCGCTCATGCGCAGCGACTGGGGCGTTATCTTCTTGAGGTACCCGCCGCGGGAGAAGAATACGGTCACCTGATAGTCGTCCTCAGGCGCTTCGTCCTCAGGCTCCGGGAGCTCGTGGGCGTAGACTATGCCGGTCTTTCGGGGCTCGGCGTACTTTTTTATGACGTTCTCAAGCTCTTTTTTGATGATGGTCCTGACGCGGCGGCGGTTGCGGAGCACGTCCTCAAGGTCCGCGATCTCCGCCTCCAGCTTCTCTATGTCCTCAAGGCGCTTTAAGATGTACTCCTTATTTATGTTGCGAAGCTTTATCTCCGCCACGAACTCCGCCTGTATCTCGTCGATGCCGAAGCCGATCATCAGGTTCGGCACCACCTCCCGCTCCTCCTCGGTGCCGCGGATTATGGCGATGGCCTTGTCGATGTCCAGAAGTATCTTCCCAAGGCCCCGCAAAAGGTGGAGCCTGTCCTTTTTCTTAGTAAGGTCCGCGAACACACGCCTGCGGACGGATTCCTCCCTCCACGCGGTCCACTCGGTGAGTATCTCACGTATTCCCATGACCCTTGGGGTGCCGGCGATGAGGATATTGAAGTTGCAGGCGAAGGCGTCCTGCAGGGGCGTCAGCTTCATGAGCTTCGCCATCAGCTTCTCCGGGTCCACGCCGCGCTTTAGATCCACCGTGAGCTTAAGGCCCGTGAGGTCCGTCTCGTCGCGCATGTCGGAGATCTCCCGGAGCTTTCCGGTCTTCACAAGCTCCGCCACCTTGTCCATTATGGCCTCGGCGGTGGTGGTGTAGGGTATCTCATATATCTCGATGAGGTTTTCCTTTTTGTCGTACCGCCATCTGGCGCGGAGCTTTACGCTGCCCCTTCCCGTCTCGTAGACCTCCCGGAGGGCCTCAGGCTCGTATATGACCTCTCCCCCGGTGGGAAAGTCCGGCGCCCGGAGGGTGGAGAGAAGGTCGCAGTCCGGGTCCGACAGGAACTCTATCTCGGTACGGCAGACCTCCTCCAAGTTGAAGGAGCAGATATTCGAGGCCATGCCCACGGCTATGCCCGTGTTGGCGGAGACCAGCACGTTGGGGAAGGTGGTGGGGAGCAGGGTGGGCTCCTTCATGGTGGCGTCGTAGTTGTCCACAAAGTCCACGGTGTCGGAGTCGATGTCCCGGAAAAGCTCGGCGCATATGGGGGCAAGCTTGGCCTCGGTGTACCGGGAGGCGGCGTAGGACATATCTCGCGAATATACCTTGCCGAAGTTGCCCTTTGAGTCCACGAAGGGCGTCAAAAGGGCCTGATAGCCGCGGGAAAGGCGGACCATGGTCTCATATATGGCCGCGTCGCCGTGGGGGTTTAACCGCATGGTCTGGCCAACGATGTTGGCGGACTTCGTCCTCCCGCCGGTGAGAAGGCCCATCTTGTACATGGTGTAGAGGAGCTTTCTGTGGGCGGGCTTGAAGCCGTCTATCTCCGGTATGGCGCGGGAGACGATGACGGACATGGCGTAGGGCATGTAGTTTACCTCAAGGGTGTCCGTTATCTCCTGGTCCAGCACCTGCGCGCGGAGCCCCATCACGTTGGGGTTATTTACTTTTTTAACGTTCTCGTCAGGTTTTTTCTTAGGCATGGGTATC